>NZ_DGMR01000039.1:478176-565455 GCF_002388495.1 Thalassospira sp. UBA4513
AATAAACAGTCCGGCATAAAGACCCGTTGCATAGGTCAAAAGGTTGCTCGCCCCGGCAAGTGCAAGGATTTCGTCCTTCATGGAAGGGACAACTTCCGTCAGCGCACCAGTGCAGGCCGCCATCATTGATCCACTGCCGATCCCGCATGCCATTGCAAGGGCGCGCGGATCAAAAACATCAATGCTGGCAAACAGCGACGCCAGAATGGCAAAAATGAAGGTGCCGAAAAGTGTGCCGATCACATAGACGCCCATGACACCCGCACCTTCCGGGCTTTTAAGCGTGTAACGGTCGGCAATGATGGCAAGGTTCGGTTCACGTGCGATCGAGAAGGTCGCACCAATGGCCTCACGGCCCATTTTCAGGCCCCAAACCGCCAGCGGGAATGCCAGAACAATCGTGCCGAGGTTCCCAAGTTCCTGCAGCAACAGCGCAGGACCCGCTTCGATGATGGTTTCGATTGCCGGGCCGATGGTGGTTCCGAATTTGGCGATGAACGGCATGATCGCAATGACGATCAGCGGTGAGGCCGCCTTGACTTCTTTTTCACCGATGAACTTGCCAAATTTCGGCATGACATTCGGATTCATAAGGGCTGCCATGATAAAGGCATAAAGCAGCGGCAACAGAAGGATTGCCCCAATTCCCAACGGAATTTTGCGGATGCCGATCAGCTCGGCGATTGCCCCAATGATGATAACGGCTAAATGGAGCTTCCATAGCCCCATTTGTCCCCGAAGCGCATTCATTTCCCAGTCTCCTTGACAGACAGTGGCGTTTACGACGCAAGGACACCTTTCCCATTGATGCGGGAAACCAAACGCGCCTTGTCATCCCTGTAAAATCCGGCGACGCAAAATTCATCGTTTTGCCATTTTTAGATCCGGAATTTCCGACCGAGAATGGGAACATGCCGATTCATGGGCAAGTGCCATTTTGGGATGCTTCTGTTGCCGAAATGGCAACAGGTCACGCAAGGTTATTCATGTTCTTCGGGATACCAGGCGGAGCCAAATGCCTCCATCCGATCGCGGATCATGCCTGTAACAGCCCGCACAGCGGCGGTTTTGGGGCGCTCCTTACGCACCAGCAAGTGTGAAGGAACACGCGCCAGGAAGGGATCGGTCATCGGGATGGCAACGACTTCTCCTCTGCGTAGTTGTCGTGATACCGCAAACGCAGGCAGATAGGTAATGCCGCCCCCCGACAGGACAAAGTGAATGGCAACATTGATCGAATCGGCGGTCAGAAAAGCATCCCGCGCAACGCGATTTCCCGGATCGGCATTTGCCAAAAGTTTGGACACCCCGAAATTCTGATCCAGCAAGGCGGCCGGATAATTCAGCGTTTCATTCAGTTTGCAGCTTTGCTTGGAGGCAAGGGCAAATTCCGGCGGGACCAGCACGCAAAGCGGGCTGTGGTTTTCTGCAAGTAATTCGAGCTCTGGTGTGCGCGGCGGGTTGAAAACCAGCCCCAGATCATAGTCATCGCGTAGAATGCCATGGGTGATCTTCTCGGTTCCGGCAACATCGACTTCAAGCCGAATATCGGGGAACTCGTCGCGCAGAGGGCGGATCACGTGATTAACAAGATCGACAACAAAGCCCTCCCCGGTTGCGATGCGCACCGTCCCGGCAATGGCGCCACGGGCGGCGGCCAGATCAACTGCAAATGCTTCGTCGATTTCAATGCGCTTGCGTGCATGTGCCGCAACCATATGTCCCGTTTCGGTAAAGATGATCCCGCGTTTGGTGCGTTCCATCAAAAGCGTATTCAGATGGGCCTCAAGGCTTGAGATCTGTCGACTGATCGCGGAGGGGGCAATGCGCAAGTTCTCGGCAGCAGTCCGGATCGAACCGGCTTCGAAAACAGCCAAAAAATAACGGAGAGGTTTGTCATCGATCTTCATATCGGGGCTTCGAATTGTGGGGCGATGTCGTAATCAGAGCATATCTGTTGCTGTTTCGGCAACAACATGTTCCGGCAATTGATCTTGAAACAGCGGTGCTTCCGCCGGAAGTTGATCAGGAAATCAAAACAGAAAAGGGCGGAAAAGAGCGGTCAAAGGCGAAGATTGTCAACTTTGATACAGCGCGTAACGACCCCAAAGCAGCAAAGAGGCAGCAATCGTGACACAAACACACATCAATGACAGCGGAACCGTCGGGGTCATTGGGCTTGGAAATATGGGACTTGGCATGGCGCGCACACTTTTGCGCGAGGGTCACGCGGTAACGGGATTTGACCTTTCCGTCGAACGCCAGGCGGATGCTGCGCGCGATGGTGTGACCATTGTTGCCACCCAACAGGAACTTTTTAGTGCCTGTGAGACCATCATTCTTTCCTTGCCGACAGCACGCCACGTGCAAACCGTTCTGACCGGGGATAATGGCCTTGCATCTTGTGATCTTGCGCCGCGCCTGATCATTGATACGACAACGTCTGAACCCGATGTGACCCGCGAACTTGACGCGGCTTTGCGCGTGATCGGTCATGTCCTGATTGATGCGCCGGTCAGTGGTGGCCCCGCTGGTGCCAATAGTGGGCAACTGACCATGATGGTTGGCGGCGATGATGCCGGTTTTGCCAAGGCGATGCCGATTCTTTCAGTTCTGGGTGGCAAGATTACCCATGTTGGCCCGGTGGGGGCTGGTCATGCCGTCAAGATTATCAACAACATGCTGGTTGCGACCCATCTTTTGACCATGCGCGAAGCTGTTGCACTGGGCAAGGCGGCCGGGGTGGATACCAACTACCTGATCTCCGCACTTAATGCCGGTTCAGGGCGCAGTGCTGTTAGCGAAGTCAATTATCCGAAATGGGTTCTCACCGGGCAGTTTGACAGTGGCTTTACCATGGGGTTGATGCGCAAGGACATGCGCCTTGCCATGGATTTGGCATCGCAAAAGGACGTGGCGCTTCCGGTCAGTCAACTGGCCGGACAGATTTGGCAGGACAGCGCAGCGGCGCTTTCCGATGACATGGATTTCAATCGCATCACCGAATTGACCGCGAACACCAACACCGCCAAGGCAGGAGAATGACAATGAGCAGCGCAGATACCCTCATGGCCCGTGACTATGCCAAGGCCATGGCACCGTTCTTTGCCGATGGTGTTGTTGGCAGTTGGGTCAATGGTGCGATCATGCCGGGCAAAGGCGATGATATCGAATTGATCGATCCTGCAACCGGCAAGGCGTTCTTGACGTTCAATGATGCCGGTGGCGATGTAGTCGATGCAGCTATGAAGGCGGCGGTTGCTGGGCAGCGTGTCTGGTGGGCGATGACGGCGGCGGAACGTGGCCGCATTCTTTGGAAAATTGGCGCCCAGGTCCGCGATCATCTTGAACAGCTGGCACTTCTCGAATGCGTTTCTGCCGGTAAGCCGATCCGCGATACGCTGGTCGAGGTGCTTAAAGTCGCGGAGATGTTTGAATATTATGCCGGTTGGGCAGACAAGCTTCATGGCGATGTTATCCCCGTCCCGACCAGCCATCTGAACTATACCCGTCCCGAGCCATATGGCGTTGTTACGCAAATAACGCCCTGGAACGCGCCGATCTTCACGGCCGGTTGGCAGTTGGCCCCGGCCTTGTGTGCGGGCAATGCGGCGGTTCTTAAACCGTCGGAAATGACGCCGCTGACCTCTGTTGCGCTTGGCGTTTTGTCGAAAAAGGCAGGTTTGCCGGATGGTGTTATTTCGGTACTGGCAGGATTGGGCCATACCACGGGTGTTGCGGCGACAACCCACGATGCTACCCGCAAGGTCGTCTTTGTTGGATCCCCCAAAACCGGTTCTGTTATCGCGGCCCAAGCCGCCCAGAATATCGTGCCGTGTGTTCTTGAGCTTGGCGGGAAATCGGCAAACATCGTGTTCGAAGATGCCGATCTTAAGCGTGCCGTGACTGGCGCGCAGGCCGCGATCTTTAGCGGAGCCGGGCAAAGCTGTGTTGCCGGTTCGCGCCTGTTGGTCCAGCGTTCAGTGTTGGATCAGTTTCAGGAAATGCTGGTTACGGGTGCCAATCATATTCCGGTGGGCGATCCGCTTGATACCGCAACCCAGATTGGCCCGATCAACAATGATGCCCAGTATCAGACGGTAAATCGCCTGATCGCGGCGGGGCGTGCTGAAGGGGCCGATATTCTTGCGGGTGGTGCCCGCCCGGATGGGGGGGCTTGTGCCGATGGGTATTTCTTGCGTCCGACGGTTCTTGGCAATGTCCGCAACGATATGTCGATTGCGCGTGACGAAATCTTTGGACCGGTTGTTTCGGTCATCCCGTTTGAGGACGAGGCCGAAGCCATTGCCATCGCCAATGACAGCAAATTTGGCCTGGCCGGGGCGGTTTGGACCGGTGCGGTGGATCGCGCGCACAGGGTGGCAGCCAATGTGCGGGCCGGGACGTTCTGGATTAACAGCTATAAGACCATCAATGTCATGTCGCCGTTTGGCGGGTTTGGACATAGTGGCTATGGCCGATCCAGCGGCAAGGAAGGCTTGATGGAATATATGCAGCCCAAAAGTATCTGGACCGAAACCGCGGCAAATCCGCCGGTTGCTTTTGGCTATGCGCCAGAATGATCAAATGACCAAGTGACCAAATCATCAGACTGAATAATAAGGGCCGCAAAAAGCGGCCCTTATTTGTATGAGGAAAGTCAAAAAGGCTTACATATTCGGATAGTTAGGCCCGCCACCGCCTTCGGGCACGACCCAAACGATGTTCTGGGTTGGGTCCTTGATGTCGCAGGTTTTGCAATGCACGCAGTTTTGCGCGTTGATCTGCAGGCGCTTGCCACCATTGTCTTCGTCTTCGACGAATTCATAGACACCGGCCGGGCAGAAACGTGCCTCTGGCCCGTCATAGACGGCAAGGTTGGTGTTTACCGGAACACTTGCATCTTTCAGCGTCAGGTGGATCGGCTGATCTTCGCTGTGGTTGGTGTTCGACAGGAAGACCGATGACAGCTTGTCGAAGCTGATTTTGCCATCCGGTTTCGGATAGTCGATCTTTGGCATTTCTGCTGCTGGCTTCAGGCAGGCATGATCCGCATGGTTTTTAAAGGTCCAGGGTGCCTTGCCGCCGAACAGATAGGTATCAACCGCACTGTAGGCCATGCCACCCCAGAAGCCCCACTTGGCGAAGCTCGGTCGGATGTTACGCACCTTGTGCAGTTCCGGATAGACCCAGCTGTCTTTCAGACGCTGCGGGTAGCTGTCCATCTGTGCAGGCGTTTCGTCGGCCGTAAGGGCCTCAAACGCGGCCTCGGCGGCCAGCATGCCGGTCTTCATTGCGGTGTGCGAGCCCTTGATCTTCGGCACGTTCATGAAGCCCGCCGAACAGCCGATCAGGCAGCCGCCCGGGAAGACAAGATCCGGGATCGACTGGAAACCGCCTTCGTTCAGCGCACGTGCGCCGTACGAGATGCGACGACCGTTTTCAAAGATCTTGCGGATTTCCGGGTGCGTCTTGAAACGCTGGAACTCGTCAAACGGGCTGAGATGCGGGTTTTCGTAATCAAGACCGATCACGAAACCAACAACCACCTGATTGTTATCAAGGTGATAGAGGAACGACCCGCCATAGGTGTCCTTGTCCAGCGGCCAGCCAACGGTGTGCTGAATCAGGCCTTCCTTGTGGACTTCGGGGTCAACTTCCCAGAGCTCCTTGATCCCGATGCCATAGGTTTGCGGATCGGAATTTTTGCGCAGATCAAATTTCTTGATCAGCTGTTCGGACAGCGAGCCACGGCACCCTTCGGCAAAGAAGGTGTATTTGGCATGCAGTTCCATACCCGGTTCATGGTTCGGACCCGGCGTGCCATCACGTTGCAGGCCCATATCACCGGTGGCGATACCCTTGACCGATCCGTCTTCGTTAAACAGCACTTCGGCGGCGGCAAAGCCCGGATAAACTTCAACACCAAGGGCCTCGGCCTGTTCGCCAAGCCAGCGGCAAACATTGCCAAGGCTTACGATATAGTTGCCCTTGTTGTGCATCTGCGGCGGGGTCGGCAGCTTTTTCGCGCCAGTTTCGCTCAGCATCATGAACTGGTCTTCGCCAGCCGGCACGTTCAGCGGTGCGCCGCGTTCTTTCCAGTCCGGGAAAAGTTCATTGATCGAGCGCGGCTCCATCACGGCCCCTGAAAGGGTGTGTGCGCCGACCTCGGAACCTTTTTCAACCACACAGACGGTGATTTCTTTTTCCTGTTCCTGGGCGAGTTGCATCAGCTTGATGGCCGCTGACAGACCGGATACACCGGCACCAACAACGACCACGTCAAATTCCATGGATTCCCGTTCCATTTGGCCTCTCTCCTTTGGCTGGCGACCGTATCGAACTGTTTCCGTTCGTTGGCCGTGAGCCGGTATTCACCGTTCAGAGTCTCGCCCAAGCCCTGAATTCTCTCATAATTCTCTATGAATACAGCTATACCGATCATGGGATCAGTTGACAATCCATAGTCACGAACGGTGTCGCGTTTGTACTCTGGCACAAAGGACCCAAAATCGTATAAGGTCGTCCCAAGCAGCAGTCGCGATCCCGTTCGCGGTGCAACATACATCGCCTTAGTGTAGATGAGCAAACCAATTACAGACTTTGATGTAAATAATCTCGACCCGTTCGAGGCCCTTGTCTGGCAATTTGAAATGGGCGCGGATGAGGCCATCGCCGACGAGCCGCTTGACCGTTTCAAGGCGTCCGAAAGCCTGCGTCAGAACGCGTCGAACCGACCGGGATTTGGCGCGAATGCGGGCAACAACCCGCAGCGCCCGGCAGGGGCGTCGGCCCGTCCGGTACAGGCGGCTGGCAACGGCCCGGCACCAATCCCTGCTGGCGCGGATGGTGGGTTTTTACTGTCTGACACGCCGCATGAAGCACGCCAGTCCGCACGTGATGCAGCGGCCGCGGCAAACAGTCTTGAGGAACTCAAGGCGGCGATTGAAAAGTTTGAAGGCTGTGCCCTTAAGAAGTCCGCCAGCAATACCGTTTTTGGCACCGGCAATGTCGAGGCCAAGCTGGTTCTGGTCGGTGAAGCACCCGGTGCCGAAGAGGACCGTCAGGGACTGCCGTTTGTCGGGCCAAGTGGCAAGTTACTGGATGCCATGTTGCGATCCATCGGCTTGGCACGTGAAGAAGTTTACATCACCAATATCCTGCCATGGCGGCCACCGGGAAACCGCCAGCCGACCACAGCCGAAGTCGCAGTATGTGAACCGTTTGTGCGCCGTCATCTTGAATTGATCGGGCCCAAGGTTGTGGTGTGTCTTGGCGGCAGTTCGGCCAAGACCCTGATGGAAGAAGATCGCGGGATCACGCGTTTGCGCGGCACCTGGAAGGAAATTTCCTTTGCCGATGGCAAAAAGGCCGACCTGACCGCGATGTTCCATCCGGCCTATCTTCTGCGCACACCGGAACAGAAACGCCTTGCCTGGCGTGATTTGCGCGCGATTGCACAAAAGCTTTAAGGAATTGGCGATAAACTGACTGTATGCATGGGAGATATGCATGCGTTCGGGGTGCGTATTCTGGTGTGGGCCAAGTGCTTGATTCCAGATAAATGATTTCGCGGTTTGGCTGTTTGCTGCTATAAGGGACGCCGTTGCACGAGGGGGAACACCGCAGGCAACGGGTTGCGAGACCAAACTGCTTCGGGATAAACACGCGGCTTGAAAACAAGTCTCGTTGGGGAAACTAATTTTGATCGAAGCAATAAGAACACGCCTGCCGGGTGTCAAAAGCACCTTAAGGCAGGGCCTATTCTTCGCGTTTCTTGGCACCATGACCATCATGGGGGCCACGTCACCTGCTGTTTCCAGCACGCAGGAACAGGCGGCCCTTGGCAGCCCGGTTCTGGATGACGCGCTTTCGACCGTAATCCCCAAGCCACTTTCCGAACGTGACGCCGAACTTTACGAACAGATTTTTGCCGTTCAGGAACAGGGCCGTTGGCAAGATGCCGACCGCCTGATTTCGCGCCTGTCTGATGATGTCCTGATGGGGCATGTGATGGCGCAGCGTTATCTGCATCCGACGGCCTACCGTTCGCGTTACAAGGAACTGAAAGACTGGCTTGCCAGCTATGCAGACCATCCGCAGGCGCCGCGCATCTATAAACTTGCGCTGACACGTCGCGGATCGGCCAATTATCCGAAAAAGCCTGTGGGCAGCTATGTTTCGGGTGCCGGTTATGATTACGAGAACATCACGCCCTATTATCACAAGTCGTCCAAGAAGCTGTCGTCGAAGCAACGTTCGCGCGTCGCGACCCTGAAAAGTCGTATTCGCCATCGCATCGGCAGTGGCTGGCCGACCGGCGCGCTGGAAGTTCTTGAAAGTGATGAGGCGCAGCGTCTTTTTGATGCCTATGAGCAGGACCATGCCAAGGCGGCAATTGCATCAGGTTACTATTACTTTGGCAAACCGGACCTTGCGTTGAAATATGCCGGTGAAGCGGCAAAGCGTTCGGGCAAGTATCTGCCGCAGGCGCATTGGACGGCGGGCCTGACCGCCTGGCGTCTGGGCAAGATGGATGAATCACACGCCCATTTCGCAGCGCTGAGCACCAATAAATATGCATCCAGCTGGACCCGGACCGCCGGTGCGTTCTGGGCGGGGCGTATTGATCTGGCCGCAGGCCGGTTCGAAGAGGCCGATGCCATGTTGAACCGCGCGGCGGAATATCCGCGTTCGTTCTATGGTCAGTTGGCGATGCGCGCCCTTGGCCGTGATGATGTCTTTGACTGGGACAGTCTGGAACTTGATGAAAACCGTGCCAATAAGCTGAAGCTTGATCCGCATGGGCGTCGTGCGCTTTCGCTGTTGCAGATCGGGCAGCGCGATGAAGCCGAACGTGAATTGCGCAAGGCCGCGGCAAAAGATGATGATTCGCTGCGCCGTGCAGTTCTGGCGTTGACCGATACCGCCAACTTTGCATCGCTGACCATGCGCCTTGGCAGCTACATCGCCCAGAAGACCGGTGATGTGTTTGTAAACGCACTTTATCCGGTCCCGCCATGGGAGCCGGAAGGTGGTTACGAAGTTGACCGGGCGGTGATTTATGCCTTCATGCGTCAGGAATCAGGTTTCAACACCGACGCCCGCAGTCATGCCGGTGCGCGTGGTTTGATGCAACTGATGCCGGCAACGGCAAGCTATATCGGCAATACCCGTTACCGCGGTGAAAAGCGTGCCGAGCTGTATCAGCCGGAAATCAACCTGTCACTTGGGCAGAAATACGTTGATCACCTGCTTGAACAGAATGGCGTTGATAACGGCTTCTTGCAGTTGATGGCAGCCTATAACGGTGGCATTGGCAATCTTGGCCGCTGGCAGAAAGCGCTTAAGGACAATGTCGATCCGCTGTATTTCATCGAAAGCATTCCGTCGCGTGAAACCCGACTGTTCATCGAACGCGTGATGGCAAACCTTTGGATGTATCGTTCGCGGTTCGGTCAGGAAACGCCGTCGCTTGATCTTCTTGCCGCCGGTGAATGGCCAACCTATCAGCCGCAGGATCAGGAAAATGATCGCGGCCTGACGGCCCAGCGTTAAGCACAATCATCTGCGATGACAGCCAGTAACGGCGACACCCCGCAAAAGAACCCATCACATGACAAGGACCGCCGCCCGGATCAGGGGACGGTCCTTGATCGTATCAAGATGCCGCCCATGAGCGGCGAAGAAGCGTTGCGACGGTTTAACGAGGGGCAGTCATCGGCAAATGGCGCCGGGAATGCGCCGCAGCCGGGCGAGCTTGAAAACCTTCATCCGATCATAAAGCTGATTGCACTGGGCGGGACATTGGTTCTGATTGTCGCGGTGTTGCTTGGGGTGCTTTATCTGTTTGCGGCCTAGTTACAGCAATCCAGACTAGTCGGCGCTGATCACGGCATCGGCACTGGATTGCAGGGCCTTGATTTCGCTTTCGGTAGCATTGCCAAGCGGGTCGTCCTTTGGAAGGTCGCGATAAAGGTCGCTAAGCACGCGAAGCGCCTGATCGGACTTGCCATTTTGTTTCAGCATCATGCCGTAATAGTAGCGTGCCAACAGATGGTTGGGCATTTGGCCTAGGGCATGAAGTACAAGGTCGCGTGATGTACTGTCGATCTGGCCATCCTGGGCGGTGATGCGGGTATCGGCATATTCGATGGCAAGCAACGGATTGTGCCCTGAAAGGGCATAGGCCTGCGCAAAGGCGGCAACGGCGCGTTCAATATTGCCAAGGCGGAGCGATCCACGTGCGAGCGCGACCCAGCCTTGAAGATTGCGCGGGTTTACCTCAAGCGAGACGACAATCTGATTAAGCAAACGCCTGATCTGTTGATCGGTTTTGAAATCCGGGTCGGTGGCGTTGTCGGCAACGGCGGCGGCTGCGGCCAGGTTGCGTTCACCTGCACGGTCTGCATAGGGCCGCGATGGCAGGGTCGGGCTGCCAATGATCGCATAAAGACCCAGTGCCGCGACGACCGGCAGTGCGGCAAACGTCACACGGCGTGCACGCGATCCGTGCCCGTCGGACTTCGGCAGGCTTGCATAGAGTGCAGAACCCGCCAAAACTGCCAGAACCGTCAAGCCAACCCAGATCACGCGAAACCTCCGACCGGTCGACGATATGTCAGGCGATCACGTTTCATCAGGACTTGCCGTCATCATTTGAAGTGCCAAGAAGTTCGTCCAGACGGTCCTGTTCGTCTTTTGATAGGGATTTGGATGCCGGGGAACCTTCACGCTGCTTGCGGCGATAGAATGCAAAGACCGCCAGCAAGGCCAGCACCACCAGTACAGCCGGGCTTGCCCACAGGATATAGGTTTCCGGTTTTAACGGCGGGTTCAAAAGGACATAGTCGCCATAGCGCGCAACGATATAGTCAATGACCTCTTCGTTATCGTCGCCGGCAACAAGGCGTTCACGCACCAGCACGCGCAGATCACGCGCCAGTTCGGCATCAGAATCATCAATCGACTGGTTTTGACAGACAAGGCAACGCAGTTCCTTGCTGATTTCGCGCGCGCGCTCTTCAAGAACCGGGTTGGACAGCATTTCATCGGGGTTGACCGCAAATGCCGGGTTCGATGCAATGACCGGAACCAGAATGGCAAGTGCGCCAAAAACAAGTTTGAAGCGGCTTATCATCCCTTTAACTCCGCGATTTTCGGCAGCAGGACCTTTTCAAGGACTTCGACCGTAACGGGCCCGACATGCTTGTATCTGATTTGGCCGGTGCCATCGATGATGAAGGTTTCCGGAACACCATAGACACCAAAATCAATGCCGGTCCGGCCCGACAGATCCATGCCGACAGCGGCATAGGGATCGCCAAGTTCGGCCAGCCATTTCACACCGTCCTCGGGATCCTTTTCCTTGTAATTCAGGCCATAGACCGGAACGTTGGCTTCGCGCGACAGGCGTTTGATCAGCGGATGTTCTGCGCGACACGGGACGCACCAGCTTGCAAAGACGTTCAGAACCGATACCTCGCCCTTGGTCAGATCCGCACGCGACAGGCCCTTGTCCCGGCCCGGTAGTGGCGGCAGCGAGAATTCCGGTGCCGGTTTATCGATCAGGACCGATGGCACAACCGATGCATCCTTGTCGATGTTTAACAAGAACACCCCGGCCAGTGCGGCAAACAAAACCAGCGGAATGACAGCGATCGAAAATCTCATGAAGCGGGAACTCCAGTCTTCTTGAAGCGCAGGATTACGCGCGTGAGGATGCTGAAACATCCACCGATCAACATCAATAACATGCCACCCCAGACCCAGGGCATCATGGGCAAATAATGAACCGTTACCACCCGGCCGCCGTCATCATCACGGTCACCGATCGAGACATGCAGATCGCCATCGCGACCATGCCAGATATCGGCTTCGCGGGTTTCAACGCCACGGATCGGGTAATAGCGAATTTCAGGGAAAAGTTCGGTGACCGGCAGGGAGTGCCGATACAGGATAAAGGTCGCCTGACGGGTGGCATAGTTTTCACCAGCCAGAAGCGAGACACCTTCATATTGCAGGTTATAGGGGCCTGCCTGAATGCTTTGTCCGGCACGGGCAGAGACAACAACCTGTTCTTCCCAGATGCTGCTGGCCGATCCACCTGCAATCAGGATTGCAAGGCCGATATGGGAAAGGGTCATGCTGATATAGCGCGGACCCAGAAGTTGCAGATTGCGATATTTGCTTTCGCCGTATTCAGGGTGACGCCAAAGCCGCGCCCACAGATCACTTAGCGACGCGGTCAGAACCCAACCGGCAAGACCGATACCGATCAGCGGTGCGGGGGACAGGTCGATAAAGCGGATGGAAACGAACAGCACCGTGATGAGCGACAGGATGGCTGCAAGCTTCATGCGCCGCCCGATCATCCAGACTTCATCCTGTCGCCAGCGCAGTGCTGGCGCAAAGGCCATCAGAAACAGCAAGGGCAGAACAATCGGGATCAGAGCTTTGACATAGAACGGCGCACCGACCGTGATCGGGTCGCCCGTAATCCATTGCAAAACCAGTGGATAAATCGTTCCGATCAGCACGACAGCAGCAACCAGCGACAGCATCACGCTGTTAAGGAACATCGCACTTTCGCGCGAAATGACATCAAAACCGCGACCATCGCCCATCTGATCGACAGATCGCCAGAACAGGTAATAGGCGACCGCAAACACCAGACAGAACGCGACCAGAAGTCCGGTACTGTCAATCGGCAGAAGCTGTGTTTCGGGCAGGGGCGCAAACAGATCTGATCGGGTCAGGTAGACCCCGAACCATCCCACCGCAAGCGTCGTGATGCCCAGAAAGGCTGTCCAGGCGCGCAGGGTTTCGGTTTTTTCCAAAACAGCCCGGCAATGCAAAAGGGCGGTTGCCAGCAACCATGGTAACAGAAGGCTGTTTTCCGCCGTATCCCAGTACCACCAGCCACCCCATGCCTGTTCGCTGTAGGAGCGATAGGCATTGATCGCAATCGCGGTGCCAAGGCAGACCCAGGAAATAATGGTCCAGGATCGCATGGTTTCGGCAAACCGGCGGTCAATCTTGCGGTCAAGCAACCCGGCCAGTGTCATGGCAAAGATACCGGCAAGCCCCGCCAGACCAAGATAAAGAAACGGTTCACGCAGAACTTTAAGAAGGTCCTGGCTTTGCGGGTTCATCCCACGACCGTCAAGTGGCGCAACAGTGACGCGCAGGAACGGGTCGGCATCAATCAGTGTCACGACACCAAGAATTGTGATCAGTGCGCCAAGAACGGAAAGGGCATTGCGCGCAAAGCGATCGGTACAGATGGCCGCAGAACTGCGCAGTTGGATGGCAATCAGAAGATTGACCAGTGAAAGGGCCAGAAGCCACAGCAGCATGGCCCCGCCATCGGGGGTAAAAGCCGCCCCAATGCGATAAAGCAATGGTGTCGATGAATGACTGACGTTCGAGACGATGGGCAGGGTGAAGTCACTAACGATAAAGGCATTGATCAACGCCCCCTCGGCCAGAAGGCCAAGTATCAGAATGACCGCAGGCAAAAGAAACAGACTGGCCGGTTTTACCGTAGTCTGCCCGAAAGCACCGTCATTATCATCGTCATCGGAAAAGGCGGGGCTGCCTGCCGGTGTGGCAGAAGCCCGTTGCGGGGAGAGCATGAGCAGCGATGCACGTAGCCAAAGCGGGCTGAACAGGATCGCCTGTCCAATTCCCGTGACCACCATCAGCAGCAGGGCAAAATGTCCTAACTCTGCAAACATGTGCGTCTATGACTTCCCCAATAGTTCCCCTGCGCCCTATTGCCCGATCGGTCGGGTACAGATCAAGGGGCAATGGTCGCGGCTATGTTTTTCTTGCGCGTATGGTCGGGCTTTATGGCGGCAGAATGTGGCTTAATTGCGCATTTGTTCGGCGTTCTTGGCTTCGATTTCTTCCCAATAACCGCTTTTCTTAAGCGATTCGGCGACTTCAGGCGGCATGTAGTTTTCATCATGCTTGGCCAGAACTTCGGATGCGACAAAGGTACCGTCGCTGTTCATATGGCCTTCGGCGACAACACCCTGACCTTCGCGAAACAGATCAGGCAAGATCCCGCGATAGGAAACCGGCACACTTTCGGCCATGTCAGTGACGACGAAGGCGATGGTTTGCCCATCATCCTGTTTTGCAACCGACCCTTCAACCACAAGGCCGCCAATCCGCAAACGCTGATCGGGGTCAATCGGTGATTTCTCGGCGATTTCGGTCGGGCTGAAGAAGAACACCACCGAATCTTCAAATGCCGTCAGCATCAGGGCCGCGGCACTGCCAACCGCGAGCAAGATCGCCCCGATGACATACATGCGTTGGCGTTTACGGATTTTTGCGCGGGAAAGTGACACAGTCGTTCTCCGTTCAGGATGCCTGTTGGGTCTTTTTGGTTCGGCGGGGGCGCCGTGATTGCAAAACCGCTTCAAGCTGTTCGCGTTCGATCCGGCTACTGCGTAAGCCGCGTAGCGTTGCAATCAGCAAAACGATCATGGCTAGGGCGGTAACGCCGTAACTTGCCCAGATATAGCCGCCATAGCCGCCCATTGAGAAGAATTCACTCATTGCTTGGCCTCCGCATTGTGACCCGCTTCATAGGCTTGTTCTTTTGCCGATGCCGGGGTTTCGGGATCTTCAAACATGCCTGACAAATGCAGGGCGCGAATGCGTCGTTCGTTCAGTTCCAGTCGAACCCTGAGGATCAGAACAACGAAGTAATAGCAGGTGAAACCAAGGATCATCAGGGCAAGCGGCAATTGCATGCTCGGATCGACGGCCGGGCCATCCATGCGCACGATCGAGGCTGGTTGATGCAGTGTATTCCACCAGTCGACCGAGAATTTGACAATCGGCACATTGACCGCCCCGACCAGTGCCAGCGCCGATCCGGCCTTTGATCCGCGTTCCGGATCGTCAAAGGCATTCACCAGCGCCATGTAACCGAGATACAGGAACAACAGGATCAGCATCGATGTCAGACGCGCATCCCACACCCACCAGGTGCCCCACATCGGTTCGCCCCACAGCGATCCGGTAATCAGGCAAAGGGCGGTAAAGGTCGCGCCGACCGGTGCGGTGGCGCGCGCGCAGATATCAGCCAACGGGTGTTTCCAGATCAGGCTCATCGCGCCGCAAATTGCCATACCGACATAGCAAAACAGCCCCATCCATGCGGCGGGGACATGGATATACATGATCCGCACGGTGTGGCCTTGCTGGTAATCAACCGGCGATCCGATCAGGGAAAAATAGAGGCCGGCCGCGATCAGGATCACGGTCAGAGCCGACAGCCACGGCAGGATCGGGGCTGTAAATTTCAAAAACACACTTGGTTTAGCAAAGCGATGCATTTTTCTTATCCTTGGTGCGGAAATCCGCAAAGGGTCATCCCGTCTCGTCGTCTTGTTGTTTTATTCCATGGCCTGGCGTACGGCATGGGCGGTGGCAAAGGGTGCGGCTGCCAATGTCAAAAGCAGGATGGCGGCCATGATCTGTAATTGCGCGGTCGCCGAAATTCCAAGCAGGGCGGCCTCAACTGCACCGGCCCCAAATATCAGTACCGGAATATATAGTGGTAAAACTAGAAGTGATACAAGAACTCCGCCACGTCGCGCGCCAAGTATGAGTGCTGCGCCAATCGCCCCGATCAGGCTAAGTGCCGGTGTACCAAGCAACATGGCGATCATTAAAGTGACAAAACCGTCCTGATCCATATTGAGCATCACCGCCATCAGTGGGGCCGCAATGATCAATGGAAGGCCGGTTGTCAGCCAATGTGCAAGCACCTTGCCCAGGATCAGAAGTTCGAGTGACACCGGTGACAAGGTCAGAAGTTCAAGCGTTCCGTCTTCGTAATCGGCCTGAAACACGCGTTCGAGCGACAGCATGGCTGCCAGCAGGGCAGAGACCCAAATCACCCCCGATGCGATACGTGCCAGAATATTGACTTCCGGGCCGACACCGAACGGGAACAGCGTGGTGGTAACGATAAAGAACGCCACGACCATCACGGAATCCGCGCCCTGTCGCAGGGCAAGGCGGAGATCACGTTGCAGAATGGCCAGAAAACCGTTCATTGCGCGGCCTCCTGCGATGAGCCTGCACGCTTTGTCGGCGCCATGTCTTCGAGGTCGTCCTGCTCGGCCAGCCATTCGACCATCGGGATGGCAAAATCATCAAGATCGAGAATGGTCGGGTTTTCGACATCAAGATCGATATGGGTTGAATAGACGACAATGCCACCGCGGCCACGAAATTCGGTGATCAGTTGGGCCAGCTCGGCACAGCTTTCGCGATCCAGCCCGACGGTGGGTTCATCCAGCAACCAAAGATCGCTTTGCCCGATCAGAACGCGGGCAAGGGCGGTGCGCCGTTTCTGGCCACTTGAAAGATACCGACCGGTAACCCGTGCAAGATGATGGATTTGAAGGGCTGTTAACGCCCGGTCAATTGCAGGTTCAAGATCACGAACACCGCGCAACTGGCCCCACAAACGCAAATTATCATGCACCGTCAGAACCGGTTTGATCGCATCCTGATGACCCAGATAATGGGTGCGCGCATGATGGGCGGTGCGATCCTCTGCGATGTCTTCACCGTTCCAGCGAAGGTCACCAGAACGCGGTGCCACAAGGCCTGCCATCAGGCGCAACAGGCTTGATTTCCCGGCACCATTTCGACCGCGCAGCATCACGGCGTCACCGGATCTGGCCGAAAAGGACAGGCCGCCAAATACCAGTCTTTCGCCGCGGAGGCAGGTCAGATCAGAACCGCTAAAATCAGCCATATAACCCGTTAGATTGTCTGAAATTCATTCTGTAACACGTCATGATATAACGCGTTACAGCGTATTATTCATGCAATAACCGACAATCGACGGGTTGGCATTGTTTCAAATCAATCCAAACTCACGATCAAACAGGGAATCAGTCGTCGAAACGGACCATGGACGCACCGATGATCGGGCCGCCACGCCCGTTCTGGATCAAGACGGCGATCCCCCCGTCATAGGCGGCTTTCATGGAAAACGGGATTTTCTGCTGACTGGTGCCATCCCATTGGCCAAGGCTGATCATGTCGCGTACGACATTGGCATTCACCAGTCGCTTGCCGGCGTTTTCGCCTGAAAGCACATCGCGCTGATGTTCGCGATCAAAGCCGATCAACCAGATCTGCGAAATCTGTCCCGGGTTTGGTTTGCCAACACCGTGCAAGGAAACAGTGCCCTTTGCCGGAAGCGTGTGATCAATGGTGCTTAGATGGATATCCGCAAGGTCGCGCAACGGGGCAACCGTGGTGCTGGTGGTTTCGATCTGCTGTCTGGCGGTGGCGCGTACCACGTGATCACCATTGATGATGACCTGCGGGGTATAGACGTAACGTTCACGCATGCGATTGGCATAGTCGCGTTGACGTTCGCTATATCGGGCGTCGGAGAACGGATCTTCCCAACCAAGATAGTTCCAGTAATCAACGTGATAGGACAGCAACAAAAGATCATCATGCTGATCTGCCAGATCATGCAGAACCTGATCGGCTGGCGGGCAGGAGTTACATCCTTGGGACGTGTAAAGTTCGACGACCGCGCGCGGCAAAACACTTTCAGCAGCCCTTGCGGGTGAAGATACGGTCATGAGCAACAGTGCAAGCGCACTTAAAAGGGGGCGAGGGTTTTTCATGACATTGATCATGCCTGAAAACCACCATCACCGACCAATCACAAGGCCTTGAAATCAGCAGTAGGTGTAAAGTGGAAGATATTTGCGCGTTTGCGTGGATCTTTGAAAGGAGATTTCCAAAGATTGATGCTATGAGCTGCGGACCAATCGGAACCAGTTCTGGGGAGCTGTCCATTGCAAAGGAACAAACGACCTTTGCGTTAAATGAAAAATGCGGAACTGATCTGCTGGTGGGAGCTTAATCTGGCAAGATCGGTCCAATACGAGGTTTGCAAGCGAATGATGAAACGCGAACACTGGGGCTCACGCCTTGGATTTATTCTGGCGGCCGCCGGGTCGGCTGTTGGACTGGGGAACATCTGGAAGTTCCCGTATATGGCTGGCGAGAATGGCGGTGGCGCATTCTTGGTGATCTATCTCGCGCTGGTCTTTACCATCGGTATTTCGGTCATGCTGGCCGAATTCGTGATCGGCCGCATGTCGGAAAAGAACGCGATTGGCGCATTTGCCAAACTTAAAGGTGGGCTTTGGCCGATCGTTGGTTTGTTTGGCGTTGCTGCCGCCTTCATGATTTTGTCGTTTTATTCGGTCGTTGCCGGCTGGACGCTGTCCTACATGATCAAGGCCGTCACCGGGGCGCTTTTGATCGAAGATCCGGCAGCCCTTGGCGATATCTTTGGCAGCTTCATCAGTGATACGACCTCGCCGTTGATTTTCCATGCGATCTTCATGGCACTGACCATTTTCGTTGTGCTTTCCGGTGTTGGCGC
Source organism: Thalassospira sp. UBA4513 (assembly GCF_002388495.1). Classification (NCBI taxonomy): domain Bacteria; kingdom Pseudomonadati; phylum Pseudomonadota; class Alphaproteobacteria; order Rhodospirillales; family Thalassospiraceae; genus Thalassospira; species Thalassospira sp. UBA4513. Next base: position 496,631 of record NZ_DGMR01000039.1, read on the forward strand.
CGGTATTGAGCGCGCGTCGAAAATCCTGATGCCAGCCCTGTTTGCGCTTTTGATCGTTCTGATCGTACGGTCGGTTACGCTTCCGGGCGGCATGGAAGGTGTGGCCTTCCTGCTGTCGCCGGACTTTTCGAAAGTGACCTGGGCAACGGTTTCGGATGCACTGTCGCAGGCCTTCTTCTCGCTGTCGCTGGGGATGGGGGCAATGATCACTTATGGCTCTTACCTTGCTAAGAAAGAAAACCTTCCGGGCTCTGCCGGTTGGGTCACCCTGCTGGACTCGGCTGTTGCCGTTCTGGCCGGTCTTCTGGTTCTTCCGGCGGTGTTTGCCTTCGGCTTTGATCCGAGTGCCGGACCGGGCCTGACCTTTATCACTCTGCCAGCTGTGTTCGCGCAGATGCCGTTTGGTTCGTTCTTTGCCTTCCTGTTCTTCCTGTTGTTGGCGATTGCGGCTTTGACCTCTGCGGTTTCGATCCTTGAAGTGGTTGTTGCCTATTTCGTCGATGATCGTGGGATCAATCGCAAAACCGCGGCTGTGGTTCTTGGTTTCGTGATCTTCCTGCTTGGTATTCCGTCGTCGCTTTCGATGGGGGTCATGGCGGATGTCGAGATCCTGTGGGGCAAGAACTTCTTTGACCTGATGGACTTCGTCAGTTCGAGCCTGCTTTTGCCGATTGGCGGGTTGTTGATTTCGCTGTTTGTGGGCTGGATCGTCTGGGGCAAGGCCCAGGAAGAAATCGCAGCACATAACGGAATTGTACCGGTATGGATCGGTGCGTGGGGCTTGATCGTCAAGTTTGTCGCACCGCTGGCGATTGCCTTTATCTTGCTTAAAGGTCTTGGCGTTTTCTAAGTCAGGTTTGCTGATAGGCATATGCGAAAGGGCGGGGAAATTCCCCGCCCTTTTTTGTTGTTTGCTGGTCGTCTTGGTTCTACAGGGCGGCTTCCCTGGCAAGCTTGGAAACAGATTCTGCGCTCATCGGTTGACCCAGCAGATACCCCTGGATCAAGTCACATCCGGCCTTGCGCAGCACGTCAAGCTGATGCTGGTTTTCGACGCCTTCGGCAACGCAGGTTTTGCCAAGGTTACGCGCCATATTTATGATCGTAATCGGCAAGGTTTCACCATCCGGGCCGTCTTCGATGTCCCAGACAAAACTGCGATCAAGCTTGATCACATCAAAGGGCAATGTGCGCAGATAACTCAGGCTCGAAAATCCGGTCCCGAAATCATCAAGTGCGATGCGCACGCCAAGATCACGCAGGCGCTGCAATTTGGTCCGCATATCGTCGATATTGCGCATGAACAGGCTTTCGGTGACTTCGATTTCCAACCGGTCGGCAGCCACACCCTTGTCAACGATGATGGCGCGAAGCTGTTCGGCAAAATCCATCGATCCATAGAACTGCTGAACTGACACATTCACCGCAAGGCGCAGGTTGTGTAAGCCTTCCTGACGCCAGGCAACCAATTGCTTGCAGGCGGTGCGAATGACCCAGCGGCCCAACTCGCCGATTACACCCATTTCCTCAGCAATCGGGATGAAGGTCGAGGGCGGAATGGTTTTACCCTCGGCCGTCGTCCAGCGCAGCAAGGCTTCTACCCCGGCGATTTCACCGGTTTTTGCATCAAATTGCGGCTGATAGACAAGATGGAGTTCTTCATTGTCGATCGCGCGGCGCAAGGCAGTTTCAAGGGCAAGGTCCGCCCCCTTTTGACTGTGCAGATTGACGCTGTAAAGTCCGACCCGGTTACGTCCCTGTTCCTTGGCCTGAACCATTGCCAGTTCGGCACAGCGAATGATGTTGCTGGTGTCATTGGCATCTTCGGGGAAGGACGCAATGCCAATACTGGCCGAAAGGTAAACGTCTTCGCCCTTTCGGGTCAGATGGGCTTCGCCAAGGCGCATCAGAAGACTTTCTGCGATCCCGACGGCTTCCTGTTCGGTGTTCACATTTGGCAGGATTGCGGCGAATTCGTCGGCACCGATACGGGCGATGACAGCATCCTGGCCAAGTTCGCGGCTGATGCGACGTGATACTTCGACCAGCACATCGTCCCCGATATTATGACCAAGGGCATTGTTGACGCGCTGGAAGTTGTCGATATCGAGCATGGCAACCGTGAGCGGGCGTCCGACCCGGCGGGCGCGTCCGATATGAAGCGACAAAAGCTCCGAAAACCGGCGGCGGTTTGGCATGCCGGTCAACTCATCGGTAAAGGCAATCCGCAGGACATCTTCGCGGTTTTTCTCACGTCCACTGATGTCGGTGAAAATCGAAGCGTAGTGGGTGATTGTGCCTTCGCCATCCCGAACTGCCATGATCGAAAGCCATTCGGCATAAATCTCGCCCGACTTGCGTCGGTTCCAGATTTCGCCTTCCCATTTTCCGGTGCGTGCCAAATCCGCCCAGAGCTTGGCATAGAAAGCCTTGTTCTGGCGTCCCGACTTCAAAATCGCCGGTGTCTTGCCGATCACTTCTTCGGCCTGATAACCGGTGACGCGCGTGAAGGCCGGATTGACGGCCTCGATCTCTGACTGCGCATTGCAGATCATCACACAGTCCGGGGAATTTTCGATCAGTTTGTTGGCAAGGGCCAGGGACTGGCGCGCCTTGGTAATTTCGCTGCCACTGTCTTCGGCCAGACTGCTTAGATGGATCAGGTAATCCTGTTCGATAAATTCAAGCAGATCGGCAAAGGACAAAACCCCGATGGTTTCGCCGTTGTGGTTATGAACCACAAGATGACGGAAATTGTCGCGCATCATCATTCTGCGCGCGTCATCAAGGTTCATGTCCTGACGAATGAAGGTTACCGGGCGGGTGGCGATGTCACCTGCAGTCAAGTTTTCATGTTCTTCTGCCAGATGGCGCAAGATATCACGTTCGGTGATAATGCCGGTTTGCAGTTCTGCCGGTTGGTCGTTCGGGAAACCGGAAATGATCGCGCTGTCGCATTTTTCGGAATGCATGCGCTGACGCAGTTCCCAGACCCGAATGTCCTTGTGGGCAAACACGGTGGATTGGCGAACCGCATCGGCAACATCGTTGGCAATGAACGGCTTTTTGTCACCGACATGACGGATGAGGTCGGTCTGACTGATGATCCCTACAAGGCAGCCATGCGCATCAATGGTGACAAGATGGCGCACGCCACGATCGCGCATGCGCACGATTGCCGATTGCGGGGTGGCATGGACCGAAATTGTATGTACCGGTTGGGACATACGCGTTGAAACCGGTTCAGAAAGGGCGGCCGAGGTTGACGGTGGCAACGATAGCAAATCGTGTTCGGTCAGAATTCCCACAGGCTTGTTGTCCACCACAATAATGACGGAGCTGCTGTTGGCCTTGCGCATTTTGGCCGTGGCGTCGCCGAGGGACGTTTGCGGTGTACAGCTTAAAACTGTTCCGGGGGAAAGTGTGCCGACCGTCAGACCAAACGGGCGTCCATCGGAGGATGTGGGGCGTATCATGCGCGTTTGCTCTGTTCGACTGATCTTTTTCGGTTTTATTCTTAAGGGTGAGACGAAGGCGCCATTCCTAGCAGGTTCGGCGTACTTGAGAATTGTTCTGGATCAAGTCAGTAGCGTTCAATTGAACGTCGCCCAGTAAAATTCGTTACAAACAAGAACACCCCACCGGAAAACCGGTGGGGTGTCAATGTGTAAGCCAAAGATTTCAGATTGAAATCAGGCAGCTTTCATCATGTTACGCAGAACGAACTGCAGGATGCCGCCGTTCTGGTAGTAGAGAACTTCGTTCTCGGTATCGATACGGCAGGTAACAACGATTTCCTCGGTGCTGCCATCTTTGCGCGTGATGCGAACCGTGACGTCCTGAAGCGGGTTGATGCCATCACCGATGCCAAGGACATCAAAGGTTTCCGAACCGTCCAGCTTGTAGGTCGCACGACCTTCGCCGTTCTTGAACTGCAACGGCAGAACGCCCATGCAGACCAGGTTGGTACGGTGGATACGCTCGAAGCTTTCCGCGATCACAGCTTTGACGCCAAGCAGGTTGGTGCCTTTGGCTGCCCAGTCACGCGAAGAACCGGTGCCGTATTCCTTACCAGCGATGACAACCAGCGGGGTGCCTTCGGCCTGATAACGCATTGCAACGTCATAGACCCAGCCCTGTTCGCCCGACGGATAATGAACCGAAACACCACCTTCGGTGCCCGGTGCCATTTCGTTACGGATACGAATGTTGGCAAAGGTACCGCGCATCATGACTTCGTGGTTACCACGACGTGCGCCATAGGAGTTGAAGTCACGAACAGCAACGCCGTGCGCCTTGAGGTATTCACCTGCCGGGCTTTCTTCCTTGATCGAACCGGCCGGGGAAATGTGGTCGGTGGTGACAGAGTCACCCAGGATCAGGAGCGGACGTGCGCCATGAACTTCAGAGAAGTCACCCGGCTCTTTCGCCATGTCGACGAAGTAAGGCGGGTTCTGAACGTAGGTGGACTTGCCATCCCACGCGAAGGTCTCGCCTTCGGTGACTTCGATTTCCTGCCACGGTTTCGGACCGGCAAAGATGTTGTCGTAACGATCTTTGTACATGGACGCCGAGATCGAGGACGCGATGGTGTCAGCGATCTCTTTGTTGGTTGGCCAGATGTCTTTCATGAAGACGTCTTTACCGTTCTTGTCCTTACCGAGCGGATCTTTGTTCAGATCGATCTTCAGGTTACCGGCAAGCGCATAGGCAACAACCAGTGGCGGGGAGGCAAGGTAGTTTGCCTTGACCTGCGGGCTGATACGGCCTTCGAAGTTACGGTTGCCCGACAGAACGGCGGTGACGAGCATGTCGTTACCATCGATCGCGTCGATGATCGGTGCTGCCAGCGGACCGGAGTTACCGATACACGTGGTGCAACCGAAACCGGCCACGTTAAAGCCAAGCTGATCCAGGTAATCCTGAAGGCCTGCTTTTTCGAGGTAGTCGGCAACAACCAGCGAACCCGGTGCAAGCGAGGTTTTCACCCACGGCTTGCTCTGAAGGCCGAGTTCGACAGCTTTTTTCGCCAGAAGACCTGCTGCGATCAAAACGCTCGGGTTGGAGGTGTTGGTGCAAGAGGTGATCGCGGCGATGACGACGTTACCGTCCTTCATTTCGAAGTTTTCGTTCGAAACCGGAACAGAACGATCCGCATCAACACCCGGTGCCATATCGGCAAAGGTCTTGGTGAAGCTCGAAACGGCATCTTTCAGCAGAACACGGTCCTGCGGACGCTTCGGACCCGAAAGGGCCGGCTCGACGGTCGAGATGTCAAGTTCAAGCGTTGCGGTGTATTCGGCTTCATGTGCCGGGTCACGCCACATACCCTGTTCTTTGGCATATGCTTCGACCAGTGCAATCTGGTCTTCGTCACGGCCAGTCGAACGCATGTAGTTGAGCGTTTCGTCATCGATCGGGAAGAAGCCACAGGTCGCACCATATTCCGGTGCCATGTTACCGATGGTCGCACGATCCGGAAGGCTCATGTGGTCAAGCGCATCGCCATAGAATTCGACGAATTTGCCAACAACGCCTTTTTCACGCAGCATCTGAACGACGCGCAGAACAAGGTCAGTTGCAGTGATGCCTTCTTTCATGGAACCGGTCAGCTTGAAGCCGACAACTTCCGGGATCAGCATCGAGATCGGCTGACCAAGCATTGCTGCTTCGGCTTCCAGACCACCAACACCCCAACCGAGAACAGCAAGGCCGTTCACCATGGTGGTGTGAGAGTCGGTACCAACCAGCGTGTCCGGATAGGCAACGGTTTTGCCGTCTTCGTCCTTGCCGGTCCAGACGACCTTTGCAAGATGTTCGACGTTGACCTGGTGGCAGATACCAGCCCCCGGCGGAACAATGCGGAAGTTGTTGAAGGCGTTCTGGCCCCAACGCAGGAACTCGTAACGTTCGCCGTTACGTTCGAACTCGACTTCCATGTTTTTGTCGAGTGCGTCGTCGGTGCCGAAGAAGTCGATCATGACCGAGTGGTCAATGACGAGGTCAACCGGTGAAAGCGGGTTCACCTTCTGGGCGTCACCGCCCATCTTCACGACAGCATCGCGCATCGCGGCAAGGTCAACAACGGCGGGAACGCCGGTGAAGTCCTGCATCAGAACGCGGGCCGGACGATAGTTGATTTCGTGGCTGCTTTTGCGCTCTTTGAGCCAGTCAACAACAGCTTTGACATCGTCGGTTTTAACGGTGAAATCGTCTTCGTAACGCAGAAGGTTCTCAAGAACGACTTTCAGCGTGAAGGGAAGTTTTGAAACGTCGCCGAATTTCTCGGAAGCAACTTTGAGGCTGTAATAGTCGACGGACTTGTCCCCGACTTTCAGCGTGCGGCGCGTTTTCAGGTTGTCTTTGCCACAAATGGACATCAGACCCTCCTCAAGGTGGTTAAAAGGGCTTGTCGTGACAAGACACCCCGACCGTCGGAGCGCCGAGCGGTGGGCTATCTGTGTTGCGTGACGCGGGTCACGGCTACATATCTATGTGCAACGGGGTTACACCACAATTCCCTTTGAAAGTCCAGACCCCGAAAAGGGGTATTGGTGAAAACCCGTTGATCACAGCATGTTGGCAAAGCCCAACAAGCAGTCAAACGGCTTTAGACGATATGTGCCGTGGCTTTTGGCCTTTCAATAGGACAGGCAAAGCACGGAGTCTGTTTTTTCCTGACATGTTTATAAAGCCGCCGGCATTCGCGGCAATGAATGTCGGTGTGGGGCGCAGGATCCGGACGCCTGTAACGACGACTCCGCACCGGAGTCGGGGCGGCGGGTTCGAATTTGCCTGCAAAGCGACATGTTCCCAATGCGCGCGAATTGTGCGGTGCATGATTGCGAAAGATTTTTGCATTGCGGTGTTTTCGCGTGCCGTCTGCGACCTGCAACCTGAGATAACGCTACGTAATCAAGGGTAGAGCGGTCGGTGTATTCTGTCGTCAAATAATTGTGCGGTGCGAATTTGTAGAAAACTCCCAACCCCTTGAGAATCATTGCATTGACGCAATATGCTGAAATTGGTACTTAAATGCCTATTAAATGTGTCAGGCCCGGTTTCCGTAAGGTCAGGGTCATAAAATAAACCGACACATCATCAGGGAAACTGAATAGCGGTTTGCAAATTTTCACGCGAAAGAACCCGAAATGCGGTTCTGCGGCATTTGCGGCCCAAGTCAGGGAGGAATGCGACGGCATGACGTCACAGAGTCCTATTTTAGAGATTAGCGACGTGTCGCTTGTTTTCGGCGGCGTGCGTGCGCTGAGTGATGTCAGCTTCTCCGTTCAGCCGGGCGAGCTTTTTTCGATTATCGGCCCGAACGGTGCCGGTAAGACATCCATGCTGAACTGCGTTTCGGGGCGTTATACGCCAACGACCGGTTCGGTATCTTTCAAGGGCAAGGATGTTACCGGGCTCAAGCCGAATGATCGTGCGGAACTTGGTATCGGGCGTACGTTCCAGAACCTAGCGCTTTTCGGGCACATGAATGTGCTTGATAACATCATGGTCGGCCGTCACCACCTGCTTAAGAACAACTTTCTGAACGGGCCGCTTTACTGGTTTGGCGGCGCGCAGAAAGAAGAGCTCGATCATCGTCGCTTCTGTGAAGACGTCATCGACTTCCTTGAAATTTCGCACATCCGCAAGGCGACCGCCGGCACGCTTTCCTATGGTTTGCGCAAACGGGTCGAGCTTGCGCGCGCTGTTGCGTTGCGTCCGGACCTGATCCTGCTCGATGAGCCGATGGCGGGCATGAACCTCGAAGAAAAAGAGGACATGGCGCGCTTTATCATCGACCTCAATGAAGAGTGGGGCATGACCGTTGTCATGATCGAACACGACATGGGTGTGGTCATGGATATTTCCAACCGGGTTATGGTCCTCGATTTCGGTCGCAAGATTGCCGAAGGCCTGCCGGAAGAGGTCATGGCCAACAAGCATGTCAAAAAAGCCTATCTCGGCGAAGAAGACGACGACACGGACGAAGACGAGCAGGTGGCCTGATCATGAGCAGCAATATCCCGGAATATGCCGACGTTCAGTCGCTTGATAGCTTCCCGAAAGTGCTGGCCTACAACGCGCGCAACTGGCCCAAAGAAGTCGCCATGCGCGAAAAGGAATTCGGCATCTGGCAGGAATTCACCTGGCAGGATTACAATGACCGCGTCAAATGGATGGCGCTTGGCATGCGCGCCCTTGGGCTTGGGCAGGGCGATGTTGTTGGCATCATCGGCGAAAACCGCCCGGAATGGGTTTGGGCCGAAATCGCGGCGCATGCGCTGCGCGGTATGTCGGTTGGTCTTTATCAGGACAGCCTGCACGAAGAAGTCGCCTATCTGATTACCTATTCAGGCGCACGCATCCTGATCGCCGAAGACGAAGAACAGTGCGACAAGCTGCTTGAGCTTGGCGAAGACATCCCGACTGTCGACCACATCGTTTATTGTGACCCGCGCGGGATGCGCAAATACGACGATCCGCGTTTGCTGGATGTCGAAAAGCTTTATGAACTGGGCCGCGAGCTGGAGGCAAAAAATCCGGGCATCTATGACCAGATGGTTGCCGATACCCGTGGCGATGAATGCGCCATTCTGTGCACCACCTCGGGGACGACGTCCAAGCCGAAGATGGCGATGCTCAATTCAGGTGATTTCCTTGATCACTGTGCCGCTTACCTTCGTGCTGACCCGAAATATCCGGGTGACAATTATGTCTCCGTCCTGCCATTGCCGTGGATTATGGAGCAGGTCTATGTCGTCGGTCAGTCGCTAATCAGCCGCCAGATCGTTAATTTCGTCGAAGAGCAGGAAACCATGATGGTCGACCTGCGCGAAATTGGTCCGAACTTCGTCCTGCTGGCACCGCGCGTTTGGGAAACCATCGCGGCGGACGTTCGCGCACGGATGATGGATTCCACACCGTTCAAACAAAAGATGTTTGATTTCGGCATGGCATTGGCGCGCACCGCGATGGATGCCGGTGGCCATTCGAAAATGGCCGATATGATCCTGATGAGCGCGCTTAAAGATCGTCTTGGATTTTCCAATTTGCGTTCTGCAGCGACGGGTGGTGCCGCAATTGGCCCGGAAACCTTCAGGTTCTTCCATGCGATGGGTGTGCCGCTGCGTCAGCTTTATGGTCAGACCGAGCTGTGCGGCGCCTACACCATCCATCAGCCGGGCGATATTGATTTCGATACGGTCGGCGTTGCCTTTGATAATTCCGAGATCAAGGTCATCAACACTGACGAAAATGGTGTCGGCGAAATCATTGCACGCACGTCGGGCATGTTTACCGGATACTTCAAAAATCAGGCCGCCTATGACGAAGATGTCCGGGATGGCTGGATGCATACGGGGGATGCCGGTTACTTCAAGGACGAGAACAAGCACCTTGTGGTGATCGACCGCATGAAGGATCTGGCGGAAACCTCGACCGGGGTGCGCTATTCGCCGCAGTTTATTGAAAACAAACTGAAATTCTCGCCCTTCATTGCCGAGGCCGTGATTCTTGGCAAGGGGCTGCCGTTCCTGTCGACCATGATCTGTATTCGTTATTCGATCATGGCGAAATGGGCCGAGCAGCGCGGGATTGCCTTTACCAACTACACCAACCTGTCAGCCCAGCCGCAGGTCTATGACATGATCACCGAGGAAATCCGCGAAGTGAACAAGACACTTCCGGAAGCCCAGCGGATCAAGCGGTTCCTTCTGCTTTACAAGGAACTGGATGCCGATGACGGCGAACTGACCCGCACACGCAAAGTGCGCCGTGGTGTGGTCGCCGAGAAATATGCCGACATCATCGATGCGGTTTATGCCGGCAATGACAAGGTTGATATCGACACCATGATCACCTTCCAGGACGGGTCGAAAACCCGCATCCAGACGAGTGTGAAGGTCGTTGATCTTGATAATGACAAGGCCGCACAGACGGCCCCGAAAGCCGCCGAATAAGGCAGCAGCATAACTGTGGCCCCGGCCAAAGGCTTGGGTCGCCATTACAGGGATGGCAACATGAATTTCGAACTTCTGTTCCAGCTTCTGCTGAACGGTTTGATTGTCGGGACACTCTATGGCGTTGTCGCCATGTGCTTTGTCCTGATCTACAAATCGACCCAGATCGTCAACTTTGCCCAGGGTGAGTTCCTGCTGATCGGGGCATGGGTGTGTTATGCATTCCTTGTCGAGATGCATATGCCCTTCTGGCTGGGTTTCCTGTTTACCTTGCTGTTTATGATGGCGTTTGGCATCGTTCTGCAGATGGTTGTCTTGCGACCGATGATTGGCGAACCGATCATTTCGGTGATCATGGTGACCATCGGGCTTTCGATCTTCTTCCAGGCAGCAACCAAGTGGATCTTCGGGGCAACCACCGCGACCTATCCGCAGGTGTTTGAAACCCGATCGGTCAACCTTTTGGGGATGCAGATCGAGACGGCCTATATCATGAGCTTCGTGATCTCGTTGTTCATCATGGCCGGGTTCTATTGGTTCTTTAAATATTCCAAGCTTGGCCTTGCCATGCGCGCAACCGCCTTTGATCAGCAGGTCGCGCAAAGCCTTGGTATTTCCGTCAAAACCGTATTCGCGATGTCTTGGGCAATCTCGGCCCTTGTATCGGGTGTTGCCGGGATCGTGATCGGCATGGTCAATGGCGTGTCGTCCGCCCTTTCGGTGATCGGCATCAAGGTGTTCCCGGCGGTGATCCTTGGCGGGCTTGATTCAATTATCGGTGCCATTGTCGGTGGTGTGATCATTGGTCTGCTTGAAAACACCGCGGAATTTGTTGATGGCCAGTATCTGCACTGGGGCAACCTGTTCTCGATCGCACCGTTCTACGTGCTGATCATTATCCTGTGCATCAAGCCATATGGCCTGTTTGGCACCAAAGACATCGAACGTATTTAGGGCCTGTTGATGATCAGGGTGCCGCCGTGGTTGCCGCCTAAGGGCGCGAAATTAGGAGTGAGGACGCAGGACATGCTTGGCATATTCAAGGACGAGGGACGCGGGGTCGCGCCCTTAGGCGGCAATCCCTCTGGGACGGGGCGTATTTTCCCACCTACAGCGTCGCGGCTGGCTTTCGTGGGGCCCGCCACGCAGCGCCATCCACTTCTTGCAGGTGGGAAAATACGATCCCGCCACGACGGCATCCTGATCATCAATAGGCCCTAAGGACGAGGAAGATATACTATGGCTGGATTTTCTATACGTCCTTGCGGTGACTTCCGAACGACTTATCGTCAGGATACCCGCATCTTTGATACGACCTATATCCGTAACGCCGCGATCCTTGGCATCTTTGCGGTCGCCATGATCCCGTTTGTTCTGGATGGCTATTACGTCAACCTGTTCATTCAGATTTCCTATTTTGCGATTGCTGCACTGGGGCTGAATATTCTGGTCGGCTTTACCGGGCAGATTTCATTGGGCCATGCTGCCTTCTTTGGCTTTGGTGCCTTTGCGTCGGCCTGGATTAACAACACAACCGGCATTCCCGTCCTGTTGTCGATCCCGCTGGCCGGTTTGATGACCGCTGCGGTTGGTATGCTGTTTGGGTTGCCGGCGGCCCGCATCAAGGGGCTTTATCTGGCGATTGCGACACTGGCAGCACAGTTCATCCTCGAAGATTTCTTTGCCCGGGCCGAATGGTTTACCGGCGGTTCCTATGGCGCGGCAGCCAATCCGGTCAATGTGTTTGGCTATGAAGTTCTGGATGATTTCAGCTTCTTCTATGTCTGCCTGTTCTTCCTGGTGGTGATGTATCTGCTGGGCACCAACCTGATGCGGACCCGTGATGGTCGTGCCTTTGTTGCCGTGCGTGACCATTATCTTTCGGCTGAAATCATGGGGATCAACCTCACAAAATATCGCCTGATGAGCTTTGCGATTTCGTCTTTCTATGCCGGTGTCGGCGGGGCGATGTATGGCCACTATCTTGGCTTTGTCTCGGCCGAGGGCTTTACCATTCTGCTGTCGATCCAGTTCCTGGGCATGATCATCATTGGTGGTCTTGGTTCCGTCAAAGGGACGTTGATGGGCACGGTGTTTATGGTTTTGTTGCCAGAAGTCATGGAAACCGGTGTCAGCGCACTGAGCGTTTTTGAATGGGCCAATTCGACGGCTGTGACCGACGGGCTGGCCTATATCAAGGAGATGGCAATTGGTCTGGCCATCATCCTGTTCCTGATCTTTGAGCCGGATGGGCTTGCCCATCGCTGGCAACAGATCAGGGCGTACTGGAAGCTTTATCCCTTCTCGTACTGACTAAAACCCCGAACCCGGCCCGCTTACAAAAAACAAAAGGGCCGGGGCAAAAACGGGGCGACCGGGAGGCTTACTTTAGTGAAAACGTCCAAGGGAGACGTCGTTATGAAAAGATTGATTGCAGCGACCGCGATGGTTGCAACGGGGCTGTCGTTCTCGGCAGCACAAGCAGATGACGATATGGTATTTGTCGGCCATCTGATGGATATCACCGGTGCCACCGGCTTTATTGGCAAGTTCTATGCCGATGGTGTGCGCGATGCGCTGTCTTACATCAACACCCATGGCGGTATTGATGGCACGGTTCTGGATTCTGAATCTGTTGACTATGCCTACAAGGTTCCGCAGGCGATTGCGAACTACAAAAAGTGGCGTTCGCGCAACGACATGGTTGCGATGCAGGGCTGGGGTACGGGCGATACCGAAGCCCTGATCAGCTTCGTTGCCAAGGATGAAGTGCCGGTCTATTCCGCATCCTATTCCGGTCACCTGACCGACCCGACGGGCAAAAACCCGAAAACCGCCAAACCGGCACCTTATAACTTCTTCTATGGTGCGTCCTATTCCGACGCCTGCCGTGCGCTGGTTCAGTGGGCCGCAGAAGACTGGAAACAGTCTGGTGGTTCGGGCAAGCCGGTTTTCTCGCATATCGGCGATAACCACCCCTATCCGAACGCCCCGAAGGAAGCCTGTGCGGAATACGCAACCGAGCTTGGCTTTGAAGTAACCGCACCGGTCGTTGTTTCGATGAAGCCGGGTGACTTCAAGGCACAGTGCCTGACCCTTAAGGAAGCCGGGACCAACTATGGCTACCTTGGTAACCTTGGCCCGTCGGTTGTGTCGCTGGTGAAATCCTGTGACACGGTTGGTGCCACCCCGAAATGGCTGGCCAACATCTGGGCTGGTGACTACGAGACCCTTAAAACCATTGGCGATGTCGAAAACTACATCTTCCCGGCGATGACCAGCTTCTGGACCGATGAAGGTGTTCCGGGCATGGATCTGGTGCGTGAAATCTCCAAGATGTCGGACCGTTCTGGCGAAGAGTTCCGTACCCATCACTATATCCGTGGCATTTGCTCTGCCTATTACATGAAAGAAGCCATGGAATGGGCCAAGAACAATGGCGGAATCACCGGCGCGAACATCAAGGCAGGTATGTATGCCCGCCAGAACTGGGTGCCGGCCGGTCTTGAAGGCGTTTGCATGGAAGCAACCTGGACCGCCGAAGACCATCGCGGCATCAACACCGTCAATATCTATAACGGTAGCGCCAAGGGCGGTGAAGCAACGGTCGAAAAAGTAACGACTGTAACGCTGCCGCGTCGTGACGACTGGCTTGGTTACTAAGACCATCCATTAAGACGAATGTCTCCCAGACTGTTCGGAGGCAGGGCATAAGACGCAAGATGCCCTGTCTCCGACAGCTGGAGATCACAAGAAGATCATTCGAAAGGGACACCATGGCAGAGCCCGCCCGCAAAATAGAAACCGCCGAACCGATGCTGTCGGTCAACAATATCGAAGTCGTCTATGACGAGGTGATTCTGGTCCTGCGTGGCGTCTCGCTTGAGGTTCCGCAAGGCAAGATCGTTACCCTGCTGGGCCCGAACGGGGCGGGTAAATCCACGACGCTTAAGGCAATTTCGGGTTTGCTGAAAACCGAAGACGGTGAAGTCACCCGTGGTGACATCAGTTTCATGGGCAACCAGATTGCCAATGGCAATCCCGAGGATATCGTGCGCTCCGGCCTGTTTCAGGTTATGGAAGGCCGCCGTATCATCGAGGATATGACCTGCATCGAAAACCTGCGTCTGGGCGCCTATACGCGCAAGGACAACAAGGTCAAAGACGATATTGAAATGGTCTTTGAATATTTCCCGCGCCTTAAGGAACGGACCGGGCTTGCCGGTTACCTTTCAGGTGGGGAGCAACAGATGCTGGCGATTGGCCGTGCGCTTATGGCGCGGCCCAAAATGATCCTGCTTGATGAACCGTCAATGGGCTTGTCGCCGCTTCTGGTCAAGGAAGTGTTCGGGATCATTGAAAAGATCAATCGCGAACAGGGCATCACCATGCTCATCGTTGAACAGAACGCCAACTTTGCGCTTAAGGTTGCCGACTATGGTTACATCATGGAAAGCGGGAAGGTTGTTCTGGATGGCACCCGTGATGAGCTTCTGAATAACGAGGACGTCAAGGAGTTCTATCTTGGCGGCGGTTCTGAAGAACGCAAAAGTTTCAAGAACATCAAGTCCTACAAGCGCCGCAAACGTTGGCTCTAGGATCGCGACACTGGGGCCGTATATCGGTGTGGTGGACGCCTTTGAATGAAAGACGGGTATGATGCTGAAAACTTACTATGACGAGCGCGAAACGCGAACTCCCGGAAGCCGCGAGGCCGGCTTGATGGCAGCACTGCCGCGCATTCTGCATCATGCCAAATCGCAATCGAAGGCTTATGGTCGACTGTTGGCCGATATCGAGCCGCAAAAAATCACCACCCGCGATGCGCTGGCGAAACTGCCGCTGACCCGCAAGTCGGATCTTTTTGATGCACAGGCCAAGGAACCGCCACTTGCGGGCTTGAACGCAACGCCAATCCCGGCGATGGCGCGCCTGTTCCAAAGCCCCGGGCCGATTTACGATCCGCAGGGCAAGGGCGATGACTGGTGGCGGATGGGCCGGGCGTTCTTTGCCGCTGGCTTCCGCCCCGGCGATATTGTTCATAATTGCCTGTCCTACCATCTGACACCGGGTGGCTTTATCTTTGATAGTGGCGCACGGGCCTGTGGGTGTGTTGTCGTTCCGGCCGGGGTCGGACAAAGCGAGGCACAGGTCAAGGCAATCAGCGACCTTAAGCCAACCGGATATAGCGGCACGCCATCCTTCCTGAAAATCCTGATCGAAAAGGCCGAGGAGCTTGGTGCGGATATTTCATCGATCAAGCGCGCATTGGTATCGGGCGAAGCATTACCAGAAAGTCTGCGATCCTGGTTTGCCGAACGCGATATCGCCATGCTGCAATGCTATGCCAGTGCCGATCTTGGCCTGATTGCCTATGAAAGCGATGCCAAGGACGGCATGATTGTTGCCGAAGACATCATTCTTGAAATCGTCCGTCCGGGTACGGGCGAGCCGGTGGCAGAGGGCGAGGTTGGCGAAGTCGTCGTTACCACGCTTAACATGGACTATCCGCTGATCCGGTTTGCGACTGGCGACTTGTCGGCAATTGCCGAGGGTGCAAGTGGGTGTGGTCGCACAAACCATCGTATCAAGGACTGGATGGGGCGTGCCGATCAGACCACCAAGATCAAGGGTATGTTTGTTCATCCGCAACAGATCGGTGAAATCGTCAAACGCCATGGCGATATTGCCAAGGCGCGGCTTGTCGTTACCCGCGAAAACGATAACGACGTCATGACCCTGACCTGCGAGGGTATTGATGACGGCCAGATTGATGCGATTGCCGAAACCCTTGCCAGCGTTTGCAAACTGCGCGGGACGGTTTTGGCCGCAGAGGTTGGCAGTTTGCCCAATGACGGCAAGGTGATTGATGATCAGCGTGATCTAACCTGATTAAGTTAACTGACTTATTGTTTTATTCCCGCTCGGGAAAACTGTGCCGCTCGGCTTTGCCGGCGGCACTTTTTTTCTTTTAGATCAAACTGGTTGCCTTAAGCACTAGGCCACCTGCAAGCAGCGTAAGCGCCGTTCCGACGATCACGTTTTTAAGGGAAAGCACAGACCCGTCGCCATGGTCATGGTCGTGATCATGATCGTGACCGTGGTCGTGGCCACCATGATCATGCTCGTGGTCGTGCTGTGCTGCTTTCTGACCTTCGCGACGAAGCCACAGCAGGATGCCAATCAGCCCAAAGGCCGCGATGTTGAGGAACAGCGTATAATTGACGCCAAAGGCACTGACCTCGGCGATGTCTCGGCTGCTTTCAGGCAGGGCGCCAATTGCGACAAAGGCATAGTGCAGGATAAGAGCCGTTGCGACGATACTGGCATACATGACACCTGCGATATAAAGCGCAGTTTTCCAGCCATAATACCGGGCATTGACCTTGACCAGTGGCGGGACCATCAGGTCCGAATAGATAAAGCCCATAATCCCGGCAAAGCTGACACCCCCGGCACTCAGAACCGTGGCCAATGGAATGTTCCCCATTGAACCGATAAAGGTCGCGGCCGCGACAAATGGTGCCACAAGGGCATTTTCAAGAACGGTCAGGAACGGCAAGTCTGCTGCCTTACCCGTGCCGTCCCCGGCAAGGAACAGGGTCTGCCAGAATTCGGCCGGGACAAAGACCGCAATAAAGCCGGCAATCGTGAAACCGATCAGTATTTCACGCCAGACCATCTGCCATTCCATGACAAAGCGGTTGCCGACCTGTTGCCAGCCTTCCTGGGACTTGACGCGTTTCTTCCAGTCGAAGTCGTCTTCTTCGCTGCCGGTTTCTTCATCGGCATGTTGCTTGGCGGCTTCAATCATCTCCTTGGGATATGTCACGCGGATCAGAACAGCAGAAATCGCAATCATCAGGATACCCCCAATGATTTCGGCGGCCAGAAACTGCCACCCCATAAACAGGAAGATCAGAACGCCAAGTTCAATGACCAGGTTGGTCGATGCGAACATGAAGGCGACAGTGGCAATGAAATGCGCACCTTTCTGGAACAAGGATCGTGCCGCCGAAAGGGCTGCAAACGAGCACGAACTTGATATGGCGCCAAACAAACCGGCAAGCGAAACGCTACCGATCCCGGCGTCGCCCATATGCGCAGTCAGGCGGTTCTTGGGAACGAAAACCTGAATCGCGGCACTGATAGCGTAACCAAGCACAAACGCCCACAGCGCGTTCCAGAAGAAACCAAGTGCGGTCATGACGCCGTTTGAATATTGATCTAGCAAATCCATTGTGACCTTCCTGCCATTTCAGGTGTCGGGGTACTGTTGAAACGGCTGGAAAGGTGAGGTGTTCCAAGATAGGCATTCGACAACATCTGTGTATGATGGCCGAAATGCCAAAAATGCCGCGGGGGAAGCAAGGTGCGTACGGGCAAGGTTTTTGCCGTTTCCATGATTACGGTCTGCCAGTTGATGGCGCTTGCGCTGTGGTTCTCTGCCACGGCGGTGCTGCCGCAATTGCGCAGCGAGTTTGGCATTGGGGCGCTGCAATCTTCATTATTTACCAGTGCAGTTTTGCTGGGCTTCGTTCTGGGAACTGTAACCAGTGCGATCCTTGGTCTGGCGGATCGCATCGAACCCCGGCGGTTTTGGGCGGCATCGGCGATGATTGCCGCGACTGCCAATATCCTGATCCTTGTTGTTCCGGTTGACGGCGTTGTTGTGATCCTGTTGCGGTTGATCACAGGTGTTTGTATGGCCGGGATTTATCCGATTGGCATGAAGATGGTTGCAACCTGGTCACGCGGGGATACCGGTTTCTTGGTCGGGCTTTTGGTCGGGGCGCTGACAATGGGGTCTGCCATGCCGCACCTGTTTGCGGTGGCAGTGCCCTTGGACTGGCGATACGTGATCATGACCGCCAGTGTAACCGCCTATATCGCGGCGATTGCCATCCTGTTTGTGCATCTGGGTGGGACACCGGGACGGTCGCCCCGCTTTGATCCGAAAATGGTTGGCAAGATCTGGTCAAACAAGCCGCTGCGCCATGCCTGCTATGGCTATTTTGGGCATATGTGGGAACTGTATGCCATGTGGGGCTGGATCGGATTGTTCCTGTATGGCGCGTTTTCAGATCGTGTGATGGATAATCCCGGTGTCTGGTCAGCACTTTCAACCTTTGCCATTGTTGGCATCGGTGCGTTCGGGTCCTTGGCCGGGGGGTATTATGCAGACCGGATTGGCAGAACGACCGTGACGATTGCCGCCATGATCGTCAGTGGCGCCTGTGCGCTGGTTGCCGGTGGGCTATCCGATGCCCCGATTATACTTCTTATTGCGGTCTGCATCGTCTGGGGGATCTCCGTGATCGCGGATTCCGCGCAGTTCTCGTCCTGCGTCATTGAACTGACCGACCCGCATCAGGTAGGAACGGCATTAACCCTGCAAAATGCCATCGGGTTCCTGATTGCGCTTGTTTCCATCCATCTTGTGCCGGTTGTCGCCGATCAGACAGGTTGGTGGGGGGCGTTTGCCATGTTGGCTGTCGGCCCTGTTTTGGGAACGATTGCCATGGTCAGGCTGCGCATGATGCCTGAGGCGATACAGCTCGCAGGCGGTAAAAAGTAAGGTTTGCCCGCTATAATTGCGATCTTTGGTGATCGGCTTCACTTGACAGCAGGGTGTTAAAAAGCTGCGCTGTTTGGGTTTTCTTGACCATTATCAGTACTAATATTAACTTCTGGCGGAATTTTCTTGCTGTCTCGCGTTCGGGGCGATGCGGCGAATATCCAAAAATAAGGGTCTTTCATGAGTCTCACCCTCATTGTTTTGCTTCCCTTCATTGGGGCGGTGTTACCCGCCATAATGATCAGGGCCGGGCGCAATGCTTGTGCCACAGCGACCGGTTCTGTCACGCTGCTTGCCCTGATCTTGCTGATGGCAAAGGCCCCGGCGGTCATTGCCGGCGAGGTATTTCAGGTCAGTTATAGTTGGCTTCCGGAACTAGGTCTGAATGTGACCTTCTTCCTCGATGGGCTCGGGTTGCTATTTGCGACCCTGATCCTGGGTATCGGTCTTCTGATTATCATCTATGCGCGGTTCTATCTTTCCAAGGACGATCCGATGGGCAGGTTCTATGTGTTCCTGCTGTTGTTCCAGGGGGCCATGGTCGGTATCGTTCTTTCCGATAATATCCTGCTGCTGTTGATTTTCTGGGAACTGACGTCGCTGTCATCGTTCCTTCTGATCGGGTACTGGAAACATTTGCCAGAAGGCCGTCAGGGCGCGCGCATGGCGCTTGCCGTGACCGGTGCTGGTGGTTTGGCTATGATTGCCGGGATGCTGATCCTTGGCGATATTGTCGGATCCTATGATCTGACCGTGATCTTGCAGAACGCCGATCTGATCCAGGCATCGCCGATGTATTTGCCGGCCTTGATCCTGATTTTGCTGGGCTGCTTTACCAAATCGGCACAGTTCCCGTTCCATTTCTGGCTGCCGCATGCGATGGCGGCACCGACGCCGGTTTCGGCCTATCTGCACTCGGCCACAATGGTGAAGGCGGGCATCTTCCTGATGGCACGCATGTGGCCGGTTCTGTCGGGCACGCCGGAATGGTTCTATATCGTTGCGACCGCTGGTCTGGTGACCATGGTGCTGGGCGCATGGATTGCGATCTTCAAGCACGACCTTAAAGGTCTTCTGGCATATTCGACCGTCAGTCACCTTGGTCTTGTCACCATGCTGCTTGGTTTCGGGACACCGATGGCGGCTGTTGCCGGGGTCTTCCACATCATCAACCACGCGACCTTCAAGGCGGCCCTGTTTATGACGGCCGGTATCATCGATCATGAAACCGGGACCCGTGATATCCGTCGTTTTGGCGGGTTGCTCAACCTGATGCCGATTGCAGGCACCATCGGGATTATCACCGCCGCCTCGATGGCCGGGATCATTCCGCTCAATGGTTTCATTTCCAAGGAAATGATGCTGGAAGAAGCATGGCACACCATGTGGCTGGATCAGAACTGGGTGGTTCCGCTTCTGGCGACCGTCGGTGCCCTGTTCTCGGTGGCCTATTCCTTCCGGTTTATTTTCCACGTCTGGCTGGGCAAGCCGCGTGATGAAAACTTGCCGCATCATCCGCATGATCCGCCCTTTGGCATGTGGGCACCGCCCGCATTGCTGACGGTTCTGGTTGTGCTGATTGGTCTGTTCCCAGCAACCATTGCCGGACCGCTGGTCGCTGCGACCGCAGGGGCTGTTATCGGTGGTGAATTGCCGGAATATCACCTGTCGCTTTGGCATGGGCTGACACCGGCCCTTGGCATGAGCGTGATTGCGATTATCGGTGGATCGCTTTTGCTGATGCGTCATGGTGGCCTGATGTCGGCAACCGCCAACCTGTCGCGGCCCGATGCCAAGGCAATGTTTGATTGCGGTATGGCCAAGGCCGTTGCGCTCAGCCGTCTGGTTTCGGACAATCTGCATAACGGGTCATTGCAGCGTTATCTTGCCATCACGATCATCGGTTCCATCGGGATCGGGCTTTCGGGCTTCTATGCGCAGCCGGACTTCCAGTCAGGCACGCGTGAGCTTCTTGAAGTTTCGCCGCCTGCCGCCATTGGCTGGTTGTTGCTGGTTGTGACCTGTATTGCGTCGGTCTTTATGCATCACAACCGCTTGCTGACGTTGCTTCTGGTCGGTGTGGTTGGTCTGATTGTATCGCTTGGCTTTATCTATCTTTCGGCACCGGACCTTGCGCTGACGCAGATTTCGGTCGAGGTGGTGACAGTCATTCTGATGTTGCTTGCTCTTAACATCCTGCCCAAGGAAACCCCGAAGGAAAGCCTGCCGGGTCGCAAAATGCGCGATGGTATTGTCTCGATTGCGGCTGGTCTTGGGGTCGGTGGTGCGATCTGGGCGATCATGACCCGCGATCTGCCAAACACGATCTCGTCCTATCATCTGGCGAATTCGAAAACCGAAGGTGGTGGTACCAACGTCGTGAACGTCATCCTCGTTGACTTCCGTGGCTTTGATACCTTTGGCGAAATCATCGTTCTGGGGATTGCCGCACTTTCGATCTTTGCACTGATTGAAACCGTGACCCAGGGCGAGGCGGCCAAACGTCTGGCCAACTGGGTTGTCAGCAACCGTCGCTCGGCCGATCGTCACCCGATGATGATGGTTGTGGCGACGCGTGTGATGTTGCCGCTGTCGCTGATGGTGGGTGTTTACATCTTCCTGCGCGGTCACAATGAACCGGGCGGTGGCTTTATCGCGGGTCTGGTCGTCTCGGTTGCGCTGGTCATGCAGTATATGGCGTCGGGCTTTGGCTGGACCCAGAACCGCATGAAGGTCAATTACCATGGCATGATCGGTCTTGGCGTGATTGCCGCGGCGATTACCGGTGTCTCAGCCTGGGTTGCGGGTCTGCCGTTCCTGACCAGCGGGTTTGTTCATGTTCACCTGCCGATCGTTGGCGAGTTCGAACTGGCATCGGCCATGGGCTTTGACCTTGGCGTCTTCCTGACCGTGGTGGGGGCAGTGATGCTCGCACTTGCTAAACTTTCGCAGGTCGAACGTATGGCCGAACATGTCGAAATAAATACCGAGCCGATGGACCACGATCCGTCGTTGTCGGCAGCACTGGCGGCAACGCCGGGCAAGGAGGCCTGATATGGAATTTCTTGTCGCAAGCAGTATTGGGCTTCTGACCACGTGCGGGACTTATTTGTTGCTGCGCGGGCGAACCTTCCCGGTGGTTGTTGGCTTGGCCCTGCTGTCCTATGCGGTGAACGTCTTCCTGTTCGCCATGGGACGTCTGACCATCAACATGCCGCCGATCCTGCGTGAGGGTGTCACCGAATATACTGATCCATTGCCACAGGCGCTTGTCCTGACGGCAATTGTGATTTCGTTCGGTATGACGGCATTGATCGTTGTTTTGTCGATCCGGACTTTCCTTGAAATCGGTAATGACCATGTTGACGGTCGTCCGGTTGGCGCGCCATCCGAAGCAGGAGATAAAAACTGATGGGTGACTGGATTGTTGTTCCCATAGTGCTGCCCGCCGTGATGGCTGCCCTGATTGTTCTGGCGGTGCGTCACGACATTATTCTGCAGCGCGTATTTTCCATCACGGCAACGGTCGCCCTTGTGGCCGTGACACTTTCGCTTCTGGTTTATGCCAGTGGCAATGGCCCGGAAATGTATGCGCTGTCGGATTGGCCGGCACCGTTTGGCATTGTTCTGGTGCTTGATCGTCTTTCGGCGATGATGGTGTTCCTGACATCGCTTCTTGGTCTTGGCGTTGTTCTTTTCGCATCAAGCGAATGGGACCAGCGCGGCAAGCATTTCCATGCCCTGTTCCAGTTCCAGCTGATGGGGGTCAATGGTGCGTTCCTGACCGGTGACATCTTTAACCTGTTCGTGTTCTTCGAAGTTTTGCTGATTGCGTCCTATGGCTTGATGCTGCATGGCGCGGGGGCAGAACGTTTGAAGGCCGGGATGCAATATGTCGTCATCAACCTGACAGGGTCTTCCTTGTTCCTGATTGGTGTCGGCATGATCTATTCCGTCACCGGGACGCTGAACATGGCCGACCTTGCCATTCAGGTCACCAATGTCGCGTCGGGTGATGCAGCCCTGCTGCGCGCCGGTGCGTTGATCCTGCTTCTGGTGTTCTGTGTGAAGGCCGCACTTGTTCCGGTTCATTTCTGGTTGCCGGGCACCTATGCCAATGCACCGGCACCGGTGGCCGCCCTGTTTGCCATCATGACCAAGGTCGGGGCTTATTGTGTTCTGCGTGTCTATTCGCTGGCCTTTGGCGATACGGCCGGTGACATGGCCTGGCTGGCAGCGCCGTATGTCCTGCCGGCCGCACTGGTAACCCTGGTACTTGGTATGACCGGGGTTCTGGCGGCGAAACGTCTTAACAGTCTGATCGCCTTTTCGGTGATCGGGTCGATGGGGACCTTGTTGATTGCCATCGGGCTGTTTACGCCCGAAGCCATTTCGGCCGGTCTTTATTATATGCTGCATTCGACCTTCTCGGCGGCGGCCCTGTTCCTGATTGCCGATCTTGTGGTGTCACGCCGCGGGCAGTTCGGGGACAGTTTGCATACCGCACCGCGCTTCCATCAGACCGGCTTCCTGGCGGTTTTGTTCTTTATCGGTGCGATCGGTATGGCCGGGATGCCGCCACTTAGTGGCTTTATCGGTAAACTTCAGATTCTTGATGCGGCACGCGATAGTGATGCGATGGTCTGGATCTGGTCGATCATTCTGGTGACGTCACTGATGTGCATCGTCGGCTTTGGCCGGGCGGGCAGTGTTCTGTTTTGGAAAAGTGCCTCCGTCGATGGCGAAATCACGGTCGAAGGTGCGAAATGGCCGGTTCTTCCGATCATTGCCAGTTGCGGTATGGTCAGTGGCCTGATTGCGCTGACCATCTTTGCCGGACCGATTACCGAGTATCTGAACGGCGTTGCGGCACAGTTGTTTGATACGTCGCATTACATCGAAGCGGTGCTGGGCGAAAATGCCCTGTCACTGGTCGGTCAATAAGGGGAGAGGATAGAAAAGATGATAAAACGTTATCTGCCCCATCCGCTTTTGACACTTGTACTGCTTGTTGTCTGGGTGTTCCTGGTCAATGAAGTCTCGGCCGGTGCGGTGATTTTTGGGCTTATTCTTGCGATCATCATTCCGCTGATCACAGCCAGTTTCTGGCAGGATCGACCGCGCTTGCGCAACGTCTATGGGATCTGTGAGTACGGGCTGATTGTGCTGTGGGACATTCTGGTGGCGAATGTGATCGTGGCTGGTTTGATCCTGTTTCGCAAAACCGAAAGCCTGGAATCAAAGTCGGTTGTTGTGCCGCTTGATCTGACCTCGCCAGAGGCGATCACAACGCTTGCCGGTACGATCACCATGACGCCGGGAACCGTGACGATTGATCTGAGTGCCGATGCCAAAAGCCTGCTTGTGCATTGCCTGCACGCACCCGATCCGCAGAGCGTGGTGGACGATATCAAGAACCGCTACGAACGCCGTCTGAAGGAGATTTTCGAATGATCGATTATGCACTGAATTTCGGCTTTATCTGCGTTGCGCTGGCACTTCTGATGAACCTGTATCGTTTGACCGTCGGGCCGACCACGGCAGACCGGGTGTTGGCAGTTGATACCATGGCGATCAATGCCATTGCCCTTCTGGTGCTGTACGGGATTGGCAAGGCAACTGCGATGTATTTCGAAGGGGCATTGCTGTTTGCGATGTTCGGGTTTGTTTCAACCGTGGCCTATTGCAAGTTCGTCTTGCGCGGCGACATCATCGAATAAGGGAGCGTAACGATGCCGTTTGTTGTTGAACTCATCATTTCGCTTCTGATCGTGATCGGCGGACTGTTCTTGCTGGTTGGGTCGTTCGGGATGATCAAGTTGCGTGATCTTTTGCCGCGCCTGCATGCACCGACCAAGGCCAGTACAGTCGGGCTTGGCGGTGTCTTGATTGCGTCCATGCTGTTCTTCTGGATTGAGCGCGGTAAATTCACCATTCACGAATTGCTGATTACGCTGTTCATCTTCCTGACAGCGCCGATCACCGCAAACCTGATCGCCAAGGCGTACATGTTGCTGAATGTTGATCCGAACAAGGAACTGCCGCCCAGCAAACAGAATGAAGGTTGGGCAACCTTTGATCCGATCGGACCAGAGGGGTATGACCCCAGCGAAGAATATCAGGAAAAGGAAACCTGAAAGGGTCAGGACCTTTGATGAATTCAAGCGGCACCGGGAAACCGGTGCCGTTTTGTTGTTAGGGTGTGTTGCCTGCGTGCATCTCAGTTGCTAAGACGAAAGACAGAGAGGGACGGGACAGAGATCACCATGCCGGATTTTGCCATCGAAGATCAGTATCAGGGCCGTATTGCCGGGATCGACGAAGTCGGTCGCGGGCCGTTGGCTGGTCCGGTCGTAGCGGCGGCTGTTATCCTGCCGCGCGATGGACGTCTTCCGGTGGAGCTGCTGTCCGAGCTTAATGATTCCAAGAAACTCTCGGTCAAGAAACGTGATCACCTTTACGGCGTCATCATGAACTGTGCCGAAGTCGGCATTGGTGCCGCATCCGTGCGCGAGATTGACCAGATCAATATCCTGCAGGCGACCTATGTCGCCATGCGCCGCGCTGTCAGTCGCCTTGGGGCTTTGCCTGATCAGGCATTGGTTGATGGCAATCGCGACCCCGGGTTGCCCTGTGCGGTGGAGACGGTGGTGAAAGGCGATAGCAAGTCGCTTTCAATTGCCGCGGCATCAATCGTTGCCAAGGTGGTGCGTGACCGCGCCATGGCCCGCTTGGCCACGCGATATCCGTTCTTTGGCTGGGAAGGTAATGCCGGGTACGGCGTCAAAAAGCATATGGCGGGGTTGGGCGAGGTGGGCCCGACCGCCCATCACCGCAAAAGCTTCAAGCCGATTGCTGATTTGTTTGATGCGATGATGGATGGCCGCTAGGTCCGCTTTCACGGCATTTGGGCCTAGGCCACGGCAGTCTGGTTAAACGGCACGATATGGGCACGCACCAGATCGGTGCCATCTTCTTCGCGGGTGATGGCGGCAAAGCCATCCGCATGACGAATGGCAACACGTTCTTGCACACGGCATTCGCTGCGGAACTGAATATCGAGGCTTTCGGGGTGAAAATCCGGTCGACCATCCGGGCCCGCAACCCCCATGACCCATTGCATCAGGCGCACATTGTTGACGTGTCCATACAGATCAAGATCGGACGGCCGTGCCTTGATGTTATCCATGGTCGGCAAAGGATCGGTGGTAAAGGCTTGTCGCAAAGGTGGTTCGATCAATTTGGGGCCGGGCGGATCTGGCAGGCGTTCGGCCACCCAATCGGGCCATTGGGCCGCACGACGGGTGCCAAGGTCAAACATCACCCAGAAACTTTGCGCGACACCGATGATTTCGCCCTTGCTATTGGTCAGGCGAAAGTCACGGGTGGCGACCCGGCGTGATACCCCCGACGGCCATGTTTCAATCAGGATATCTTCGCCATTTCCCGGATAGTTGCGCATTTGAATGACCATGCGCGCCAGAACCCATGCAATGCCCTGATCAACCGTATCGTCATAGGCCAGTTTCAGGATACGTGCGCCCCAGCCAGCGGCATCCTGCATATAGTCGGCCAAAGCAGACATCATGACCTTGCCATTGTCACCGATCTCGGAATAACGAACGCGATAGGTTCCCTTCCACCCGCAATTGGCCGGAAGAGACGCCGTTGAAATCCTGTTCCAGTCGATGGTCATGGCAGGCCTTTGTATGGGTATCGCGCAATCAATAGGACGGTTTTTGCCGCATTTTCTTGGTATCACCGCGCTTCTTTTTGGAATCGACGCGTTTGCGTTTGGCAGAAAGACTGGGGCGGGTTTTGACCCGGTATTTTTTGCGTTCGGCTGCCTTGCGCAAAAGTGCCAGAAAACGGTCGATCGCATCCTGCTTGTTGCGTTCCTGGGTACGGTGGCGCTGCGCGTCAAAAATGATTTCGCCGTCATTGGTCAATTTGCTGCCGGCTAGTTCACGCAGGCGATTGCGCACATGCATTGGCAATTCGGTCAGGTCATCAATGCGCACACGCATCTGAACAGCACTGGAAACCTTGTTGACGTTCTGCCCGCCCGGGCCGGAGGCACGGACAAACTGAAAACTCAGATGGCGTTCATCCAGATAGAGGCCATTTACAATTTCAAGCATGGGAAACCGTGCAGATTGTCGAACTGTTTCAAGGTGATCAATTAACTGAGTGTGATGGTCGGCGATTGATTGAATTTGCTGATTTCTATGCCTACATTACCGAAGAGCTTGATACCATTCGCTTGTATCGGTTTTGTTCGTGTTCGGCGAACTGTTTGGCAAGGCACAGCGCGCAGGACGATGCGGTGCATCGTTCAAGTGGTGTAACGACGCGAAACATCGCCGAACCGAACCCTACGGGCCGGGACATTCCTCTGCCCCGCAGCGTCAAGAATCTCGACCGTAGCGCCGCTACGCTCTGCGCTTCTTTCCTTGCTGGACAGAGGAATGCCCGCGGCAAAACGATACAAGCGAATGGTATCAAGCTCTGCTCTAACCTGTCAGGGGTCGGGCTGACTGTAAACAGGAAATCAATGCTGCGCGTCTCGCATATCTATCTGGCCCTTGGGTGGCTTTCTGTTGGTCTTGGTGTGATCGGTATTTTCCTGCCGCTTTTGCCAACGACGCCCTTCATGCTGTTGGCCGCTTGGCTGTTTGCCAAGGGATCACCACGCCTGCATGACTGGATATGCAATCATCCGCGTTTTGGCTTGTCGATCCGTCAATGGAACGAGTATGGCGTGATCAATCGCCGTGCCAAAACCCTTGCGATGGTGGCGTTTCTGGTGGTGATTACGGCGTCATTGGTGCTGATCGAGAACCGATGGGTGGCGTTTATTCAGCTTCTGGTCGCCATTCCTGTTAGCTGTTTTATCTTGTCCCGCCCTTCTGAAGCCCGGTTGGCCAAGGTGCAGAACCCAACAGGTAGCAGTCAATAACGTTGGCAAAGGGCAGGGCTCTTAGCCTGCCTTTTTGCGCGACAGTTCTTCCTGGCAAGTTTCTTCAAGTTTGTCGAGCTCATCAAGCGTTGCGTCAATGTCTTCACGCTGCTTACGAAGTGTCGCGCGGCGTTCATTGACCTTGTCGACCAGTGTGGTCAGCTGGGTGATCTCGCTGCGATCGCCGTCATAAAGATCCAGCAAATCGCGAATTTCCTTTAGTGAAAATCCAAGCCGCTTGCCACGCATGATCAGCCGCAGGCGCACACGGTCACGCTGGCTATAGATCCGGGTCTGACCTTGCCGTTCGGGCGAAATCAGTTCCTGATCCTCGTAAAAGCGGATGGTTCGGGTGGTGACTTCGAATTCGCGGGCAAGATCGGTGATGGTGTAGCTGTCGCTCATGGGGGCTCAATCATCTTTACGCTTACGTAAACTGAAAGCTACATGCTTTCGGATGCGGCGACAATCGACAATTCTTTTGGCAGCTCGACACAAAAGGTGCTGCCCTGGCCGGGTTTGCTGGTGACATCGATACCACCACCATGGCGGTCGACGATTTTTTTACAGATCGCAAGACCAATTCCCGTCCCGGCATAATCCCCATAGCCATGCAGGCGCTTGAAGATTTCAAAGATGGTTTCGTGATATTGCGCGTCGATGCCGATCCCGTTATCGGCGACAAAGATCCGATAGCTATCGGGTGTTTCCGAGGCAAAAATCCTGACCTGACCATTTTTCGGATCGCTGTATTTAAGCCCGTTTGACACTAGGTTCTGGAATAACAACAGCAACTGGCTTGCATCCCCCATGACAGTCGGCAGATGGCCTTCGCGGATGATGTTGCCTTCGGGGGTGGAACCGGCACGCCTGAAATTGGTGACAATGGCATCAAACAGATTGTCGAGCGGGACCGGATTGAACGGCTTGCCGTGGCGTCCAACCCGCGACAGGGTCAGAAGGTCATCAATCATCCGCTGCATGCGTTGCGTGCCATCAACCGCGTAATGAATGAATTCGTCAGCAGTTTCGTCGAGTTGCCCCTCATACCGCCGGGCAAGCAACTGCGTGTAGCTTGAAACCATGCGCAGCGGTTCCTGCAAGTCATGCGAGGCGGCATAGGCAAACTGTTCGAGTTCCGCGTTCGAGCGTTCAAGTTCCTGCATCGTGCGCTGGATTTCTTTTTCGTGGCGTTTGCGTTGAGAAATATCACGCAGCGTAATGATGTAGTGGTAGCGCTGATCGGCGGAAAAGTGGCTGATTGCGACTTCAAGCGGCACATTGCGACCACTGAGTGTGGATGCCAGCACTTCGATCACCCCGGTGCCAAGGTCGGTCAAAAGCCGGTTTGGCGGCGGCGGGGTCAGCGGGGTATGTTCGCTATCAGGCAGCAAAAACCGGATGATGTTGCGCAGTTCCGGATCACCCGTCGGACCGCAAAGCTCCTGCGCGCGGGAATTAAGCGGTTCGATGCTGCCATCATCAGAAGCGACAAGAATGGCATCGATGGTGTTTTGCAAAATGGCACGTGTGCGGTCTTCGCTGCGTTTGGTTTGCGTGACAAGGTCGGCCAGCTCGGCGGCCTGCTGGCGCAAAAGACGGTCGCGCTGAACAGCCAGTGTGACGTCGCGAATGATCAATGAACAAAGCGTGCCATTACGCTTGGTCTGGATCGGGTGAACACGAATGGATTGTTCCATACGATCAAAACTGGCGGCAAATTGCGGTAGGGGACGAAGCGGCAAGGCACCCTGATTGAGCGAGGGTGAAATGACAGCTGGCATGCCGAATTTCAGGCAATCTTCAATCGCAAGGCTGACACGGCCCAGTTTCGTGTCGGGGAACACATCGTGCAACGCCTTGCCCATGACCTGATCGGCATCCTTGCCCGACCGGCTTTGCATCCACTGGTTCCAGTGGCAAATCGTCCCGTCCGGGGCAAGCGCAATCAGCCCTGTATCTGCCGTATCAAGCAGTGCTGCAAAAAGATCGGCAGCATCGCTGTCACGGTTCAGATCAAATGACGGGGGTTGGTCCCCCTTAGCGGATTGCGACTTTGTCATTCACCTCTCACCGGTTATCCAAGGGAGTTGGCCAGAAAACGCCGCACCAGTTCACGCAACATCTGGATGGACTCCAAGTCCATCACAAACAGCACATAGCCATCGATATCGTTCTGACGCAGCATGAATTGTACATGCAAAATCATCAAAACGGGATTCGTGGCGGCGCTGCCGCCTGCGGTGTCGTCGTCAAGCAATGCACGCGTTTCGCGTTTGCGAAACGTCGGCATGGAGCAATTGATCGGTTCACCCAGCACGTTCGAAATACTGCCAAGGCAAGCATTGAGGATAATGTTGCCGACCTCCATCAGGGCTTCCTGTTCAAGATCGGTCAGCGTATCAAGCGGTACGTCAACCTTAAGCAAGCTACGGACAAGCTCAAGGCTGCGAACTTCCGGGAAGACAAGCATGGCTTCACCGGTAAACGGTCCATGAAAACTTTGACTGACGGCAGAAACAACTTCGGTCGGGGCGTTGGCCAGTTCGCTGTCGGAAAACCGTTCGACAAACGAGATGGCAGGCACGGTCAATTCAACAGGCTGATCAACCATTTCAGAAAGGGACGACGCGGCACGCCCGACACCAATATTGATCAGTTCACTAATTGTATCATGTTCAAGTTCGGTCAGTTCGATCATCGGGTTGCTTCCCGCGACATGATGTAGTCGCGAATTTTATCCTCAGTCGGGGGCTTTGCGATGAAATCAAGGCCAAGGTTCTCGGCCTTGTTCTGGATCTCCTGTTGAATATTGGCAGTCAGAAGCGCAATTACAGCCCCGGGGAACCGGCCGCGCAGCTTTTCGCCCAGTTCAAGCCCATCCATGCCCGGCATGTTGAAATCAACCAGCATGTAGTCATAGGTTTTGGCATCAACCATCTCAAGCGCCTTGGCGCCATCTTCGGCCTCGTCGATTTCCCAATTGGCAAAATTGCTGGAAATGAACGCCTTGACCAGAAGGCGGGCAAACTTGCTGTCATCAACGAGCAATACGGATTTGGTGTTTGGCATTTTCATCTCGATTTTGCGGGGCAGTGGTGGCGAAGCATCTGTTAATTGGGCGTGTCTGGCGGGCTAGATTTCACTCGACATGTCGATCGATGGTCGTCGAATGTATTGGACAATTTCTTCGGGCGGCAGCGGGGTTGCGATCAGGAAGCCCTGGACTTCATCACAATTGCATTCCCGCAAGAAATTCATCTGTTCCTGGGTCTCGACCCCTTCGGCGATCACCTTGAGGCCAAGGTTATGCCCCATCGCAATAATGGTGCGCGTGATCGCGGCGTCGTCTGTGTCGATCGTGACATCCCGAACGAACGAACGGTCAATCTTGATGGAATTGATCGGCAACCGTTTGAGATAGGCGAGTGACGAATACCCGGTGCCAAAATCATCCACTGCGATCTTTAAACCAAGATGGCGCAGCTCATCAAGGATGGTGGCCGCCTTCTTGATTTCCTGCATCATTGCCGTTTCGGTGACTTCAAGCACAATACGGGCGGCTGGCGTTGCCGTCTCGGCAAGGATGCGTGAAATCGTCTCTGTGATGTGACCCTCGATCAATTGTCTTGGTGACAGATTGACCGCAATTGGCATCGGCGGGAGTGACTGTGCCTCCCACTCGGAAATCTGGCGGCAAACTTCGCGGAAAACCCATTCGCCAATTCTGCTGATCAGGCCGGTTTCCTCGGCAACCGGAATAAACTGCATTGGCGAAATATAGCCCCGACCGGGCTGTTTCCAGCGAATCAGCGCTTCAAGGCCGCAGACCTGGTTTGTCCGCAGATCGACCTTCGGCTGATAATGCAGTTCAAACTCATCCTTCACCAGAGCTTCGCGCAGATCATTTTCGATCACAAGGCGCGCCATGGCACTTTCGTTCATGGTCTTGGTAAAGAAGTGATAGGTGCCACCGCCACTGGATTTCGCACTATACATTGCGGTGTCGGCATTGCGCATCAGGGCTGGAAAATCCTCGCCATCAGATGGATAAAGGGCAATCCCGATGGACGGTGTGACAAAAAGAACGCGTCCCTTGATGTCAAAGGCCGGTGCCAAGGCATCTAGCACGGCCTGCGACAGGATGACGGCATCCTGCGTTTCCTTCAGGTCAGGAATAATGATCAGGAATTCGTCGCCGCCCAATCGACCGACGATTTCCTGTCGCCCGATCACGCGTTGCAATCTGAGTGCGACGGCCTTGAGCATCAGGTCTCCGACATCATGACCAAGGCTGTCATTGATCACCTTGAAACGATCAAGGTCAATGAACAGGATTGCGGTGGCACCGCTGCGTTCAGATGCATTGTTTTTATGGGTGTTTAGGGCTTCTGACAGGCTGCGTTCAAGCATGCTGCGGTTGGGCAGATTGGTCAGCGTGTCATGATTGGCCATATAGACCAGTTGTTCTTCGTAACGCTTTCGCACGGTGATGTCGTTCAGAACAGCCGTCATCAATGGTGTTGCGCTATCTGGGATCAGGCGCAATGCAATGGAGACATCGATTTCCTTCTGATCGGCGCGCACAATCGGCAGGGTAAAGCGTTTTTCAACGGCCTCTGCGCCGGGGGCGTGTGCGGCGAGTTCTTCCAGACTGTGTTCAAGAAGCGGCACGGCACGCGGCAGCAGGAATTCATGTAATGTACGGCCCTTCGGTGTCTCATCGCGCATCAGGCCGAGGATCTCTTTGGTTGCGGCATTGCATTCGACAATGCGACCCGTCGGCGTGATTGTCAGAATGCCGTCCGCGACATTTTGAACGATGGCGCTCAGGCGGCTTTCACGATCGCGGACCTTTTGCTGGCTTTCAAGCAACCTGTCGAGTGTTGATGAAACCCGTTCGACCAGGCCACGTGTTGTCTGCAGGATCATGCCAAGTTCATTGCGGGCATGGTGCGGCGGAATATTGATGGCAGCAGAGTCTGGCTTTTCCGGATCGATTTGGCGCAATTGTGCGGCAATGCCCAGAAGCGGTTTGGTCAGTGTGATATAGAAAAAAGCAACCAGAACCAGACCAAGCAGCAGATTGCGCACAATCCCCGACAACAGAATGCGCGAAGCACGGTTGATGAAACCCTCTGCGATCATGTCGGTATCGATCTTGACACTAAGATGGCCGACCAGACCGTTTGGTCCGTCTGTATTCAGCGGGATTTCGTATTCCTGATTTTCCCCAAACATGATCTGGGTCAGGAATGTGCGGTTGGAATTGATTGGCTGTTCGGTCTTGCGTGCCAGAACATTTTTGAAGTTGTCGCGAAGCTCGGCCTCGTAGACAGGCTCATATTCAAACAGGCCGGAAATAACACGGGCTGCGAGTGTTTCATCCAGACCATATGCGGCCTGGGTCGCAGACTCGCGCAGCGTCGCAAGAACCTGGTTTACGGTTCGGTCAATCAGGTTCTGTTCTTCACGAAGATCCCAGACAATCTGAATGCCACTGAATAACAGGCCGATCAGCAAAGTAAGGCCGACCGCAATCCTTGCCTGTTTGACAGACAAGCGATCGCGCCATCTAAGCCGTTGTTGATCAAGGCCTTTTTCCGGCAATCCGATCCCCACAGTTTCTTCTGTTATACCCCTTGCGAAGCAGACTATGGCTTTGCGGGGGTAAAAGCAATTCTCCGCGGGATTTAGGAACTGGAAAAGCCGCGAGAAATCTGTATGTTCTGCGCTGCACTGCAGCGTTGAGGGCGAACTCGAAGCAGTCGCCACGCAGCCTGTCAGTGCGTCGTGAAGAAAATACTACGTAAAAAATTAGGGTTTTATTGGAGTTGCACACAACTGCTGTGCGTGATAACCCAATTCCCGAGAGAGAACATGGCCGAAAGCGGGTGCAGCCGCAATCTGGCCCCGCAACCTGTACGGAGTTACACCATGACCTATGTGGTGACGGAAAACTGCATCAAGTGTAAGTATCAGGACTGCGTCGAGGTTTGTCCCGTCGATTGCTTCTATGAAGGTGAAAACTTTCTGGTGATTCACCCTGATGAATGCATCGATTGTGGTGTTTGCGAACCGGAATGCCCCGCTGAAGCGATTATTCCCGATACCGAACCGAATCTGGATAACTGGTTGGAAATCAACCGTAAGTTTGCAGAGGTTTGGCCAAATATTACCCGCAAGGGCGATGCGCCTGCCGATGCGGATGAATGGAATGGCAAATCCGGCAAGACCGAATTGCTGTCCGAAGCCCCGGGAACGGGCGACTGATTTTTGGGCTAACCCCCGATATTTCATGCGATTTTTGACCCACTGGTTTGCGCCAGTGGGTTTTGCGCATGGCTGCATTGAACGACTTGCCGGGAAAATTCCTGTAAACTGATGGCGTGTTGTGTTATGGTTCACAATTCGCGCTAAGGGCTCGACAGGCTCGTTCCGAAATGTCGGATTTCCGTATTTGAATTTCCTGTCTGAACCGCGACTTTGCCAAAAAGCTTGGTCGCGTGCAGCTCTTTGCGTCGCTGGTTCTGTAGTGTTGCAGTTGAATGACCAGGCCTGATTGGGCCGGAAGGATGCTTGATGTCGGATAAGTTGCCGTTTGCTGTTGGCGATTACGTTGTTTACCCCGCACATGGCGTTGGCTGTGTTGATGGCCTGGAAACCCAGGAAATTGCGGGGCAGGAATTGCGCCTTTATGTAATTACCTTTGAATCTAGCCGCATGACCTTGCGCGTGCCGGTGAACAAAGTTGGCAACTCCGGTCTGCGCAAGCTGTCCTCGAAGAAACAGATGGATTCCGCGCTGATTACCCTTAAGGGCCGCGCGCGTGTGAAACGCACCATGTGGTCCCGCCGTGCGCAGGAATATGAAGCAAAGATCAATTCGGGTGACCCGGTTTCGATCGCCGAAGTCGTGCGCGACCTTCACCGCAGCGCGACCCAGCCGGAACAGTCCTTCTCCGAACGCCAGATCTACGAAGCAGCTTTCGAGCGCCTCGTTGATGAACTTGCCGCGATTGAAAAAATCGACAAGGACAAGGCTTCTGGCAAACTCGAAAAGCTTTTGCAGAAGGCTGCCTGATTGCGAAGGGCCCTTCAGACAACTATTTATAAAAACCGGCCCGCGATATACGCTTGGGCCGGTTTTATTTTTGTTTTGGGCAGGTTACAGCGATGAGTACAGTTCTGGCGCCGATCAAGCCGGCTGAGCGAATCTGGGTCGTCGGCGCAATCAATGGTGATCATGGCGCATTGTGCGCCGTTCACCAGAAACTTGCGCAACATATGAAACCGGGCGACAGGCTTGTCTATCTTGGCAATTACTGGGGCGATGGCACGGCCGAAAATGTCGTCGCAACCATCAACGAGCTGTTGCTGTTTCGCCGTTTCTTCATTGCCAAGGATGGTGTTGATATCAGTGATATCGCCT
The DNA here is from genome assembly GCF_002388495.1 of Thalassospira sp. UBA4513. Classification (NCBI taxonomy): domain Bacteria; kingdom Pseudomonadati; phylum Pseudomonadota; class Alphaproteobacteria; order Rhodospirillales; family Thalassospiraceae; genus Thalassospira; species Thalassospira sp. UBA4513. The sequence goes on from NZ_DGMR01000039.1 coordinate 531,561, forward strand.
TCCTGCGCGGTGCAGCCGAAGAAATGCTGTCCAAGTTGCAGCAGATCCAGTTTGCCCCAAACCCGGGCGAGGTTTTTGACTGGATGCTGACCCGTGGCATCGCCGGACCAGTGCGTGCCTATGGCTTTGATCCGGTCAGTGTCCAAAGAACCATGCATCAGGGCGCACATGCGATCTCGCAGTGGACCTCGGGCTTTGCGGATGCCGTGCGTCGCCATAGCGGCCATAACGCATTGATGTCTGATCTGAAGCACGCGGCCTATTCGACAGATGGGCGCCTGATCTTTGTTCATACAGGGCTGGATGGCTCACGGCCACTGACAGGCCAGACGGATACCTTCTGGTGGGGCGGATCAATGTTTGAAGCCATCACCGAACGGTATTACGACTGTGCCCGTATTGTGCGCGGTGCATCCCAAGGTCAGACAGGCTTGCAGGAACGCGAATTTACCCTGTCGCTGGACGGTGGTGCAGGCCGCGGTGGTCATTTAATCGCGGTTGCCCTTGATGGACAGGGTGCCGTGATCGAGCAGATCACGAGCAGTTAGACTTTCCGTTATCCCCTCGGGGCAGGGCGCAATCGAAAAAGAAAAAGGCAGCATTAATATGCTGCCTTTTGTCGTTTTGGGTTTGGATAGGTTGGCGTTCTAGTGCCGAACCACCTTGACCAGCGACCCGACCGCCGGGGCCTGCCCATCGCGAAGGCCGTTGATAGTTGCAAAGACATCTGCTGGTGCCTTGTCGACTTCCATGTCGTCGATAAAGGTCTGCAGGTCATATTCCGGGTTTACGGCACGTACCTTGATGCGAAGCGGGGTATAGATCTTCTTTTCCCGATCGGTGAGCGGGCGGAAGCTATAGGTCGTGCGGCGCAGTGGCAGGTTATAGCTATCAGCCTGATCAAGCGGTGTGACAAACAGGAACTGATAGGCCGAGCTGCCATGGCGGATCACAACCACGCGCAGGCGTGCAGGACCCGAACGCAACGAGATATCAGCACTGCCGGTGGCGGCTTCCTGACCTTCGATGTCGAGTATTTCAATATTGCGAATGGCGATCTGTTTCGAGAACCCGTTTTGAAGATAGCTATCAAGGCGCATGTCCTTTGCGCCCGGCGCACCTTCGAAGATGATCTGCGCACCTTTGCCATCGCGGGCGATAACGGCATTTGGCTGGTTGGTCATTGTGAAGCCATCGGGGACTTCAAACCGGAAATTCAATGGCACATGGACGAATTCCTGTCCCCGGACATAACCCTGATCCGGGCCGTCGCCATACAGAATACCGTCAATTGCCGTCATATAGCGCACAGCACCACTTTCCGGATTGGCAACCGCGGTGACATTGGCGCTTTGATGGGCCTGTTCAATACGATCAAGCGTGCGCGGATGGGTTGCCATGAAATCATACTGATCGACATCATCGGGGGATCGACCAGCAAGTTTGGCCTGAAGTCGTGAATGGGCACGAAGCTTTTCAAGGAAGGTCGCCATGGCATCTGGGTCATAGCCCGCACGCGTGATATAGCGAATGCCAAGCATGTCGGCTTCGAATTCATGTTCGCGCGAGAAGGATTTGAGGTATGCGTTTGCCCCGGTGCCAATCAGCTCGCCAGCACCGTTTCCGACGGCAACGGCCAGACCACCCGCCAGAATTTGCGTCAGCACACCACGGCTATAACGTTGTGCGGAATGGCGGGCAACGACGTGGCCGATCTCATGGGCAAGGACGCCTGCCAGTTCTGCCTCGTTGGTGGCAAGGGCCGCCAGACCGCGCGTAATATAAACGTATCCGCCTGGCAGGGCAAAGGCGTTGACGACCGGGGAATCGAGGACCGTGAAGGTGAATTTCTCGTTCGGGGTTTCCGAAACCGCGACCAGCTTTTCACCGACTTCTGTCACATAGGTCTGCAGGTCCTTTTCGGTGTATTGACCACCGAATTCCTTGACCATTTTCGGATGTTCCTGCGAGCCGATCTGTTTTTCCTGCTCGGGCGACATGAAGGCCGTAAAGCTGTCTTCGCCGGTCGCCCGGTTGGTCGAACATCCGGCAACGGCAGTACTCAGCGCAATGGCCGCAAGCACACCTGCAATATGTTTATGTGAACGAAAGTTCAGCCAGCCCATTGATATCTTTCCTCGTGTCCTTTGGCCGCGTAAGCTGTGGCGCAATATATTTGCAAAACCAACCGGGAATTGGTAGCGCGTGTTCCTTGATCATTCAATCTTTTCGCATTCACCGATAAAGCATCAAAAATGGGGAAATTTTTGGGCCGGATCGACATTGGTGTGGCGTAAATGCACATTAATGCTGCTTGTTGTCGTCTTTTGCGGGGTCAATCTACCCGTGATGGCCGCAGATTGGCGCTGTGGGGCTGACATCATCGCGGGTGATGCTCAAACGCTGCTCTCAACGGATCCGAGACCGGTTTGGCATGACGTGCAACTTAATATTGAAGCGGTTGATGCATTCACTGCCGCCGAGCTGCCGGGTAAATCATTTCGGCTGGCAGATATTGCGTTTGTACCGGGATATGAAGACGCGGCACGGGCATGGCTAGAACAGGCCAGTACGAACAAGGTTTCGATCACGCCGCTGGCCGAAAGGTCGGACTTTCTCGGGCGACTACCGGTTCGCATTCAAGATGAAGGTGTCGGCGATTGGCATGCAGAACTTGTGGCTGCCGGTCTCGGGATGCTTGTTCCTGAAAGCAGGCAGGATGTGTCAGAGCTGATCGGGATCGAAGACACCGCAATAGAAAATCAGTCTGGCATTTGGTCCGACCCGAGCCCAGAGACAGCTTATTACGTGCGGGCCCATGATGCAGGGGCAGAGAATATCCCGATCGCCCGTGATGCAATCGGCAGATTTGCCGTGATTGATGGCACGATCAGAAGCATCGAACATCAGGAATGGCGTAGTTATCTTAACTTCGGATCGAACTGGCGCGAAGATTTCACCATCGCACTCGATGCCACCTTCCGGGATGCAGTCGCCAACGGCGAAGACTTTCAAGACATCCTGCAGGATTGGGTCGGGCAGGAAGTTCGGGTACGTGGCGTGATTGAAAATCGCGGTGGCCCTTACATCACGCTTGAAAACCCGTTCTGGCTTTGCCTCGCCCGATAGTCGGGGGCGCAATAGAGCTTGTTCTTATACGGTCGTTTATGCGACTTCTTGTACGCGCCGCCACCGGCGAAAAGACAGCGTCCCATTTAATAAAGAAAAGGTCCTTCGCGTGCTCTATCCCGAAATTTCGCCCCATCAGTCGGGTTGGTTACCTCGTGAAGACGGTCACGAGATTTACTGGGAAGAAGTTGGTAACCCCGATGGGCTGCCGGTCATCTTCCTGCATGGCGGCCCGGGTGCGGGTATTTCGCCTAACAGCCGCCGCTTCTTTGATCCGGAAAAGTACCGTGTGATTTTGTTTGATCAGCGCGGGGCCGGAAAATCACGCCCGTTCGGTAGCCTTGAAAATAACACGACCGATCATCTGATTGGCGATATCGAAGCCCTGCGCAAGGAACGCGGCATTGATCGCTGGCTTGTGTTTGGGGGCTCGTGGGGCTCGACTTTGGCGTTGGCCTACGGTCAGGCGTGCCCGGAACGCGTCACAGGCTTTGTCTTGCGCGGTATCTTTCTTGGCACGACATCCGAAATCAAATGGTTCATGGAAGGCATGGGGCGGTTCTTCCCCGAGGCAGAGCGCCGCTTCCTTGATGCTGCTGGTTTCAAAGACAATCCCGGTTATCAGCCCTTGCTTGACCGTTATGCCGATATCTTCTCTGGCAGGGATGGTGAAGACGCGGCCATTGATGCCGCACGCGTGTGGTCAGCCTATGAGGCAACATGCTGTACGCTTCTGCCTGATGATGGTCTGGTCGAGGACTTTGAAGGCGATCAGATCGCGTTGGCGCTGGCCAAGCTTGAACATCATTACTTTGTCCATCGCTGCTTCTTTGAAGAAGACCAGTTGATCAAGAACGTCGGTCGCATTTCCCATGCACCGCTCGTCATTGTTCAGGGGCGTTACGACGTTGTGTGCCCGCCGGTTTCGGCCTTGGCACTTCACAAGGCGTGGGATGGTTCTGAGCTGGTCATCGTTGATGATGCCGGGCATGCGGCCAGTGAACCCGGGATTATCCGGGAGCTTGTGCTGGCGACCAACCGGTTCGATGGCAAGAAGTTTGTGTAAAATTAACCGACAAGCAGCATTGTGTTGTTGAGTTTGAAGCACGGTTGGGTAGTATATCGAACCGATTGATCTAGTGGGGACTTGGTTAATGAAGTTGGTTTTGGGGAAACTGCTTGCAGTTTGCGTACTGTTTGGTTTTTTGAACACCGCACAAGCACAGCAAATTCTTGGAAATGATAACGATTCCGGACTGCTTGAATTTTCGACCGGTATGGTCGACATCACGCAGGACGAAGAAGCTGCAGAATTTCGTCTGAACTACCGTGCACAGCACGCGATGTTTGATGTCACCCGCCCGATCGGTGGTGTGATGGTCACTTCCGAAGGTGCCGTTCACGGTTATGGCGGTCTGGCTGTTGACGTTCTGTGGGGCGATCATTTCGTTTCCAGTGTCTATACCTCGGTTGGTGCATACCATCAGGGCAATGGTGAAGATCTTGGTCACTGGATCGAATTCCGTTCGGGGCTTGAGCTGGGCTTCCGCTTTGACAGCCACGAACGTCTCAGCCTTGGTATCTCGCACATCTCGAACGCCAGCATCGGTGACGAGAACCCGGGTACAGAAATCCTGTCCCTGACCTATTCCTTCCCGATCGAGCGCCTGTTCGACTAAGGCGATCATCGATAAAGGTTTTACTCAGCCGAGGGTGATCACATCCTCGGCTGATTTGCGTTTGGGGCAATATCCGTCCCCTCGTGGATTGATCGCCATCGGTTTTGCTGCTAATGGAAAGCTGCCTTTTGGCAGTGCGCCCGTAGCTCAGCAGGATAGAGCACCAGATTCCTAATCTGGGGGCCACAGGTTCGAATCCTGTCGGGCGCACCATTTATCCCCTATGACCAAAAGAACAAAGCATGCCCTGGTGCAGGGCTTGAAGCCCGATTTCATACCGCGTCCTGTGGCGGGTTTTCTTTGAACCATTCAACGATCTTCGGCATATTTTCTTCAAAGGCGCCGGGCGCAAAAATGTTCAGCACGCCCGCCTTTTCTCTGCTGCGGTTTTCGAAATCGTGCTGAATGCCGGCGGGGACGTATATAAAGCTGCCTTTTTCTGCTTCTTGCCAATCTTCACCGATCAGAAAGCTCATTGTACCCTCAAGCACATAGAAAATCTCGTTCCCGTCATCGTGGGAATGCGCGCCAATACCTTTGGTATTTGGCTCCATCCACCATTCAGAAATGGAATACTGATTGGCTGTTTCCTGACCATCGGCCTTAAAGTCGGCTTTAATTCGACCCATGTCGTAGCTGCGGCCCTTGCCTTGTTTCGGGAAAATCGCCTTCTGAGTATCACAATCTGACATCGTTTCCGGTCCCTGGCCTGCACACTGCCTTTAAAGAACTGTAGTGATATCATAGGTTGATTTTGCGAATGCAGAAAGATGCTCAATGATTTTGTGTTTGCAATTCGGAACGCTTGAAAAACAACCACTTCTTTCTCATATCGGTAGAAAGGGGGCTTGGTTGCGATCCACTCCGTTTGGCTCCCGATAAAACCGATCTGGGAGGATCACATGACGAACTGGATCAGGCTGCCAAACAGCGAAGGTCAATGTGTCGCGCGCTCTGATGGGCAAGGCGACCAAAAAACATATCAGCGCGAAGTCGGGCGTGCCGGTTTCTCCGGCCCTTCTGCGCAAATTTATCATCGTCACCCGCCGGCCGGCTGGGCGACATTTGAAGGTCCTTTGCGACCACGTGCGTTTTCCCTTGGCAAGCTCTCACCAGGCCCGGCTTGTCCATTGCAAGCCCGCCGGGTGCTTCACAATGATCATATGGAAGTACGTTACTGGAAAACTGAAAGCAAAATGCATGCGCTTGCCCGTAATGCGGATGGCGATACGCTGATCTTTGTTCACAACGGGTCCGGGGCGCTGTTTTGCGATTACGGTCATCTACCCTATTGCGACGGGGACTATATCCTTTTGCCGCGTGGCACCGCCTGGCGGATTGAACCATCTGAACTTTCGGAATTCATGATGATCGAGGCAACGGCATCTGCCTTCAAGCTGCCGGATGCATCACAGGGTGGGCCAAGCGCGATTAATCCGATGCTGTTTAGCTTGCCCAGAATTGATGACGCCTTCATTTCCCAGCAAGACGATGCCTTCTGGGAAATTCACATCAAGCGCCGCGGGCAGGTTTCGACCCTGACTTATCCGTTCAATCCGCTGGACGCGATTGGTTGGGAAGGCGATCTTTGTGTGGTGAAACTGAATTGGCGCGACCTTGCAAAACATCGCTCCGAAGGTCAGAGAACGCCGCCCGCAGCGTCGTGCACCTTTGTCACAGAAACCTTTTCAATCAGCACCTTCATCCCCAAGGTGGGAGAGGGCGAGTCCGGCATCATGCGTGTGCCGTTCTATCATTCGAATGAAGATGCTGACGAGTTCATCTTTTATCACCGGGGCGAATTCTTCAGCCGCGGCGAGATAAAGGCCGGCATGGCAACATTCCATCCAAGCGGTTTCCCGCACGGACCGCATCCAAGCGCCTATCAGACAAAGATGGTAAAGGCACCGGTGGAAACCGAAGAAGTGGCCGTCATGATCGACAGTCGGGCATTCTTGACGGTTGATGAATCCATTCCGGACGGCGCAGAATGGAAGGCGTATGTGAAAACGTGGGAAAAAGCGCAAGAGACACTATAAGGACTTGCTGACATTCGGTGAAAAATGGCAATTTGGCGCCGCCAGTTGATCGTGGTAATTTCGGGGAAGGTTGTTAATGTATTTACCACCTTGTCGGGGTAGTCTGAGTTGTCCCGAGGATTTCTGGCCAAAATGACAAAATGTTCATTACGTACTGCTTTCTTACGCCGGGAATCCTGCCCTTAAAGGGGCGTCAGGGTGACCACCAGACATTATAGCGCCGATACCGCTTAGCCAAAGCCAAGAATGAATAAACAGAAGATCGTAAATTCCGTCAGCCACAAATCTCCTGAACCGCATGAGGTGCCGGACGATCCTTTGGCGTGTTTGCCGCAAACATTTGCTTCGCGCGGTGTCAGGACTCCCTTTACGACCAAAACCCTGCGTTACGCGCGCGTTTCCATTGGCAAGGCCGGACGGAAAATGATCATGTTGCCCGGTCTGTCTGGCGGACTTGGCACCTATGAATTACCGCTCGATACATTGCGCGAAGTGTTCGATCTTTCGGTTCATGACCGTATGCTTTACGACCGCCTTATCGAGTTGGAGGATGTACGTCCGCAAACGGTTCTGGAGCATAGCCGCGACGTTGGCAGTACCGGCGTTGGCGGGGTGGAGCTGGCGCGCACCTGCACGCGGCGCAACTGGACGGAAAAAGCATCACGCGAACTTGGGCAGATGGCGGTTCTCCATCAGGCCCTGCGCCAACTCGGTGGTGATGCTGTCAAGGACATGAAGCGCGAAGAATTGATGACCACCGAAGGTCAAATTCGCGCTCGCCGGGCGCTGAACCGCTTTGCATCCGAGCACAAGGTCGCCAATGACACCATCATTGATAGTCTTGGCGAATGGAGCAAGATGATCGCCCCGGTTGGTCTGGACCTTGAGGGATGTCAGGGCCAGCTTCGCGTTCTGGCCAACGGGCTTAAGAAGTTCGCCCAAGATATCGAGGAATGGTCAAATTCCGAACAGTCCGACTTCCGGTTTATGGCCGGGCGTATCGTCAGTGCGACCCGTTCGACAAGTAATCATGCCTTGAAGCGCATCGAGGAAGTTGATAGCTGGAACAGCGAACTTGGCAAGGTTCTGACGGATTGGGAAACTGCCAAAAAGGCTATTGGTGAAACGATTGAGTATCTCTGGTGGCTGCTTGATGGTTGGCAGGAACTGATTGATGTCTGGGATAGGCGGTCTCTTACGGATCGCGCAAAACAGCGCGAAACTGTTGAGGAAGTCGCAAGTTTTGCGCCGGTCTTGCCGCTTTCAGAGATTGAGAAGTCCGAACAGCAGTTCTGGGCTGATGTCCGTGTTAATCAGATGCTTTGGGCTGGTGAATTGCGTAAGCTGGGCAGTGGTGAAATTGACGCCGATATGATGGATCGTCTCGAACGCTTCAGGAGACAGTCGGCATGAAGATTGAAGACGCCGGAAAGCTTGGCGTTTCGCAACTTGGCAAACTGTTTGAATCGCTCAGCAGTAACGAAATTGCCCGCTTCACGCGCGCGATCGAAAGCGATCGTGCCGATCCCAAATTGCCATTGCCCCATGAAGCCATTCTTCAGATCCTGCGCCCGCGTCTGGCATCGCTCAAACCGGAACGCTATCCGACACCGATGCGTCAGTTCTGCGATCCGTTTGAAGATCTGCTGACCTCTGGCGAGCCGAATGAAAAAAGCATCCGGATCAGCCGGTCATCACTGATGCCAATCTGGAATGTTGTGGTGGAATCCGGTGGTCCTGAGTTCCAACAGGCGATGAAGGACATCGACAAGGCTGCTGCGACCCGCGACACTGCAAAACTTGCCATCGCCGAGCGTAAGCTTTGGCAGATAGGGGCGCAGACGATTGAGAATCAACTTGAAAATTCTCATACCGGGGTGAAGCAGGAACGCGCATTGGCAACCCGTCTTGGCTCGCGCATTCATCTTACGGCCTTTGCCGAAGTCGGCAAGATCTTGCGGGTTGGCGACGAAATTGCGCAGTTGCGTGAACGCTTCCCGTCCGCACCGATCAGGGTGCTTGATGCAAGCGATGTGAAATGGTTGCGTGACCTGTTCATGTCGATCTCAAAGGATAAGCCCGGGCTTGAGCCGATGTTCCTGCTCGCGGTTTTGGCGCGCCTTTTGCGGCCGAGCGAGTTGTTCAAGCTGATCCGTGTGCTGTCGACCAAGTCTGATGACCGCACGATCGAGAAAACCAACCTTGCTGAAACCGGTGATCTGATCATTGACCTGTTGGCCGAGACAGTAACCGAGATTGAACAGGGTGTCGGCACCGGCAAGGACGAAGCCCACATCCTGTCACTCGCCCGCTGGTATGCGTCGGAATTTGTCCGCATCACGCGCGAATTTAAAATCCGCAAGGATGGCCGTTGGGGTGAAAAGCTGCTTGAAACCCGTCGTCGGGTATCGCGCGCGCTTGCCGATACGATGTTTGGCGCAACGCCGGAACGCGTGATCGATGCCTTGCCAAAGCTTGAAGCGGCTCAAGGCCCTGGATCGGGGCGTGGTGCACTTGCCCGTCCGATCTTCTCGCAGGAATTCGATGACGAGAAAGTCCTAGCCGCTGAAAAATCGGCCGAGGCAATTGCCGAAACCGCCCGCATTTCCGATGTGCTTGCCGCCCAAAGTTCGGCAGCAAAGGCGGTGGTGGAGCTTAAGAAAAAGCTCAATCAGATCGGTCGTGCAGGCGTTGACAGCATGCGTCGACTGACACCCGAAGAAGTTCCGAACGCGCAGCGAAACTTGATGGCCACGGTACGCTTGCTTGAGATTGTCGATGGTCCGGAAGATGCTGATGTGCTGCGCCGCCGCGGGATGAATGCACTGCGTGCGCTATCAGCCGATCAAAAGGCAAGCTGATCAGGCCAGTTTGCCTTGCATGGCAATTTCACGGGCAAGGTTCTTTACCGTATCAAGTTGATCAAGCCAGTTCATAAAAGCCCGGATCTTGGGAAGCCGCGCGCGGCTTTTCGGGCAGCAGGCGTAATAGTGAAACGGACTGGCCTTGGGTTGGCCGAACGGGGCAATGATCCGGCCGGTTGCCAGCTCATCGGTGATCGCAAAGGTCGGTAACAATGCCACACCAAGTCCGGCAACGGCGGCCTGCATGGCCATGGTGAAATGCTCAAACTTCGGTCCGTTTTCACCGTCAATATCACTAAGCCCGCTTGCCGCAAGCCAGTCGGCCCAACCGCGTGGCCGGGTCGCGATATGCAACAACGGAAAGTTTCGCAAGTCTTCTGGCTGTGGCGTGCGTCCCAGATTGGCAACCAGTTGCGGGCTGCAGATCGGGACCATTTCCTCGCCATGCAGGATGTGGGCATCAAGTTCTGACCAGTTTCCTTCGCCGAACAGAACTGCGATATCGATCTGTTCACGATCAAAATCGGGCATGCCGATCCGCGAAATGAAATTGATCGCAATGTCGGGATACTTGGCTCGAAAGTCAGGCAGTAATGGAATAAGGCAGCGCGATCCGAATGTCGGCGGCGCGGCAACCGTCAAAACCCCGCTTTCCGATCCACCCGACAAAAGGGTCAAGGTCGCACTTTCAAGCTGATCAAGGGCCGGTCGGATGGATTGCAGATAACTTTCGCCTTCTGGCGTTAAGACCAATCGTTGCTTTTCACGGGCAAAAAGCTTGCAGCCAAGCCAGGTTTCAAGGCCTTGTATTTGGCGACTGACCGCACTTTGCGTCAGATAAAGTTCCTCTGCGGCGCGCGATGCGCTGCCAAACCGGGCAGTCTGTTCAAAGCAACTCAGTGCCTTCAGGCTGGGAATGCGACGGGCCAAGACGATATCCTGATGTGATCAATTCAGGATAGTTTATGAGTTTTTTGCATAATCTGCATCACTTTTATCATTTGCAAGTTGGCTGGTGAGTTCCTAGCTTTAACCCATAAGCAACTAAGCTTTTCAGGGGTAGCGTCATCTCGCCCTTCTATGGCGCTGCCCCTGCTTTCTGTAGAAAAATTCATAAAGGACCATGTGAATGGCAAGCCGCGCACCGTTTCATTGGGAAGATCCGCTCCTGCTTGAAGAGCAGTTGAGCGAAGACGAACGCATGATCCGCGATGCGGCCCGTGCATATTGTCAGGAAAACCTCCAGACCCGCGTTCTGGAAGCCAACCGTCATGAGATTTTCCATCGTGAAATCATGACCGAGATGGGCGAACTTGGCCTGCTTGGCCCGACCATCCCCGAGGAATACGGCGGACCGGGTGTCAACCATGTCGCCTATGGTCTGGTGGCCCGCGAAGTTGAGCGCGTTGACTCCGGTTATCGCTCGGCAATGTCGGTGCAGAGCTCGCTTGTGATGCATCCGATTTATGCTTATGGCAGCGAAGAACAGCGCAAGAAATACCTTCCGAAACTGGCGACCGGTGAATGGGTTGGTTGCTTTGGCCTGACCGAGCCGGATCACGGTTCGGATCCGGGCGGCATGAAAACCCGTGCACGCAAGGCCGATGGTGGTTTCACCCTGTCGGGTGCCAAGATGTGGATCACCAACAGCCCGATCGCAGACGTATTTGTCGTCTGGGCCAAGGATGACGAAGGCGTCATTCGCGGCTTCATCCTTGAAAAGGATATGAAGGGGCTGTCGGCACCGAAGATCGAAGGCAAGTTTTCGCTGCGTGCGTCGATCACCGGCGAAATCGTCATGGACAATGTCTTTGTGCCGGAAGAAAACATGCTGCCAAATGCCAAGGGCCTTGGTGGTCCGTTCGGTTGCCTGAACAAGGCACGTTACGGCATTGCATGGGGTGCGATGGGCGCTGCTGAATTCTGCTGGCACGCCGCACGTCAGTACACCATGGATCGTAAACAGTTCGGCCGTCCGCTTGCGGCGAACCAACTGATCCAGCTGAAACTGGCCAACATGCAGACCGAAGTCACCCTTGGCCTGCAGGGCGCGCTTCAGGTTGGTCGTCTGCTTGACGAAGGCAAGGGCGCACCGGAAGCCATTTCGCTGATGAAGCGTAACAACTGTGGCAAGGCGCTTGATATTGCCCGTGTTGCCCGTGACATGCATGGCGGTAACGGTATCGCCGATGAATACCATGTCATTCGTCACGCGATGAACCTTGAAGCGGTCAATACCTACGAAGGTACCCATGATGTTCACGCCCTGATCCTTGGGCGGGCGCAGACCGGAATTCAGGCCTTCACCGCAGAGGCTTGATACCAAAAGCTTGATCGGGCGGCGGCAGAAATGTTGTCGCCCGATTTGATTCCAGCTGCTTTTTCCCAGCTGCCTTTTCCAAGTCGATATTTCGGGATATTCAGATGACTGGCGCACTTTCCGGGCTTCGTGTTCTTGACCTTTCGCGCGTACTGGCCGGGCCCTGGGCCAGCCAGACCCTTGCTGACATGGGGGCAGAGGTCATCAAGATCGAACGTCCCGGTGCCGGTGATGATACCCGTGGCTGGGGGCCGCCCTTTGCCAAGGATGCCAATGGCAATGACACCACCGAGGCCGCCTATTACTTGACGGCGAACCGGGGCAAGAAGTCGCTCACCATCGATATCACCAAGCCCGAAGGCCAGGAAATCGTGCGCAATCTTGCGGCTGAAAGTGACGTGGTTCTGGAAAACTTCAAGGTCGGCGGGCTTGCCAAATACGGCCTTGATTATGCGACCCTTTCCAAGGTGAACCCGAAACTCGTCTATTGCTCTATCACGGGCTTTGGTCAGGACGGCCCCTATAAGGATCGTCCGGGCTATGATTTCATGATTCAGGGCATGGGCGGGTTGATGAGCATCACCGGTGCGCCCGATAGTGCCCCGGGTGGGCAGCCGATGAAGGTTGGCGTTGCGGTTGCCGATATCTTTACCGGGCTGTATGCCACGATTGGCATTCTTGCGGCCCTGCGCCACCGCGATGCAACCGGCGAGGGGCAGTATATCGATCTCGCCCTTTTGGATGTGCAGACCGCCGTTCTTGCCAATCAGGCGATGAACTATCTTGCGACCGGCAATGCGCCGGGCCGCCTTGGCAATGCGCATCCCAATATCGTGCCTTACGAAGCCTTTCCGACGGCGGATGGCTATCTGATCCTGGCGGTTGGCAATGACAGCCAGTTCAAAAGCTTCTGCGCGGTCGCGGGGCTGGATGCCTTGCCGCTTGATGAACGCTATGCCACCAACCGCAACCGTGTGGCCAATCGCACCGAACTGGTGCCGCTAATCCGTCAGGCAATGGTGACCAAAACCACCGACGCATGGATTGATGTGCTTGAAAAGGCCAATGTACCGTGTGGTCCGATCAATACCCTTGATCGTGTGTTTGATAACCCGCAGGTCAAGCATCGCGGTATGGTCAAGCAGCTTGATCATCCGACGGCCGGAACTGTCCCGACAGTTGCCAACCCGATCAAGTTTTCCAAAACACCGATCACGGATGAAAAAGCACCGCCGATGCTGGGGCAACACAGCGATGAAATCTTGCGCAAGGTGGCTGACCTTAGTGACGGCCAGATTGCCAAGCTGCGTGACGCCGGCATTGTCTGATCTGATGGCCATGTCCGTGCGTTTGGTGTCCTCTGATTGCCTTTCTGTCCCAGAAGTCCTCGTTTTGCGGGAATAGTGCGCTGCACATTATTTTGTAAAGTGTCTATATGACGCAATCAGAACCAGTTTGGATGCCATTTTAAGGCGGATATTGCGGAACTTCTGCAAATATCGGCGCTTTCTCGACCACTGGATTGCAAGTCTCTGTAGATTTTATATCATTTTACAAAATACAAATTCGGGGAAGTGCATGTCAGAAGTAGTCATTTCGGCAAAGTCTGTTGGAAAAACATTTGGGTCGGGTGCCGATAAAGTCACGGCACTGGACGACGTATCTGTCGATATCTTTCAGAATGAATTTTTCACCATGTTGGGTCCTTCGGGCTGTGGCAAAACGACTTTGCTGCGTCTGATCGGCGGGTTTGAACAGGCAACTTCCGGGCAAATTTTGCTTGAAGGAAAGGCGCTAAATGATCTTCCGCCTTACAAGCGGCCAATCAACACGGTGTTTCAATCCTATGCACTTTTCCCGCATCTGACGGTCCGGCAGAACATCACGTTCGGTCTTGAAATGCAGGGCGTGGCGCGCAAACAGGCCGATGACCGCGCCGAAGAGATGCTTGAACTTGTGCGGCTCGCCCAATATGGCGACCGCGTGCCAAGCCAGCTTTCCGGTGGCCAGCAGCAACGTATTGCGCTGGCGCGGGCATTGGCCCCGGCGCCAAAGGTTTTGCTGCTTGATGAGCCGCTATCTGCACTTGATCTGAAATTGCGCAAGGAAATGCAGGTCGAACTCAAACGCCTGCAGACAGAAACCGGGATTACGTTTGTTTTTGTCACCCATGATCAGGAAGAAGCATTGGCGATGTCAGACCGCATTGCGGTTATGAAATCGGGCGAAATTCTTCAGATCGGTGCGCCCCGTGAAATCTATGAAGCCCCGACCCACCGATTTGTTGCCGACTTTATCGGCGACAGTAATTTCCTTGTTGGCAATCTTGTCGATGAGGGTACTGGCAAACGCGCCATAAAGCTTGGCGGTGGTCAGGTCATTGAACTGACACAGGATGTGTCCAGTCAACGAAGTGGCGAGGTCACTGTTTCGGTCCGTCCGGAACGTCTTGGACTGGTTGCTGAAAACCAGGCCGGGGCCAATCTGCTTGTCGGGACGGTTTCGACGGTCATCTATTTCGGCACGGATACGACCTATCAGATTGATCTCGGCAATGACGCCCTGTTGACAGTCCGGATGCAAAACGGATCGGGTGCGAAGGCCGATTTCGCCCAGGGCGAACGTGTTGGCATCACCATGTCCCCTGACTCCATTCGGGTACTGGCGGATTGATCATGGGTAATATCATACGATCCAAACGATTTTGGCTGGTCGCGCCCGCGGTGGTCTATATCGGCTTCTTCATGGCCGTGCCGCTGTTGCAGATGGCCTATGTTTCGATGTTGGAGCGCGGCGATTATGGCGGGGTGAACTGGGGCGTATTCTCGATGGATGCGTATATCAGTTTCATCTTTGAACGCGATCTGATGGACAATCTGGTGGTCAATACTGATTACCTTCAGATCTTTGCCCGTTCCTTTGGCCTGTCGGCAATGACCACGGTCTTTGCCCTTTTGCTGGGTTTTCCGACCGCGTTTTACATTTCAACCCAACCCCAAAGCCGCCGGAACTTCCTGATCTTTCTGGTGACCATTCCGTTCTGGACCAACATTCTGGTACGGAACTATGCGTGGATGCTGTTGCTGCGCAATGGCGGCCTGATTGATGGGGCGCTGAACTGGATGGGGATTGAAACCGGTGGGCTTGATGTCCTTTACACGCCGTACGCAGTTTCCATCGGTCTGACTTATACCTATCTGCCGTTCATGGTTTTGCCTATCTATGCCAGCCTTGAGAAACTGGATCACCGCCTGGTCGAGGCGGCCTTTGATCTAGGCGCGGACAAGCGCCGTGCGATGAGCCGGGTGATCCTGCCACTTGCGGCACCGGGCATTGCCGCGGGTTGTATTCTGGTCTTCATTCCGTGTCTTGGCGCCTATGTAACGCCGGAGCTTCTAGGCGGTGGCAAGTTCATGATGATTGCCAACCTGATCGGCAGCCAGTTTGGTGCCGCACGTAACTGGCCGCTTGGGGCCGGGCTTGGCTTTGTGCTTCTGGCACTCGTTCTGATCTCGATGATGGTCTATTCGTTCAAGTTCAAATCATTGCCGGAGGAAAGCCGATGAAAGTCGATGCTTCCAACCCGCTGTGGCGTTTTCGCGGGATCACCTCGACGGCAATGTTTTTCTTTGCCTATCTGTATTTGCCGATTGTCGTTCTGATCGCGCTGTCGTTTAACGAAAACCGTCTGGCGACGATCTGGACCGGCTTTACCATGGACTGGTACGTCACGGCCCTTTCCAACGATGACATGCTGCGTGCGGCCCAGAACTCCATCGTAATTGCGGTGTCGGCGACCGTGCTGGCCACAATTGCCGCCACCTTGGCTGCGATGGGCATGTCACGCGGCCGGTTCAAGGGCGAGGCAGGTGTTTCCGCCATGCTGGTTCTGCCGTTGCTCGTACCTGAAATCGTGACCGCGATTGCGACCCTTCTGTTCTTTGTCGCATTGGGGATCAAGCTTGGTCTTCTGACCGTGATCATTGCCCATACGGTCTTTTGCATTCCGTTTGCCTATCTGCCGATCCGCGCGAGGTTGGAGGGCATGGACCCGGCACTGGTCGAGGCGGCAAATGATTTATATGCCAACGAATGGAAAGCCTTCCGGCGTGTGACCTTGCCGTTGCTATGGCCGGGGATTTTGTCAGGCGCGATGTTGTCCTTTATCATCTCGCTTGATGACTTTGTCATTTCCTATTTCGTTGGCGGTGCAGGGGCAACGACCTTGCCGATCTATATTTTCGGGATGATCCGGATCGGGATCACGCCCGAGGTCAATGCTGTCTCTGCGATGATGCTGATTGTCTCAATCTTGTTTGTCAGCATCTCGTTCCTGATTGATCGTATTCGATATTGATCTCTGAAACTCAAAACGGGATTGCCGGTTCCCGGACGGGCCGGCCATCCGAATAACAAAACAACCCACCGTCCTTATTTGGGAGTCTCACGATGAAACTACGTTCTGTGCTTCTGGGAGCATCCGCGATCGCCTTGTTGTCGGTCGGTTCGGCAAAGGCGGATGGCGAACTGTTTTTCTATAACTGGTCGAACTATTTTCCGCCGGAACTGATGGAAAAGTTCGAAGCAGAAACCGGCATCAAGGTGACCCTTGATGTGTATGATTCCAACGAAACCATGCTGGCAAAGCTTCAGGCCGGTGCATCGGGCTATGACATTGCGGTTGCATCCGACTACATGGTTGACGTGATGATCAAGGAAGGTCTGGCGACCAGGTTTGATGCCAAAAGCCTTGAGAATTTCGGCAATGTTGCCAAGCCGCATGACACCATGAAATACGATCCGGAACGCGAATATTCCGTGACCTATCTTTGGGGCACTACCGGTTTTACCTATGATGCGGCCGCGGTTGACGGCGAACTTGAAAGAAGCTGGAAAGAGTTCTTTGAACCGCGTGAAGAATTCCGCGGCAAGATTGGCGCGCTGAACGACGAAGTCGAAATGTTCAATGCCGCGTCCTACTACGCCGGTGTTGAAAAATGTACCGAAGATCCCGAACAGGCCCAGAAGGTCCTTGATGTTCTGATGAAACAGAAACCCTATATTGCTGTTTACAGCTCTGAGGGGACCATCGACCGGATGTCGGCCCGCGAAGTTCAGATGCACATGCAGTGGAACGGTGCCGCCCACCGGACCAAGGAAAGCATCCCCGAAGCTGTGTTTGTCTATCCGAAGGAAGGTCTGACCTATTGGGCTGATCACTTCGTCATTCCGGCGGGTGCACCGAACCTTGAAAATGCCAAGACATTCATCAACTGGATGATGCAGCCCGAGAACGCGGCAGAAGCCTCGAACTATGCCGGTTACATGAACTCGATCAAGGGGACTGGCGAATTCATGGATCCGGCGCTGAATTCCGATCCGGCCGTGAACATGCCAGAAGAATACGCAGACCTTTTGATCGCGTCGCAGAACTGCTCGGTCAAGGCGCGTGATCTTCGTAACCGTGTCTGGACCAAACTTAAAAACTAAGTCTGGTTCCATTCCCGATCTATCTGATCCGGCTGTCAGTTGATGGCCGGATCATGCCGCTTATAGCTAAACGCCCCTCTGAATATCAGGAACGCTGATCATGACGTCTCCGGCATCCTTCCCCGAATATGTAACCCTGGCCCTGTGGGCGACGAACCTTGGCCGACCCGTTAAAGACATGGCGGGGTGGGCCAATCACGTTGATGCCCAGATGGCCGAGGCGGCAAAGCAGGGGGCAAAGATCTTTGTCTTGCCGGAATATGCCAGCGAACAATGGTTGGCCTTCAAGCCAGATGGTCTGCAAACAGGTGAAGAAATCGCCTGGATGGCCGACCTTGCACCAGAGGCCCGAAAATATGGTGCCGAGCTTGCCAAAAAGCATGACATGCTGCTCGTGGCTGGCAGCATGCCCTGGCACATTGATCCTGAAAATCCAGATGCCGGGCAAACCAACAGCGCAATGATTTTCACCCCCGAAGGCGATGCCATCATTCAGGACAAGCTTTCCCTGACTCCGGGCGAACAGGAACCTGAAAACTGGAACCTGACGCCGGGCAAGGCTTTTAATGTCATCAAATGGCGTGGGCTGAATGTTGCCGTGCTGATCTGTCTCGATATTGAAATGCCAGCCTTGTCCTGCCTGCTGGCACCGCTTGATATTGATTTGTTGCTGGTCCCGTCCATGACACTGACACCATCGGGCTATCACCGGGTGTTTGGCTGTGCAAAGGCGCGTGCGGTTGAACTGATGACCGTGGTTGCTGCCTGCGGCACGACGGGTGCTGCGGTCAACACCACCAACAATCCGACCAACTATTCCGGTTGTTCGGTCTATACCCCGTGCGAACCGCAACTAGGACATACCGGCCGCTTTGCCGAGACCGAACCGACCTTTGATGACGGTGCCGATGGCGAAGTTCTGATTGCCAAGGATGTGCCGATTGGACTGGTTCGCACGCTTCGTAATGGCGAGGCCGAAGTCTGGCCGGGCGGCTGGACGGCAGGCCATGTGTCGGTCACAAAAATCGGCTAGCCCCTGCGTGGGAACATCCCGAAATCTTTGCTTGATCTGCATGGCGCTTCAAAGATGATGTTTCCTGTGACAGCGACATAAATCTAAATCAGGAACAGTCATCATGAAAATCGCGGTTATGGGTGCCGGGGCAGTTGGGTGTTACTACGGGGCGATGCTTGCCCGTGCTGGTCATGACGTTACCCTGATCGGGCGTCCCAGCCATGTCGAGGCGATGAACCGCGATGGCTTGTTGCTCGATTTCGGATCCTCGCAGGAATATGTCATCGTGACCGGGAATACCGATGCCGCCGGTGTTGCAGGTGCGGATATGATCCTGTTTTGCGTTAAGTCCACCGACACCATTGAGGCCGGCGAGCAGATTAAGCCATTCATCTCTGCCAACACAATTGTGCTAAGCCTGCAAAACGGTGTGGATAACGCCGAACGACTTGGCGGTGTTCTTGGTCAACCCGTCATTCCGGTGGTGGTCTATGTAGCGACCAGTATGGGCGGCCCGGGCCACGTCAAACACCACGGGCGGGGCGAGCTTGTCATCGGCCCATCTGCGCAAAGTCAGACAGTCGTCGATACACTGGTGCCAGCCAAAATTCCGGTTGAGGTTTCCGACAATGCCGACGGCGCCCTGTGGGCCAAGATGATTTTGAACTGTGCCTATAATGCGCTTTCGGCGATCACGCAGCTCCCTTACGGTGAGGTCGTGCAAGGTGTCGGTGTCTGGGATGTAATGCGTAATGCGGTGGATGAATGTCTGGCCGTTGCCAAGGGATGTGGAGTGACGGTGCCGGGTGATGTTTGGGGCGCGATTGAAAAGATCGCCGAAACCATGCCCGGTCAGTTTTCCTCGACCGCACAGGATCTGGCACGCGGCAAAGCAAGCGAGATTGATTTCCTGAACGGGTATATCGTTCGCAAGGGGGCGGAGCTTGGTATCGCGACGCCGACCAATCTTGCCCTGCATGCCCTGACCAAGCTTCAGGAAACCAAATTGGCCTAATCGCCGGGTTATTCGGCCGGGGAGTTGGCCGGCTCGGTTGATGTCTCGGGCGTTCTTTTGAATTTGCGGGCAACGGCTGCAACGATCTGGTCGTTAAACATCACCAGGGCCGCGGCCATCACGATGAAGACCCCGCCCATCAGGCTGATCGGGGCCGGCAATACGCCAAACACGACAAGATCGAGAATGATCGCCCAAATCATGGCAGTATATTCAAAGGCCGACAGGGTCGATGCCGGGGCACGCGCCAGTGCCTCGGTCATGGCGATATGGGCAAGCCCGCCGGTCAGCCCGGCGCCAATCAGAAAGACAATATTGCTTGTCGAAAGCGGGGCCCAGCCAAACGGGATGGTCAAAAGTCCACCGATCGAACAGATCACGGCAAAGTAAAAGGCAATAGTGCCGGATGGTTCCGTCGTGGTCAGCGACTTTATCTGTACCTTGGCAAAGGCAGTGGTGACAGCAAAGGCCACACCGGCACCAATCCCGATCAGGGTATTGTGATCCAGCCCCGGGGTCGACAGCATCGGCCACAGCATCAGGAACACCCCGGCAAAGCCGCCGATGGTTGCACTGATCACAAGCCATCCCGGATTTTCACGAAGCGTGATGATCGCAACCGGGATCAGAATAAGCGGGGCAAGGAAGCCAAGTGCAGTGGCCAGCGCCAGTGGCAGATAAGCCAGTGACACAAAGGCCAGAAACATCGAAACGCAGCCATACGTGCTGCGTTTCAGATGTCCAAACGGGCGTTTGGTTTTAAGCGCCCTGGGAAACTGATTGCGCCACATCAGATACAGCACAATCGGGATCAGTGCGACACTGCTCCGCCAAAAAACGATCTGACCGGTCGGGGCCTCAAAGGATGCCAACCGTACAAACAGGTTCATGACCCCGAACAATCCGGTCGCGGCAAGGCGTAACCCAATTCCAGACCAGAAACTGTTCATTGCGATCTTCCTGAATGGTGGCGGGTGCTTGGCACCTGTTTTCAGGAATATCGTAAGTTGGTGGCGGGCAATACTGATAAAATTTCATGTCAGAGATGCGGGAAATCTGACACGGTTTGGCGGCAAAAGGTGCTCTTTAAAGGGTGTGCAGCCACTTTTCATAGCGTGTATCACGTTCACTGCCATCCGCGTCCTGCACGTTATTCGATGCATTTTGCTGGCTGCGTCTGAAATCACCCGGCGTCATGTCAAATTTTTCGCGAAATGCCCGGATGAAGGACGTGTCACTGGAAAACCCGCACTCAAGCGCGACGTCGTAAAGGGAACGGGGGCGCTTCGTTGTGGTGCTCAGCAATTGCTTGGCACGGCGCAGACGCAGATCACGTGTATAGCGATAAACGCCGCCATGCTCTTCAAGCAACTGATACAGCTTGGACCGTGAAATGCCTAACTCTCTTGCCGCACGGTCCGGGGTGAGATCGGGGCGCGAAAAATTCTCACGGAAATAACGCCGGATTAGCGTCATGACTTCAAGGTTCTGGCGTTTATTGGTCGTCTCGCTTGTTTCGCCATATGCGGAATTGAGGCAGGCGGCAAGCATATCGGCAAAGCTGTTTTCAAGCACATGGGCATGCTCGCTCTTAAGCGCAGACGCATTGGCCTTCAGCGAGCGCATCAGATTTGCAACAATCCGGACCATCGGGTCACGTGGGCTGAGAAACCGCATGTTGTGATCTTCGGGCAGGGTAAGCCGGTCTTCAAGAAGGGGGCGAGGAATGATGAAGGCAAGGTTATCAAAATCGCTTGTTGTCGCCCGTGCGACTTGCGACAGGTCCTGAAAGAGCAAGCCGTCAGCTTCTATTTCCTGGCCGTCCTTGCCATCATCTGTCGACATACCACCGTTATAGTAAAGCTGGACCATATAATGATCCATGCCGTCGGCAGCGATTGTCTTGGAACTGCGTTCCCAGAACTGATGTGTGCTGTTGGTGCGGGCAATCATCATCGATCCCAACAGATCCGCATCCAATGTTGCATGGAAGTTGTTCTTGCGGATGTCGGGAAGGGTTTCGACGCTGAAAATGCAGTCAATACTACTTTGCCAAACGTCATAACGTTTGGACATGGGTAGGTCATTGACCGTGAAAAAAGTATGGGTTGCTGACTGTGTCATGCCTGACTCCCGGTTTTGCTTCATTGCAAACAACGCTACTTGCGCGGGTGCATCTGGATTAATATTCGACATCTCTAATACCAGATTTTTTTCATATTAAGCGGAAACCGGGCGTTCCGTCAAAACCACAAAGGTATAGGTTTAGGTTAAAATGAACGCAAAGGTATTATGATTGCGTAAGTGGATCTGGATTATACCTTTGGTTTTAAGGTCTTATGGCTATACGGGATGTTAGGGATTATTTTTTCGAAATCCCTTTATTAGGTGTTTTGGATGGTTCGCACATTTTTTTGGACGCTTCGTGCATTGTCACCCCGCTGCACATGGTAAAAATCCAAAAAACAGAGATGCCGCCTATGACGAAAAACAGAAAACGCTGGCGGCCCTTATCAGTGTGTGCACCGAACCTTGGGGGATTAGATGCATTCGACAGAACCACATCCGGCACGCCGGACGGGGGAGAAAAACTATGCCGGCCCCGGCCGCGACTGGGGAAAGAACTGCCACGTGTTACCCGGACGTCGTCAAGGCGAGAAAAATCACAATTTCTGGCAGAGCCGGGAAGATCAGGAACCGGTGTTCCTATCCTTTGATGATGAACCATCAGCAGCGTCATGCTTTGGCGATCCTGAGATGGTGCAAGGTGCAGAACCGTCTTCTGTGAACCAGTCTCTTGCGGCGACCTTCGATATGATGAAGTCGCTTTCTGAACTGGTCCGCGTATTGGAAGCCATCCGTTCTGTGTCTAATGAAAATGATATCTTCAGCGCAGACGAGCGACTTTTGGATCATACGAAAGACACGTCGTCAGCAGGTGGCGAAGGCAATGACACCCGCCCATGGGTGCTGGCCGTGATTGACCAGCTGGCCGTATTGGGCGCGTCGGAACGCATTCCGTCGCTCAACCATGGTGCGAAGGCGATGGCCTATGGCGACCGCATTCAAGCGGCGAATGATGTCGTATCACGGGTCTCGCACTAAAAATAAACTCAAGGTCGACCATAGAGGACTGGATGTATCACTGCCCGAGGTGAGGCTGACTTGCGATCACCCGGTGTGTATTGCAGTGTGTATTTCTGTTTCCTGATCCAGGCATAAATGCGCATCAGACCGGATAGTGTATCTGGGGGCTGTTGGCTGCTGCGTGCTTTTCCAAAGCCGAAAAGCTGGGTTTTGCCACGTTTTTTGGACAATTTGCATATTCATATGGATGGAATGTGCAATTCCAGCAAACAACCTGTGGTATTTGTGGATTAAATAATAAGACACATGTCCGTTCACAGAGTGGGAATATCTGCGTTCAAGTAAGGGCATGGATATCAGAGAAGCGCAATTATTACGCTCTGGGGAAAGAGATGATGTCGTACGAACCACATCCGGCACGCCGGAAGGGTGAGGTTAATTGTACCGGTCATGGACGTGACTGGGGACAAAACAGCCATATTCTTCCAGGGCGTCGCGTCAATGAGCCCAACCATCAGGCTTGGAAAAGCCGCATGGCAGCGGGCATACACAAATACGAACCTTCCGATGCAGACGGTGATGGATTATTTGCCGACTACATAGAAGAAGCTTCAGTCGCCGTGACCCGAACCTTCGAAAACAGCGTCGGGATCCTTAAATCAGTGATGGAAATGATGGCGTTTCTTGAAGGCATCCGCGTCATGCATCATGACGGTGCCGTTGCGCCGAAAGCGGATAAGCGCCTTGATCGTCTGAGCAATGGCAGGTTTACCAATCGGGCGTCGGAAAACGCGACGCATGAACGAAACGGCTTGTCCTCGGAATTCATGGTTCAGCTTCACAACATGTGCACCAACGGACAGAATCCTTGCCGGGACCATGTGAAAGTGACAAAGCGGTACGGAACATATCTTGAGCCCGAGCACGAGATCATTCCGCCAAAACCACGTGTAACCCGTTACGACCACTGAGCATCCCGGGCCTAGCGAAAATAGCTGCCCGGTGTGCGGCCTGTGACCTTGCGAAACATTGCGATAAAGGCCGATGGGGTTTCGTATCCAAGATCAAGTGCAATCTCGGTTACCGGACGGTCATTGGCGAGCTTTTCAAGCGCATGGAGCAGACGAAGCTTTTGCCGCCATTCGCGGAATGGCATGCCGGTTTCGCGCTGAAAAAGCCGGGCAAGCGTCCGGCTTGAGGCACCGCATACTTTTGCCCAATCCTCAAGCGTGCGGTTATCTGCCGGGTCACTTTGCAAGTGATCGCAGATGCGTGCCAGTCGGGTGTCCTTGGGCGCAGGCAGGTAAAGCTTGTCCTGATCTGGCGCCTTGATCTGATCCAGAAGCACCCGGATCAGGCGTCCTTCTTCCCCATCTTCATCATATTCGACCGGAATTTCTGTTGCGGCCCGGATCAGTTCGCGCAAAAGCGGACTGACTTCCAGAACCATGCAGCGATCGGGCAGGTTGGCGGCAACGTCCCGACCGATATAAAGGTGGCGGGCTCGGGTAAACCCGGTGCAGGTCACGGCATGCTGCGTGTGGGGCGGGACCCATACTGCGCGCTGTGGTGGCACGATCCACATCCCGGCCTCTGTCACCACGGTCATCGTACCCTCAATCGCATATAAAAGCTGGTTCCAGTCATGGCTATGTGCCGCAACATGATAGCCAGCAGGCATATCACTGACGCGGACATATACCGCGCGTGGCAACTCACGCGGGCGGGGGACCTTGTTGTGATGTTCCGGACGTCCGTCAAAGGTATTGAGGATATGAACCATGATGCGGCGACATTCAAATCTGTCTTGATTGCGATATATGATGGCAGATTACCGCAAGACAGACGGATCGGACAGGTTTAACTTGGTCGCATTCCAAAACGCACAAGATGTGACAGGGGCGTCGCCACCACAACGATCCTGTCCTCGGAGGTACAATGTCCAACGAAATCATACCGGAAGCCAGCAATCACGCGGCCCCACTTGGTGATGCGCCCGACGCCCCCAATAATGTGAGTGCAGCCCCGGTTCATAAGGGTTGGCGCAATCCGGAAGTTCTGCTGATCGTTATGGCGGCCGCCATGCCGCTGTCCTTTTCGACCTGGATGGCGCTTCTAAACAACTTTTCGGTCGAAATGGCCGATTTCACTGGCCGCGAGATCGGCATCTTGCAGTCCTTGCGTGAAATCCCCGGTTTCCTTGCTTTTACCGCGATTTTTGTGCTGCTGGTCCTGCGTGAACAGACATTTGCAGTTCTGTCTTTGCTGGTGCTTGGAATTGGCGTTGCCATATCGGGCTATTTCCCGACCGTGATCGGGCTTTATTGCACGACGGTTCTGATGTCGATCGGCTTCCATTATTTCGAAACCATGCAACAGGCCCTGTCATTGCAATGGGTGCGCAAGGATCGCACCGCCATGGTCATGGGACGGCAACTGTCGGCAAAATCAATTTCGTCGCTGATCATGTTTGGCATGGTTTGGGTGATGCTCGAAGTCTTTGCCGTCGAGTATCGCTACGTCTATCTGTTCGGCGGTGCGTTGACGGTCCTGGCCGCCTTGTTTGTCTGGGGGGCGTTTCCGAAATTTGCTGATGCCCATCCGCAGAACAAGAAGCTGATCCTGCGCAAACGCTACTGGCTTTACTATGCGTTGACTTTCATGAGTGGCGCACGCCGTCAGATCTTTACCGTGTTTGCCGGCTTCCTGATGGTCGAGAAGTTCGGTTATGACGCAGCAACCATCACTTTGCTGTATCTGCTTAACCACGTGATCAACATGTTCCTGGCCCCCAAAATCGGCAAGATGATCGGCAAATGGGGCGAACGCCGTGCGCTGGTCTTCGAATATGTCGGACTGTTCATTGTTTTCGTCTCCTACGCCTTTGTCGAAAACCACATTCTGGCCGGTGGTCTTTATGTGATTGACCATCTGTTCTTTGCGCTGGCGATCGCTATCAAGACCTATTTCCAGAAGATCGCCGATCCGGCTGACATCTCCTCAACCGCCGGGGTCAGCTTTACGATCAACCATATCGCGGCTGTTTTCATCCCGGCGGCCTTCGGGTTGATTTGGCTGATTTCGCCGGGTGCGGTGTTCCTTGCCGGGGCCGCCATGGCCTTTGTCTCGCTGGTGTTGGCCCTGAACGTCCCACACGATCCGGAGCCCGGCAACGAGGTTATTCGCGGATACAAGTCAACCGCGATGCAGCCAGCCTGATCACCAAATATCTCTCAGACCAGAAACGCCTGCCGATCGTGGCAGGCGTTTCTGTTTGTGTTTGCCCTGCCTTTTTCGCAAAATCTTCAAAACCCCGCCATTTAAACGGGATTACAGTTTCGCGGTTTAACGCATAAGCAGGGACACGGCTCGATGGTATTCATTCACAAAAACGCTGCCCGGATGACCGGGATTTCGATGGCACTTGCACTGGTAAGCAGCACGGCATTGGCCGATAGCACGGTGTCTTTGCGTATCCTCGAAACCACCGACATCCACACGCAGCTGGTTAATTATGACTATTACCGTGATGGCGAGTCCGACACGGTTGGTCTGGCAAAGGTCGCGACCCTGCTTAAAACCGCACGTGGCGAGGCAGAGAACGTTGTCTTTATCGATAATGGTGACCTGATCCAGGGCAATCCGCTTGGCGATTATATGTCCAAGGAACGTGGTCTTAAGGACGGTGATGTCCATCCGGTCTATAAGGCGATGAACCTTCTTGGTTATGACGCGGCCAATATCGGGAACCATGAATTTAACTACGGTCTCGATTTCCTCGGTAAATCATTGGCCGGTGCCAACTTCCCCTATGTCAGTGCCAACGTCTTTGTTGATGATGGCGATGACAATCCCGACAACGACAAGCCGTATTTCGAACCCTATGTGCTGCTGGATCGGGAGTTTACCGATAATGACGGCAAGGTGCACAAGGCGAAGGTTGGTGTGATCGGGTTTGTGCCGCCCCAGATCATGCAGTGGGACAAGGCCAATCTGGAAGGCAATGTGATTGCAAAAGACATTGTCGAGATGGCAAAAAAATATGTCCCGGAAATGCGCGAAAAGGGTGCGGATATCGTCATTGCTGTTCCGCATTCCGGCCTGTCGACCATGGCGCGTAATGGCATGGAAGAAAATGCCACCTATTACCTTTCCGAAGTCGATGGCATTGATGCGATCCTGTTTGGCCATGCCCACACTGTGTTCCCGTCTGAGGCCTTTTCCGATCTTGAAGGTGTCGATATTGCCAAAGGCACAATCAACGGCGTTGCGGCAGTGATGCCTGGCTTCTGGGGCAGCCATCTTGGCGTGATTGACCTGACCTTGAATGTCACCGATGACGGCGAATGGAGTGTCACCGACAGTCTGTCTGATGCACGTCCGATCTATCAGCGCGAAGGCCGGACCGTGACGCCGCTGGTTGAAGCCGATCCGGAAATCATTGCCGCGGTCAAGGAAGAGCACGAAGCCACCATTGCCTATATGCGCG
The DNA here is from genome assembly GCF_002388495.1 of Thalassospira sp. UBA4513. NCBI lineage: Bacteria > Pseudomonadati > Pseudomonadota > Alphaproteobacteria > Rhodospirillales > Thalassospiraceae > Thalassospira > Thalassospira sp. UBA4513. The sequence continues at coordinate 558,688 of NZ_DGMR01000039.1, forward strand.
AAGGTGTGGGCACCACGTCGGCACCGATCAACAGCTTCTTTGCGCTTGTGGCCGATGATCCTTCGATCCAGATCGTGACCAATGCCCAGAAATGGTATCTCGAAAAGATCCTGAACGGATCGGAATATGATGGCATTCCAATCCTGTCGGCCGGGGCGCCGTTCAAGGCCGGTGGTCGTGGTGGTCCGGACTATTTCACCGACATTCCCGAAGGCAAAATTGCGCTTAAAAATGTCGCGGATCTTTACATCTATCCAAACACCGTGCGCGCAGTATTGCTTGATGGTGATCAGGTGCGTGAATGGCTTGAAATGTCAGCAGGCCAGTTCAATCAGATTGATCCGAACAGCAGCGAAGAACAAGCTCTGATCAACTCGGATTTCCCGACCTATAATTATGATGTGATTGATGGCGTGACCTACGAAATCGATGTCACCAAACCGGCCCGCTATAACAAGGCGGGCGAAGTGATCAATCCCGACAGTCACCGCATCGTCAATCTGAGCTTCGAAGGCAAACCGGTGACAGCAGATCAGAAGTTTGTCGTTGCGACCAACAACTATCGCGCCGGCGGTGGTGGCAATTTCCCGGGCCTTGATGGATCGACGATCATTGTCGAGGCACCAGATGAAAACCGTACGGTGCTTGCCAACTATATCCTGACCGAAAAGGAAATTGATCCGAAGGCGGATGGCAACTGGACCTTTGCCCCAATCGGTGAGGCGTCCGATGTAACGTTTGTTACCAGCCCCAAGGCATCCTCGGCCGTGAACGCACCTGACAATATCAGCTTCGTTGGCGAGGATCAGGAAGGCTTTGCCAAATACGTGCTGCAAACAAGGTAATCAACCCAACCTTGATATCGCCCAACGAAAAAGCCGCCCGGATCAGGCGGCTTTTTTGTATCTCGGTGTCTCTGCGGGCAATTGCCAGGCGCAGAACAGATTATTTCCGGCTTGCAGCCTGCGGGCCTTTGCCGCCGGGGCCACCCTGCTGTGCAGGGGGATTGTCTTCGCGCGGGTTCTTGCCGTTAAGATAGGCCTGTGCGCAATGTTCGTCGCAATAAGGCTTGCTCGGCACGATTTTCTTGCCGCAGAAATGGAAGTCGTCATCGCCCGGATCGCCAAACGGCCAACGGCACATGCCCGGACCAAGATCAAAGATCGAAATGCCTTTGGTCTGCTGTTTGGGGGCCGGTGCCTTTTTCTGTTCTGCTTCCTCGGCGCGGCGCTGGATCGGGGACGGGCGCTTGGGCAGTCCAAGGCGGTGTGCCTTGCCAACGACGGCATTCTTGCCAACGCCCAGTTCTTCACCGATGCGTGCCGTGGTCCAACCCTGATTCCAGAGCGAGGTCAGCAATTCAATCTTTTCCGGCGTCCAGCTCATTTCGAGTATATTCCGTATTTCTTGGTCTGCCGGCCAGAATATCCGGCGGCAGGTGCTTGTTGTTCGATGTCAAACAGGGATACAGAGGTATCCGCTAATATCGCGTAACGCAAGGGTCTTGGAGATTCGCACCCCGGCCCGTCTGCGCGAACAGGGCAATTTGCATGTTGAAGCCACAATGTAAAGAGGGGATCGCGTTTTGGCAGGGTTTTTCATTGCAGTGACCGTTTTCCTTGCAGGCCATATTATTCCGGGCTTGCTGCGCGAAAGGCTTGTAAGACGTATCGGGTACCGCCCCTATATTATTGCATTCTCGATCCTGTCAGTTCTGCTGTTTGGCTGGGTCATTCACGAGGTTTTGGTCGCGGAGTCGTTTTTGCTCTGGGACTATCAAACCTGGCAGGCACAGCTCCTTGTGGTTGTCATGTTGCCTGCCTGTATTTTGTGGGCCTGTGCCATTCTTCAACCCTGTCCGCTGTCGATTGGTCGAAAAACCGGCTTTGATCCGGCAAAACCCGGCATCAATCGGTTTTGCCGTCATCCACTGCTGTTGGGCATGATCCTTTGGGGGGCCGGACACACGATTGCCAATGGTGATATCGTCGCCGTCCTGTTCTTTGGCGGCAGCAGCATTTTTGCCCTGATCGGGTTCTGGCGGATGGAAAAAATCCGTCTGCGCGGAATGACGGATGGCGAACAGGCGATCCTTCTGGCAGCAACCCGACGCTTTTCGCTGTCAGGCCTAAAGGGGGCCTTTCGGGGGCGGGATATCCTTGCCGGGATTGTTCTTTATCTCCTGATCCTGGGTGGGCATGGTCATGTGATTGGTGTCGATCCGCTTGCAATGGCAGGCTGGTAAATACTGTTTTGATCGCAAGGCTTGTCAGCCAAGGTTTTGACAGGGATACTGGGAATGCGGTGCAGGAAATCTGCACTGGCCCGCTTTGCCGTATCGTATGGCAAAGGGCAGTTTCAAGCGAGGTAACATGACGTCTCCTCAACTTGCGAGCAGTCTGGCCAAATTCGCCGAAATGGAAGGACGCCACCCGCGTCTTCTTCTGGCGACAGCATCCTCCGTCGAAGAAAAACACCACAAACATGTCGCAACCCTGTTTGCCGATGGCGGGTTTGACGTCGATGTGGCGCCCCGCCATTCCGATGCACAATCCATTGCCCTGCAGGTGATTGATTGCGACGCCGATATCCTGCTTCTGATCCGAACGTCCATGACGGCAGAAGATCGGGTCAGTGTTGCCGATCTGATTTCCGCACTCGATGCACTGGACGCGGAATATGTCAAAGTCGGTATTGTCGGTCATGCCGATGACCCGGCTGCGGGGAATGTCGATTTTGTTTGTGATCTTGAACATCTGCAAACAAGCGACTGCGAGGCACTGATCGACTACATTCTGGCAGTTGAAGAAACCCGCGTCGCACAACATATTTAGAACGTTGCAAAATTTCGCCGTCTTTCGGTGCAATGTTTTCGAAACTCTTTGGGCGCATACTGATCGCACATCAGTTGCACGCGAGGGCTGGATGTTTAATCAAGGGATGATTTGATGGGATTGCTCAAGGAAACGCTGATGCGCGTCTTTGTCGGCAAAAAAGGCCGGGATGCGATTCAGGCTTATAATGACGCGCAATCCCTGCATATGCGTGACAGCGCCACTGCGGAAAAAACAGCCGCTCAGGCGCGTCAGGCACGTCGCATCGAAGACCGCGCCCTTGCCCATCAGGAAGAAGGCATGTCGCTGGAAGAAGCCCGTGCGCTTGCCCTTGCCGAAACCCTGACCGAACAGGCCGACGCCCCGCATACCGAAATCATGAAGGCGCTGAATGCCGCCGATGCCAAGCTTGGCAAAAAGAAAAGCAAGATCGCAACGCCTGAGGACGAACGTCGTCAGGAACTGATCAATGAAGCGGTCAAGGCGCTTCGCAGTAAACAAAGTGACCTTGAACAGCTGGATCCCGATCTGCGCGCCAAACTGACGGTGATGGCCGTTGGCGCATTGATGGGCGGGCCAAACACGCCGCGTCAGTAAGATTCTATAAGCCTGCAAGAAGATGGCACCACCCGGATCGGGTTGGTGCCATTCTTGTTTGCGGTGTCGGCAAAGGACGGATCAGGGCTCAAGGCTGCGGTGAAGGCCGGTGACGAGTTCGCAATAGGATGGCTCGTTATCCGCCGTGAGATATCCGTGGCGGATCAGAAAATCGATCACGACCAGGGCGCAGTTGAACTTGAAGTCAAATCCGGTGCGGACGATTTCGGCCACTTCGGCGATTGGTAAAAGATCAAATTGCGCGACCTCACCATCGGCGCAATGCGGCACAAAATCCTCTGGCAATTCCAGATCGAAATTGACCATCACATCGGGTTTCAAGCCTTCGTCGGTTTCATAAAGGTATGAAACGGTACCGATCGCAACGACCTTTTCGGCAAGGTTTACTGGAATCCCGGCCTCTTCGGCGCATTCCTTGATCATGTTTTCCCGGAAACCAAGCCCGGTCGGTTGGCCGCCTGCGACCATGTTATCGAGCATGCCGGGATAGGTCGGCTTGTCCAGCGCGCGTTTGGCGATCCACATGTGAATGCCATCGGCCTTGCGGACAAAGCCGTTCATATGCACGCCCCACGACCCGCATCCGAAATAGGGCATGGCAAACCGATCCAGCTGGCACAACGGATCATCGGAAAGCCGATTGCGGATATCAAACTTTTCGCCGTGCAGGTGCTTGATCACGCCTTGTTGGCACAGAGCCTCGGTCGCCTCGATCAAGGTCTGGTTGAGCGCATCAATGGTTTTGATGTGCGGGCCAAAACCATATTCGCCGTTCTCGTCACGGATGAAGCTGTCCCCAAGCGCGGTAAGGGCGCTGGCAAATTCTGACCGGATGGCACCGACCGGAATATCGTCAATGCGAAACCGGGCATAGCGCGACAGATTGGCGTTGTTGCACGCATGGATATGATCAAGATAGGCCAATTCAGAACTCCTGTCGGGCATAGGCACTGACAGTTTTGCAGTGCCGCAACCAAGACAGCCTACGCGCTAAGCGCTGAGTTTGAATAGCCTTTTTCCGATGTCAGAACCGTATTGACGTGAATGATCTGACGCAGGCATCGCGCGATGTGCTCGGCAACTTTGGTTTCAAGTTGCTGGACCTGAATGTCGATCTGAAGTTCCTCGAAACCGCGCAGCCCATTGGCAACGGTCGAATGCCAGCTGGCCGGAACCAGATTACGCTTGGCAAACAGTTCGAGAACGCGCGGCATCACGTCCGGTTCAGCAGCGGCGTGAACGGAGAAACAGTAAACGGATTTGGGGGTATGTGCGTCCATTGCGGACGCAGCAAATGCATGATCAGTCATGACAATGCTCACAGATATTCAGTGCATCAAAAAGGCGAACAGATACGTCCCGGTGTCCTTAGACAACCGGGCTGATAATTCGCGCAATGATGACCGAAAAGACGCTGTGATGTGTCATGGAGCTATTTAAAAGAAGGTCTCTTCAAAACCAGTTGGTTTGAATGGGGACGCTAATGATGAAAGCGAAGCGTAGGTCAGATGACCAGAAGCGATGCGATGACGGCCAGAATGGTACCGGCGAACAGGATTTCCATCGAACGGGCGATCTGCTGTTCACGGGCAATGGCGATTGCAACTGCTTTGCGCTTATTCATCATGTTTACTCCGTCTTATGACAGGTAGTGTCAATGTGCCGGGCTCGGCACACGTCAAATATAGGCAGGCAGATGGCCGAGTTACAAGAGCTGTTGCTCAAAAAACGTCAAAAAACTTTCAACCTCATGGAAAAGGTCACGTTTTTGCTGCCTGTTTTGTCACAAATTGCAATGGCCCTGCCTATTTGAAACGCATTATGCCTTTACCGGTTCCATAACAATCAGACGGTTTCAATGCCGCTGTCCCGATTCGCAGTGGTTTCGGGGAATTCCGCCGGGTTAACGACATGTGCGTAGTCGCTTATCGGCTTAGGATATCCGTACTTGTACCCCTGCACAGAGCGGCAATCATGATCGTTCAGGAAGCTTGCCTGTTCGTCGGTTTCGACCCCCTCTGCAATCACCTCGAGGTTGAGGTCGCGGCTCAGATTGATCACCGCACGGACGATGGCAATCGCCTGATCGTTGCTGACCAGCTTCTTGATAAAGGACTGGTCGATCTTGATGCGATCCACCGGGAAATTCTGCAAGGTCGCAAGCGACGAATAACCGGTGCCGAAATCATCCATGGCAATCCGCACGCCCAGCTTCTTGGTATCAGAAAGGATCTTCATCGAGCGCGCCGGATTGTGAATAAGGGCTGTCTCGGTGACTTCCAGTTCAAGGCGTTTCGGATCAAGACCGGTTTCGTTCAGGATCTCGGCAACCAGTTCCGGCAGTTCGTGTTTCTGCAATTGAACCGCTGACAGATTGACCCCGATGCCCAGCGGATTTTTCCAGCGTGCGGCTTCTTTGCAGGCGGTTCTAAGCACCCATTCGCCCAGCGGCACAATCAGACCGGTTTCCTCGGCAATCGGAATAAACCGTCCGGGCGGGATCGATCCCAGTTCGGGGTCGGTCCAGCGCAGCAAGGCTTCAAACGAATGGATCACCTGATCATTACCATCGGTCTCGCATTGCGGCTGGTAATGAAGTTCAAGCTGGCCGTTCTCCATCGCGTGACGCAGGTTCGACGAAAGCTGGCGCTTGAAGCGGTATTCCTCGTCCATTTCCGACGAATAGAAAACGATGTCATTGCCGCCCGATTGTTTGACTCGATACATCGCAAGGTCGGCATGAAAAAGAATGCTTTCGGCGTCATTGCCATCGGTCGGATAATGCGCAATCCCGATACTTGCAGAGAGCTTCGCACGGTGTTCGGCATTGATGAAAACCGGGAGCGCGACACAATCAAGGATTTGCTGGGCGGTTTCGCGCGACCGGGCGATAACGTTATCCATATCTGATTGTTCAGGGTGCGACAGCAGGGCGACAAACTCATCACCGCCAACACGCGCGATCACCACATTATCGCTAAACAGCTCGGACAGGCGTTCACCCAATTCCCGCAACGCATGGTCGCCGGCAATATGGCCGAAGCTGTCATTGAGTTCCTTGAAGTGGTCGAAATCAATGCACATCACCGTCAACGGAATGCCGGTTTCATCTGATTTCGTCAGTGCCTCGGCAAGGCGGTCATTGAATGTCGACCGGTTCAGAAGCTTGGTCAGGGCGTCACGTTCTGCCAGGAAACGGATATGGTTTTCTGCAGCATAACGTTCACGCAGATCACGTAGCCCAAATATCACGGTGGCATCCGATATTTCATCGGCGGGAATTTCGCGTCGCACGACCTCGACCGGTATGGCGGTA
>NZ_DGMR01000039.1:565532-597546 GCF_002388495.1 Thalassospira sp. UBA4513
TATTGGTGTTCCAGGACAGGGTCGTTTCCGCGTAACCGACCTTTCCTGATTTGAATTCGGCCGGTGTATCTGAAAGCCACTCTGTCAGGAAATCCTGATCAAGAATGTCTGCGCGGGTAACGCCACCCAGTTTCAGGAAACTGTCATTGGCATCAATCACCCGCCCATTCTGGGTCAGGACAAGGGCCTCGATGGCGGAATCACCCAGAATGCGCATGCGGTTGCTGACATGATCGCGAAGTTGCCGGTCAACAAGGGCGGTGACAAAACCAATGGCAATCAGCCCGATGGCAACAACGGCGACGCCAACCGCAAGATATTCCTGCGAAATAAGCTGTGCCGGGACCGGCACAGTCGGATCGGGTGTAATCACCAACGCGCCCATCGCACCGAAATGCATGGTCGCCACCGCGATGGTCAGGTTTGCCTTGCCCAGAAGTTTCTGTTGGTTGGTTTGTGCGGTCTTGGCCAGATACAGCGACGCCATGCCGAACAAGGCCCCCATCAGGATGGCGGCAATCACAATATCCATGTGCCAGCTGATAATGCCGGGAACACGGATGGCAGACATGCCGGTGAAATGCATGGCCGAAATGCCAAGTCCGACAACAAGGCCGCCGACAAGACGCGACAAGACAAGGTGCGGCCCACCGACCGAGGCAATCGCAAACCCGACGGTGGTTGTCACAATTGCAATCGCCAGCGAAACAGCCGTCAGAAGGGGCTCATAGCCAACCGGTACAACCGGGTCATAGGACAGCATTGCGATGAAGTGGGTCGCCCAGATGCCACCGCCGGTCACAACCCCGGTCAGGAACAGCCATGCGATTTTCTGACGAAGGCGACCGATGCAGGCGCGTGCGTACAGATTGAATGCGGTATGAATGCCCGCCAGTCCAATAAGAAGGGCAACGAGGACCAGAACGATATCGTGCTGGTGTGCCAGACAGTCATAAATTCTGTACATTCACGCGCCAAATCTAAAATTAATGTAATAGTTTCAATAACTAATACATTTTACTGGTGTAATTTTAAGTCGGCTGGTGTACGTGAAGCAACCCAAATCGGATCTTTCCGGGGCGGGGGTGGGATCCCTAGCGGATCATAACTTTGCCCTCGCCGATGATGCGCGGGGAATTGTCACCACGGGTAAAGGTGATCTCGCCTTCATAGGTGCCAGCCGGCCATTGGCTTCCGGGGCGGTCCATATTGATAAAGAACCACTTTGCGCGCGGGCCTGCATCGTTGGGCAGATCGATGACAAAGTCGCGATGGCCGCCCTTGCCATCAGGTGTTTGCAGGCTCATGCGGATGACATCACCATCATTGGCGCCAATCAGATAGGCCCAGAAATAAAGTGCCGGGCTTGTGCGGGGTAGTTCCTGATCCTTGCCGTATCCGCGTTTAAGGTCGGATGCGTTCGGGCGCGCCATCGAAAAGCCATGGCCGTAAAGCGTGATCTCGTTATAGCTAAGCTTTGCACGCGCAGACGATGACCAAAGGGCTGCATTTTCGACATTGCAATCGGCGGCACTGCTGGTGCCCATGGCGGTGCCACTGAACGGGTCAACAAGTTCGCCATCCTTGCGCAGGTTGAAATGCAGGTGCGGGAAGGTGGCCTGACCGGAAATGCCGATCCGCCCGATCACCTGACCACGGCTGACACGGTCGCCCTGTTTGACCGCAACCCACCCGCGGCGAAGGTGGCAATACTGGCTTTGCCAGCCATCATCATGATCAATCAGAATGCCGTTGCCGCATTCGATGCCTTCAAGGCTGCTGGTGGCGATACGACCTGAATCAATGTCTTCAACCCCGTCGCGCAGGGCAACGACCGTGCCATCCGCGATCGACAGGACCGGAACACCATCAAGCATGGTGGCTTCGTCCGGGATGGCGAAATCAGTACCGCGATGGCCGTCATATGTTGTCGTGCCGCAGGCATAGTCGCGAATGTTCGGACCGGCATCATGGTCGACATAGTGAACAATGTCACAACTGTTGCCGGCACAAACGACCGGCAAATCAAACGGCGGGCCATCTGCAAGGGCGATGCTGCCAAAAGACAGGGTCGCGAACACGGAAAGAAAGAGTGTCCGAATGGATCCTGATCGTTCTGGCATATAGTCCCCCGTTATCGGTTATTGTCGCCAAGCATTGGCATTTCAGTATGAATCACCTTTCTCTAACATAAAGGTGATGAGATATCGAACTGCAAGATGTTGTTTATACATTGCGATATCCGATATCAGTTCAAGGTGACGCACACGCGCTCCTTATCACACAAGGCAGGATGAAATGGATCAGAGCGGATTATTTCGGCTGGGTATCTTTGCCGCCATTCTGGCGGTCATGGCCTTGTGGGAGGCGGTGGCCCCTTATCGGCCCAAGGAAGCCGTGCGTCGTCCGATGCGCTGGCTGACCAATTTTGGTCTGTTGTTGCTGAGTGCCGCCCTTGCCCGTTTCACCATCGGGGCTGCGATGATCGCCGCCGCCATCTGGGCGCAGGCCAATGGTTGGGGGATAAATAACCTTGTCGGCATGCCTGCATTATTGTCCGGGCTGGTCACCATCATTGTTCTCGATTGCGCGATCTATTGGCAGCATCGCCTGACCCACATCGTGCCGGTATTCTGGCGGTTTCATCGTGTGCATCACTGCGATACAGAATTTGATGTCTCGACCGCCGTGCGTTTTCATCCGGTCGAGATCGTCGCATCCGCGCTCTACAAATCCACCTTTGTCGTGCTGATCGGGGCCGATCCATGGGCGGTGGTGATTTATGAAAGCATGCTAAGCGGCTTTGCCCTGTTTAATCATGGCAATGTGCATCTGCCCAAACGCCTTGATCGCGCCTTGCGACGGGTGGTCGTGACACCCGATATGCACCGGGTGCACCATTCAAGTTTGATGAAAGAAACCAACAGCAACTACGGCAATATCCTGTCCATCTGGGACCGGATTTTTGTCAGCTATATCGATCATACCAAGGTCAATGATCACGATATGCAGATCGGCCTGAAGGAATTCCGCGACATGGACAGCCAAAGTTTGCTGGGCGTTCTCTGGATGCCATTCCGCTAGTCATGAGGTGACCAAGACCCTCAGAGAATCGTCACTTTGCAACCGACAGGCCCCTGTCGGTTGAAGCGCAGCTTCACTGAAACGGAGCTTCCAACAGCTAGCGTTTCGTAGGGCGCGTCGTCTAATGTGGTGTGGTAACAAAAAACCTCCGAGGGGTAATTTGCTATTCGCACAAAGAAGAAACGTTCTTTCCTCGATGTTACATTTCCAGTGAAATTGCCAAGGAGACTGGTGATTAAGTCGTCTTCACGTGGCGAGCTTCTTCTGTAGTTCGTGGCTGATCTGTTAGCTATATCCTCAAATAGTTTAGATGCTTCCTGCGCGCGACCTGACCAAAAAAGGTACTCGGCAAAGTAAAATCTGGCATCGAAGTTTTGGTCGTTTGTGGAAAAAGATTTTCCGAAGTGGCTCTCAATCGCATCGCTCTGTGATTTATCATTCTCAAGTAGCGCTAAGGCCATCTGTAAATGCAATGCCTTGTCATCTGGAAATCTAGTTAAGCCATCCCGCAATACGCTCATTTGTTCAGATATTGCTCCACGTTCGCGTCGCAGCCTTGCCAAACGTGCATAAACACCCGGAGAACGGGGTTTTGCCAGAACTGCTTTTTCTAGCGACTTTTCAGTTTTGGAGCTTTCACCGAGCCCACGCCAAAGACGAGCTTCAATAGATGATATATCGGGTTCATCAGGGAAGTCTTGTTGGGCTTTTTGAATTCTGACAGCGGTTTCTTCCAGCTTTGAATCGAATTCTAGTATCTCATGTTCTTTTGAGTTGTCGTTGATAGTCTTGGACAGGTCAAGAGTCTCGTCTACTAAAAGCTTGCAGTAGCTCGCATCTCTGCGGCTATCTCTTATTCGAATTTCAGATAGCAAAGATTTTGCTCTAGCCCTGAGATGATCTCTTCTTACAATATTTTCTTCAATAGATGCTTTTCTAATCGATATTTCAGCTAGTGTGTGAATGTAAATGTGATTGTGGCTGTCATACTCTCGGGCTTTTGTTGCTAGATTATCTGCTAGTTCAAGTGAGCCATCATGGTGCGAATACTCAAGTATTGCCCTTTGTTGATAGAGAAAAGCTTCTTTCTGCATTATCTGGCAGGCTTTTTCCAGTACATCACGCGCAAATTGAATTTGGGTGAATGTATTTGCCAATTCTCTGCCTTTGCAGATCCCGGCTATTACCCTTCGGTCGCTGGAGTACCCCGGGTCCAAGCCCTCAAGTATTCTAGAAAACTGCATGGATCTAGATTTGTCATCACGACATGCTTGGGCAAATACAATTTGAGCGACTCGTGAGTGCCTTGTTTGGTACGTATTATCTTGCGTGTAGGAGTCTATATTGACTTTTACTATGTTTTTTAGCGGGCCAAAAAACTTTTCTTTATAGTCAGAAAATTGGATACCACTGATTCGTGCAATTGATCCAGCACGCACATTAGTCCCAAATTGGTGCATGGTTGCGATGTCGAGATACATTCTGCGAGCATTTTCAGGAGAGATTCGAACATACTCTTCATGAATAATTTGTTCGAATGGTTTGCCTTGGGTGAGTTCGTGAAGTGCGACGAGTAATTGCCTGTCAGAGCGATCGTGGTCCATAAACGCTGCAACACGTTCCTCTCGTGTAGACGCTTTAAGAAGCCCAAGGCAGTCATGTCTCTCAAGTAAGTCGAGAAGGTCATCTACTTCTCTTCTAGAAAGATGACCAAGTTGATATGTTTCCGGTGGAAAATTTTCTTCCAATTCAGAGCAGTATGTTCCCCAATCAGCGTCTCTTTCTGCTGAAATAATTGTTATAGGGATATCATTTTTTTTGCAGTCATTTAGCACCTTCATTATCTGAGTGCAGTGAATAGATATCGAGTCAACGATTAGAATGCATGTCTTTCCGGTGAGTTCATGTAACTCATGAATAGCTTGGTATCTCGGAACTCCGAGTTCGTTTACCCAAAGAACTAGTTCATCAAGTGCGGTTGCTGCGTCAAATGCAGATCTCTTCAACGCTATTGTTTTTCCTGATCCAGCAGGGCCTTGCAGTAAATAAAATTTTTGCTTTGATTTTTTGCTTGATTCGCTTTCGTCAAGAGCTTCGTACAACAAATTCTCTGATGTCTTGCGAACTATATCGAACTTACGAACAATTCCGCACCAACCATCATCATGACCAGAGTAAAACTCTTTCGCAGATAGATCTGAGTATTTCAGCCCGCTGTGAATGTAAGTAAAATCTCTAGTTAAGCTCTCACGAAGGAAATCAGATTCGGTGCTATTAGTTCGGAAGTGCTTCCTGTATGGAGCGTCAGCGTTCGTTGAAGGAAGAGACAGTGCCCGGAACAGATCTGGAATTGTGTTCTCCAGCTCTTCCATAAAGGCACCAAAAGTAGCGTGAATTATCTCAACATTCTGGGTGGCCCAGTGTTTTACATCATGTTCGTCGGCAGATGGTGTGACGATGTACCATCTTGGACGCGCGGATGTATCAAAATCGTATATGAGTTGGCGGATGTGGCTATCAGTTAGGCTATAGCCGATGAAAATCACTGGCGATTCGGCTGCCCACTGCCTTACTCGGTTTAGAAGAAAGCTTCTGTGTTCAGCAACCCTAGCATAGTGCTCATGTGACAGAACCAACGGAATATCTCTGTCTAGTCGATGATTTAAGCAACCATGAAGTTTCAGATAAGGGACTGGTTTACGTTCGCGCTTTAGCCGGTCATCAAATGGCTCAGAATCTTTGACGAACGGAACACAAGTTTGTGTAGCGTTCTGCTCTTCTGCATAAGCCTGCTCCACGTACAAATCGTAGTTAGTTGTAGCAAGACCTCGCCAGCGGAAATGAGCAAGTGCTTTATGGGCTTGAGATGGACGAAAATCCCGGAGGTGAAATTCAATCTCGTCGAACACTGCCGCACTCCCAGCGCCAGAGCTGATCGCAATTTCCGACACTGTCATTAGGTCTCGCTTTTCCGTGCCGGGCTTCTTACCCAAGAATTTTTCTGCGATTAGATCCCTGAGTTGATTGCCGTCGGGGGGAGTTTGGCCGGATTCATTGACGCATTCTTTCGATGCACCTGCCCCAATTACTATAACTGCTCGTTGGTCCTTGATTGCCTCTTCGAGAATAAAAGGAATTTCAATCTTGATCTGAGCATTCGCACTGGGCATATCAGTTTCACATTCGTAACTGTGGGTTCAAAACATGAATTCCTAATACTGTCGGGTAAAAAACCATACTGTGCAACTCTTAGTTGGGTTGACCTTTCGGCGTCGCTGATTACGCTGGCACCACGCCGCGCACCGCCATGGCCGATGCCACAAGCGACCGCCGCCCGTCGGTTTTCCCGCCGAGATACGCCAGACGTGTGGCCTGCTGAATTTCATAGGCCGTGTCGGCATATTGCCGGTTAAAGAAATTGCGGATCAGGCTGTGTGCCCCCATCAACGACTGCCAGTAGTCATCAAAATCGATGAAATCCATGCGCACCGCCAGGGTTGCGGTTTCAATATCGCCCAGTCCGGCATCCGACCAAAGATCATAGAGGTCATCTTCATCCTGGTAGGGGACGTCGAAAACCTCTTCGCGCAGTTTTTCGCCCTCGACCCCGGCCAGAATGGCCGCGGCATCCAGAAACAGGCGGATAAACGTCAACCCGCCCGCGCGGTCCCAGACAGATGCCGCTATTTTCCCGTTCGGTTTGGTAACGCGGACCATCTCGGCAATCGCCTTTTCCGGATCTTCAAGATCATTGATCAACAGCTGCGAAAAGGCAGTATCAAAACTGTTGTTTTCGAACGGCAGCGACAACGCATCGCCGGTTTTAAGTTCGATGTTTGAAGCTTCTTCGCGCAGGGCGTCTGTCAGGTAATCGGGGATCAGGTCAATGCCGACAACCCGCGCATCCGGATACCGGTTGGCCGCCGCCAGGGTCAGGCTGCCCGTGCCACATCCAACATCAACCAACGCCCCACAAGACGGTGCGGCAACAAAATCAAGGAAGCTGCGCGACAGCCGGCGGCTCCATCGACCCATGGCAATTTCATAGGTGTCTGCAATTGTGTTGTTCATCGGGGGCGTTTCCCAAAGGTTTGTTTTTATGGACCCTAGATCATTGATATCACAGGTGGGCATGCCCTGATATGTCCCCGTTTCAGACAATTTCAAGCGCCAGTCGCAACGGCATTCGACGAAATAGGCATTGCTCATTTTGAAAAATGCGCAATAAAATTACAAATATTGCATTGCAAAATAATTATAAGCGCGACATCTGCAATGTAATCAACCGCGCAACAGGCATAGGGTTTCTAGGAAATGGATGAACGCGACGGACTTCATGGGCTGTATTTCGAAGATCTTGAGATCGGGCTGTCGGGCAGTTATGGGAAAACGGTAACCGAAACCGACATCGTGATGTTTGCCGGCATTACCGGTGATACCAACCCGGTGCACCTTAATCAGGATTACGCCGCAACCACGATGTTCGAAGGCCGCATTGCCCATGGCATGCTGTCTGCCGGTTTTATTTCGACGGTCCTTGGCACGCGCCTGCCTGGGCCGGGGACGATTTATCTTTCCCAGAACCTGCAATTCAAGGCACCGGTTCGGATCGGTGATACCGTGACAGCGCGTGTGACCGTGCGTGAACTGATCCCGGCCAAGAAACGCGCCATTATGGAAACCAACTGCTATGTCGGGGATCGTTGCGTGATCTCGGGCGAGGCAACCGTGATGGTGCCTTCACGCGCCTGATGCCGGAAAGCCTGCGCTTTTTTGTCGGAAAAGTCTTTACGCTTCGGGCCTGCGCCCTATATAGCTGCCTGCTGGATTTGCCGACAAAAGGTCGGCAGGCATGGAACGCAGCAAAGAGAGACCGGCGCGAATGCGCGTTTTTCGATCTTTTGAGAACCTGACCGATGATGCGCGCGGCGCTGTTGTGGCGATCGGCAATTTCGATGGACTGCATCTGGGGCATCAAACGCTTCTGGATCAGGCCCGCGCGATTGCCCGTGATCTTGGTGCGCCGCTTGCGATCCTTACGTTCGAGCCCCATCCGCGCATGCTGTTTCGCGCCGATGATCCGCCGTTCCGTCTGACCTCGGCCGAGGATCGCGAAACCGCAGCTGGCAGCATTGATATCGACCTGTTCTTTGAGGTCGAGTTTAACCGCGACTTTGCCGCCATGACTGCCGAGGAATTCATCGAACGTGTTCTGGTCACGGGCCTTGGCGCCAAACATGTCGTGGTTGGCTGGGATTTCTGTTTTGGCAAGGGCCGGGCAGGGGATGTCGATTTGCTGCGCGCGATTGGTGAGAAATCCGGTTTTGGCGTTACGGCGGTAACCGCTGTTACTCATGATAACGGGATTGTCTATTCCTCGACCGCGATCCGTCAGGCGCTGCGTGATGGTCGTCCCGAAGACGCCAAGCATCTGTTGGGGCGCCCGTGGGAGATTGGCGGCGTTGTCGCCCATGGCGATGCACGCGGACGTACCATAGGCTTCCCGACGGCGAATGTTCCGCTTGGCAATCACCTGCGCCCGAAATTCGGTGTTTACGCCGTCGAGCTTGGACTGGTTTCTGAAACCGATGGCAAAACCGTCGAACGCTGGATCCCCGGAGTCGCCAATATTGGCGTGCGGCCAAGCTTTGGCGGCGATGATGATGCCGGGCTTGAAGCACACCTTTTTGACTTTGATCAGGACATCTATGACCGGCGGGTGCGCGTGCGTTTGCACGGCTTTATCCGCGGGGAAAAGAAGTTCGATGGGCTTGATGCCCTGAAAGCCCAGATCGCAGCAGATGTGATCGCTGCCAAGGATATTCTCGGCAAGATTTGAATTTGTTGACGAACCCGCTATGATCCGCGCGCTTTTCGCAAGATCAGCTTTTCGCGAGATCTCCGGGGGTTCGCCCTTTTAATTTGTTCAAGACGACAGGACCGTCACGATGAGTGTCGAATACAAGAAAACCGTTATCCTGCCCAAGACCGATTTCCCGATGCGGGCGGGTTTGCCAAAGATGGAGCCGACCCTGCTCGAGCAGTGGAAGAAAGAGGACCTCTACGGCAAAATTCGCGGTATTTCGGCCGACCGTGAAATGTTTGTCCTGCATGATGGCCCGCCCTATGCGAACGGCCATCTGCATATTGGTCATGCACTGAACAAGATCCTTAAAGACGTCATCACCCGTTCCCAGCAGATGCTGGGCAAGAACGCTGTTTACGTTCCGGGTTGGGACTGCCACGGCCTTCCGATCGAATGGAAGATCGAAGAACAATACCGTGCCAAGGGCAAGAACAAGGACGATGTTCCGATTGCCGAATTCCGCAAGGAATGCCGCGAGTTCGCCCAGAAATGGCTTGATATTCAGCGCGAAGAATTCAAACGCCTTGGCGTGATGGGCGACTGGGACAATCCCTATGTCACCATGGACTACAAGGCAGAAGCCTCTATTGCCCGTGAACTTGGCAAGTTCCTGATGAACGGTTCGCTCTATATGGGCTCCAAACCGGTCATGTGGTCGGTGGTTGAAAAGACCGCCCTTGCCGAGGCGGAAGTCGAATATCACGACCATACATCCAAAACGATCTATGTTCGTTTCCCGGTCACCGAGACCAAGGTTGATCTGCTTAAAGACGCGACCATCGTCATCTGGACCACGACCCCTTGGACCATTCCGGGCAACCGCGCGATTTCGTATGGCGAAGACATCGAATATTCCGTCATCGAAGTCACCGAAACCGCCGAAGAAGCCTGGGCCACCGTTGGCGAGAAGATGGCGGTCTGTACCGATCTTCTTGAAGACCTGTGCAAAAACGGTCGCGTTACCGGTCACAAGGTTGTCGGCACCTTTAAGGGCGCCGACCTCGAAGGCACGCTCTCGGCCCATCCGTTCCGCGGTCAGGGCTATGACTTTGACGTGCCGCTTCTCGCAGCTGACTATGTCACGACCGATACCGGTACCGGCTTTGTCCATACCGCACCGACCCACGGCCCGGACGATTACCAGACCGGTCTGAAATACGGTCTGGAAGTACCGGAAATGGTCGATGGTGACGGGGCTTATTATCAGACCGTGCCGCTGTTTGCCGGCGAACGCATCTATGATGAAAACGGCAAGGAAGCGGGTGCCAACGAAGCGGTCATCGCCAAACTGATCGAAGTTGGTGCGCTGCTGTCGCGTGGCCGCCTCAAGCACTCCTATCCGTGCTCATGGCGTTCCAAGGCACCGGTGATCTATCGCACCACGCCGCAGTGGTTCATTTCCATGCAGGACAATGACCTGCGTGAAAAGGCGCTCAAGGCGATTGATGAAACCCGCTTTGTGCCAGAAGCCGGTCGTAACCGTCTGCATTCCATGATCGCCAACCGCCCGGACTGGTGCGTATCGCGCCAGCGTGCATGGGGCGTTCCGATCACGGTGTTCATCGAAAAAAGCACCCGCCAGCCGCTGCGTGATCAGGAAGTGCTTGATCGCGTCTACGAAGCCTTCTGCGAAGAAGGTGCTGATGCGTGGTTCACCCGTGATGCACAGTATTTCCTTGGCGACAAATACAACGCCGATGATTTCGAACAGGTTACTGACGTGCTTGACGTCTGGTTTGATTCCGGTTCGACCCATGCCTTCGTGCTCGAAGAACGTCAGGATCTGAAATGGCCAGCCGATCTTTACCTCGAAGGATCGGATCAGCATCGCGGCTGGTTNNGATTCCGGTTCGACCCATGCCTTCGTGCTCGAAGAACGTCAGGATCTGAAATGGCCAGCCGATCTTTACCTCGAAGGATCGGATCAGCATCGCGGCTGGTTCCACAGCTCATTGCTTGAGTCTTGCGGTACCCGTGGTCGTGCACCGTACGACGCGGTTCTGACCCATGGCTTTGTTCTTGATGGCGAAGGCCGCAAGATGTCGAAATCGCTCGGCAACGTCATTGCGCCGAACGATGTCATCGACAAGCTTGGTGCAGATATCCTGCGTCTGTGGGTGGTGAGCTCGGATTATCATGATGATCTGCGCATCAGCCATGAAATCATTCAGCGCCATTCCGACATCTACCGTCGTCTGCGCAATACCCTGCGCTTCCTGCTCGGCAACCTTGATGGCTTTGACCAGTCCGAAAAGGTTGCAGATAACGAACTGCCGGAACTCGAACGCTGGGTTCTGCATCGTCTGAGCCACCTTGATGACATGGTGCGCAAGACGACCGCGGACTACGATTTCCACTCGATGTTTATCGAGCTGCATAACTTCTGCGCGCTTGATATGTCGGCATTCTATCTTGATATCCGCAAGGACGCGCTTTATTGCGACGCGCCAAGCAGCCTGCGCCGCCGTGCAGCACGGACGGTCATGGATCGCGTGTTTGATTGCCTTGTTCGTTGGTTGGCACCGGTTCTGTGCTTTACCGCCGACGAAGCATGGCGTGCGCGCTATGGTGCCGAAAGCTCGGTTCACTCGGAAACCTTCAACACGGTTTCCGATGGCTGGAAAGACGATGCGCTGGCCGCCAAATGGGCCAAAATCCGCAAGCTTCGCCGTGTTGTCACCGGTGCGCTTGAACTTGAACGTGCCGAAAAACGCATTGGTGCCAGCCTTGATGCCGCACCAAAGGTTTATGCGACCGCTGATTATGTCGAAGCCCTGGCTGGCCTTAATCTTGCCGAAATCGCCATTACATCTGACATCGAACTGATCACGGGTGATGCACCGGACGGTGCCTATACCCTTGATGACGTTGCCGGTGTCGGTGTTGTGCCGGCCTTGGCAGAAGGCGAGAAATGCGAACGTTGCTGGCAGACCCTGCCGGAAGTTGGCAGCCACGCTGAACATAAAACCGTTTGCAACCGCTGTGCGGATGCCGTTGATGAAATGGGAATTGCCGCCGAGTAACGGTGGCGTTCGGGAACGCCCTGCTTTGGTGGCAGGGCACATCCCGGCAAGTCAGAAAGAGTGTTGATGAAACATCGTGCCTTTGTGTTTGGTCTGATCGTCATTGCAATCGTGTTTGGTGTCGACCAGTGGACCAAGGCGCTTGCCATTGATGGTCTGTCTAACCCACTTCGCGTCATCGAAGTGACGCCGTTCATGAACTTTGTTCTGGCCTGGAACCCGGGTGTTTCGTTTGGCCTGTTTCAGGGGCAGGCACCTTGGGTGATGATTGCGGTGACCGCTGCCATCACCATTGGCTTTGGCATCTGGATGTGGCGCACGCGCGATTCCATGCTGCGCTTTGCCCTGGCAATGATCATTGGCGGCGCAATTGGCAACCTCGTTGATCGTCTGCGCCACGGGGCTGTGACCGACTTCATTGATCTGCATGTTGCGGGTTATCACTGGCCGGTATTCAATATTGCCGATAGTGCAATCACGGTTGGTGCGGCGCTACTGTTGATCGATTCCCTTTTTGGCGGTAAAAAATCTACCAGATGAATTTTGGCCGGGCGAACATGGTCCGGTTTTGAAGTGGTAATGAGGCACAAATGGCCCGGAAACTGACGACCAATATTTTCAAAATTGCATTGCTGGGCGGACTTGCGCTTGGCGTTTCCGGTTGTGAATCAACACGTGAAACCTTTGGCCTGAACAAACAGTCGCCTGACGAGTTTGCGGTTGTTTCGCGCGCCCCGCTCAGCCTGCCGCCTGATTTTACCTTGCGTGTTCCTGATCCAGGCGCACCGCGCCCGCAAACCGGTTCGACCACCGATCAGGCGCGTCGTATTCTGGTTGGTGAAGATCCCAACGTTGTAAAACGTGACATCACCGAAGGTACGCGCAGCAAGGGACAGGTTGCCCTTCTTTCGGCATCCGGTGCGCAATATGCCGATCCGGAAATCCGCAACACGGTGGATCGTGAAACCTCGATCTTCATTTCCGAAAGCGAAGGCGTCGTCGACGATCTGCTGTTCTGGCAGGAAAAGCCGGAATTCGGCACCGTCGTGGATCCGGCCGCCGAAGCCAAGCGTATCCGCGATCAGCAGGCATTGGGTGACAATGTTGCCGGTGGTGCCGATACCCCTGTGATCGAACGCAAACAGAAAGGCTGGCTGGAAGACATCTTCTAAGCTTCGCCAGACGATTGGCCGAACACACGACAATTTGATGCATTCAGACAAGGGCGCGATGGTTTCGCGCCCTTGTTCTGTCATATTCGGTTCTTAAGAAATGCCTGTTGAATGCAAGTGCCGCGTTCTGCTGGTCCTGCATTGAAACACACCGTTTGCATAACCATCCTGAATTGGAATGGGACGCCACAATGAGAATTTCTGGAACAATCCGATCAATGACGCGCAGCTCCGTGGCTGTGCTTGCCCTCGTCGCACTGATTCTTGCCCTTGTGCCCGGTTTGTCACGGGCGGCTGTGTTCAGCCCGCAAACTGCCACCCTTGATAACGGCATGCAGGTCGTGCTGGTGGAAAACCACCGTGCACCGGTCGTTACCCATATGGTCTGGTACAAGGTCGGCTCGGCCGACGAGCCCCAAGGTGTCTCGGGCATTGCCCATTTCCTTGAACATCTGATGTTCAAGGGGACCGATAAGATGGTGCCGGGCGACTTTTCAAAGATCGTTGCGCGCAATGGCGGCAATGACAACGCCTTCACCAGCTGGGACTACACGGGATATTTCCAGAACATTGCCCGTGACCGGCTTGATCTGGTCATGGAGATGGAAGCCGACCGCATGACCAATCTGAAGCTTTCAGATGATGTGGTTCTGCCCGAACGCGATGTGATCATCGAAGAACGCCGTTCGCGCATTGATACCAGCCCGGGGGCGCTTCTGGGCGAACAGATGCGCGCATCGCTGTATATGGCGCATCCCTATGGTCGGTCGATCATTGGCTGGCGCCATGAAATGGAAAAACTTTCCACCGAAGACGCACTTGAATTCTATCGCGACTGGTATGCGCCCAATAATGCCATTTTGGTTGTTGCCGGCGACATCACCATGGATGAATTGCTGCCGATGGCGGAAAAATATTACGGCGTCATCCCGCGTGGTAAGGACATGACCCGCAACCGTGTTCAGGAACCGGTTCAGCATGCCCCGCGCAAGGTCACCATGCGTGACCCGCAGGTCGGTCAGGCATCCTGGTCGCGCTATTATCTGGCACCGTCCTACAATACCGATGCGGCTGATGCCGTGCCGCTTGATGTGCTGAGCGAAATCATCGGATCGGGCACCACCAGCCGCTTCTTCAAGGCCCTTGTGGTCGATCAGGAAATCGCCTCAAGCGTTGGCACCTTCTATGATCCGGTGACCGTCGATCTGGCAAGCTTCGGTGTCTATGCCGTTCCGCGCGGTGATGTCGATTTGGCCGATCTTGAAAAGGCGGTCGAGGCCGAAATTGCCAAGGTCGTCGCCGACGGTGTGACGCAGGATGAACTCGATCGCGCCAAGCAGAAGCTGCTTGATAGTGCCGTCTTTGCCCGTGACTCGCTATCTGCCGGTGCACGCGTGCTCGGTCAGTCGCTTGCGGTCGGTTTGACCGTGGATCAGGTCGAAAGCTGGCCGGACCGGATTTCGGGTGTGACGGTGGAACAGGTCAATGACGCCGCCAAACGGGTGTTCGATGCCAAGAAATCTGTCACCGGCTGGCTGATGCCGCCCGAAGGTGGCCCGGTCACGGGCGCTGGTGCGGCCCTTCCGATCACCTCTGGCGAAGGAGTGCACTGATATGAACAAGCTGTTTAAACAGATTGCCGGTGTTGCCTTTGCGACAACGCTTGGTTTTGGCTTTGCGCAACAGGCCAAGGCGGTCGAGGTACAGGAAGTGATTTCGGACGGCGGCATTCGCGCCTGGCTTATCGAAGATCACATGAACCCGCTGATGACCATGGATATCGCCTTTACCGGTGCGGGGGCGGCAACCGATCCGGATGGCAAGCTTGGCTTGGTCAATATGGTATCTGGCCTGATTGATGAAGGCGCTGGCGCGATGGACAGCCAGACCTTCCGCAGTGAAATGGAAAACCGGTCGATCGGTCTTTCCTTTGATGCGGGGCGCGATGACTTTGCCGGATCGCTCACCACGCTAACGCGTGAACGCGAAACGGCGATTGATCTGCTGCGTCTGGCCCTGTCCGAGCCCCGCTTTGATGATGAGGCGGTTGAACGTATCCGTGCACAGGTTGTTTCGGGCCTCAAGCGGGCCGAAACCGATCCGCGCGATATCGCCAGCCGCACATTCTTTGCCTCGATCTTTGGCGATCATCCCTATGGTCGGCCGGTTTCGGGCACGCTTGAAACCGTGGCCGGTTTGAACGCCAATGATTTTCGTGGCTTCGTGCGCCGTGCCTTTGCCAAGGACAACCTGATTGTGGGCGTCGCCGGTGACATCACCGCCGAAGAACTTGGTCCTTTGCTCGACGAGGCCTTTGGCGCGTTGCCCGCGAAAAGCGACCTGCCCAAGATCGCCGATGTTACGCCGACCTATGGCGATATCGACGTAATCGAACAGGACATCCCGCAAAGTCAGGCGATCTGGGGCCAAAAAGGCATCGAACGCCAGGACCCGGATTTCTATGCCGCCTATGTGATGAATTACATCCTTGGCGGTGGCGGCTTCTCATCGCGCCTGACCGAGGAAGTCCGTGAAAAGCGTGGATTGGCTTATGGCGTCTATAGCTACCTCGCCAATCTTGATCATGCCGACATGATGATGGGCGGGGTTGCCACGCGCAATGACGCGATTGGTCAAAGCCTGTCGCTGATCAGCACCGAATGGACCAAGATGAAGCAGGACGGCATCGATCAGGAAGAGCTTGATAATGCCAAGGCCTACCTCACCGGGGCCTTCCCGCTGCGCTTCACCAGCCTCGGCAACCTGTCGGGCATGCTGGTCGGCATGCAAAAGGAAGACCTTGGTATGGACTTCCTTGATCGTCGCAATGACATGGTCAATGCCGTCACGCTTGATGACGTTAACCGAGTTGCTGCCGATCTGATGGACCCGGCCAATGTCACGGTGACCGTGGTTGGCAAGCCGGAAGGTGATCTGGCCTTCTGATCCCAGAACCACATCGGAAAAGTTGCAAAGCGCGGTGAAAGGGATTTCGCCGCGCTTTGCGCTTTGATAGGTTCATCACAACCAAGATAAACATCACGAGCACCGCCTTCATGACCTTGCGCGTCCTGCCAAAGAACCTGATCAACCAGATTGCCGCCGGTGAGGTGGTCGAACGTCCTGCGGCTGCGCTTAAGGAACTGGTTGAAAACGCCCTTGATGCCGGGGCGACCAAGGTGGACGTCAATCTGCGCGATGGCGGTCGGACGTTGTTGTCTGTCACTGACGATGGCAAGGGCATGACGCCGGACGAACTGACACTGGCCGTCGAACGCCACGCCACATCCAAGCTGCCCGATGATGATCTGTTTAACATCGGTTTCATGGGCTTTCGCGGCGAGGCCTTGCCATCGATCGGGTCGGTATCACGGATGCGCCTGACCAGCCGTGTGCGCGGCTCTGAAAACGCATGGACACTGGTGGTGGAAGGCGGGGCCAAGGGCGCACCGGAACCAGCCGCCCATCCCTATGGCACACGGGTCGAGGTGCGTGATCTTTTCTATGCCACGCCGGCACGTCTGAAGTTCCTTAAAACCGCGCGGACCGAACAGATGTATGCGCGCGAGATCATGGACCGTCTGGCGATGGCGCGCCCGGATGTCGGCTTTACACTCAGTGGTGATAACAACAAGACGATCCTGAATTACCCGGCCTGCGAAGGCGATCTGTTTGATGCACGTCTTAAACGGCTGGGGGCTGTCATGGGCCGCGAATTTCAGGATAACGCCCTTCAGATCGAGGCAGAGCGTGAAGGCATCCGCCTTACCGGCTATGCCGGGGTGCCGACACTCAACCGTGGCAATGCGCAGATGCAGTTCATGTTTGTCAATGGCCGCCCGGTCAAGGATCGGCTGCTGCAAGGCGCAGTGCGCGGCGCCTATCAGGATTTTCTGGCACGTGATCGCCATCCGTTATTGGCGCTGTTCTTTGAACTTTCTCCACGTGATGTTGACGTCAACGTCCATCCCGGCAAGACGGAGGTCCGGTTCCGTGATCCGGGCATGGTGCGGGGGCTGATTGTCGGCGCACTTAAACATGCGCTGGCCGGGGCGGGGCATCGCGCCTCGACCACGGTGGCAGATATGGCCTTGGGGGCGGTCCGCCGCGAAGGTGAGGGTCCCTCACTTCCGTATGGTGGTGGCGCACGAAGCGGCGGCGGCAGTGGTTTTAACATCGGACACTATCAGCCAAACGTGCCGGGCCATGCGGCGATTGAACGCAATTACGCCGCCCAGGCACCGATGGAAAACCCCGGAAACTATGGCGGCCTGTTTGATCGCGGGCGCGAGTTTGGCGGATCGGGTGGTAGCGCTAACATCGCAGGTGGCGAGGGCGGTTTTGCAGCCGCTGCGGCAGCGGCGCTGTCGGGTGGTTATGATGCCGCCGCACCGTCAGCGCGCATTGATAACATCGCCGATGAAGGTAAGTTTGTTGATCATCCGCTGGGGGCAGCCCGCGGGCAGGTGCATGCCAATTACATCATTGCCCAGACCCGCGACGGTCTGGTGATTGTCGATCAGCACGCCGCGCATGAACGCATTGTCTATGAACGCATGAAGGCCGATCTGGCCGAAAGCGGTGTCAAGCGACAAGGGCTGTTGCTGCCCGAAGTCGTCGAACTGGATGAAGCGTCCGCTGATCGTATTGCCGACCGGGCAGACGAATTCGCCGAACTGGGTCTGGTGATCGAGCCATTTGGTCCCGGCGCGATTGTTGTTCGCGAAGTGCCGGCCATGTTGGGCAAGGTTGATGTCAGCGCGCTGGTGCGCGATATGGCCGATGAAATTGCCGAACTGGGGCAGGGCATGGCGCTAAAAGACCGGCTGATGTATGTCTGTGCGACCATGGCTTGCCATGGATCGGTGCGGTCCGGTCGGAAGCTCAATGCCGATGAAATGAACGCCCTTTTGCGCCAGATGGAAGCCACCCCGCATTCAGGCCAATGCAACCATGGCCGCCCGACCTATGTCGAGCTCAAGCTTAACGACATCGAAAAGATGTTTGGCCGCAGGTAGGAAAACAGATGTCGGCGATCACGCTTCATATCGCGACCCTTGAGGATGCCCCGGCCATCCGTGCCTTGTTTGCGCGGTCCTATGCGACGTTTTTGGCCCATGACTATGCGCCGGACATGCTTGAACGCGCCATGCCGTTTCTCACCTTTGCCAAGCCCGAGTTATTAAGTTCGGGCACCTATTACATCGCCAGGACAGAGGCCGGTGACGTTGTTGGCGCAGGCGGCTGGACGGCGGTTCGGCCCGGAAGCCGGGAAGGTGATGTCCAGCCGGGGCTGGCCCATGTCCGGCATTTCGCCGTCGATCCCGATCACGCGCGCAAGGGCATTGCCAGCATGCTGTTTGATCGCTGCGTAAGCGACGCCAAGGCATCGGAAAATGTTAAGCGCTTTGAATGTTATTCAACCCTGACCGCCAGACGGTTTTATGAATCACGCGGCTTTCGAGTGATCGGTGATTTCGAAGCGCCTTTTGCGCCGGACTTCCGTTTTCCCAGCCTGCATATGGTCTGTGATCTCGACTAATCGCGCAGTTTCAGATCGTGGGGCAGGCGGGTATTGGCGTTGACGCGCGCCCGCTGGATCTGTTCGGCAAACAGGCCGCGCGTGCCACTCAGATCCGCATCGCGGAAATCCGTTCCGGCCAGATTGGTGCCGCTCAGATCACAATTGATCATCTTGAGGCCCCGGAAATTGGCATTCGACAGGTCCGATCCCAAAAATACCGTGTTGCGCATCATCGCCTTGCTAAACCGTGCGCCTGAAAGTCGGCTTGCCGCCAGGTTGGCGTTATCCAGATTGCTTTCACCAAAATCAGCGGCAACCAGATTGCAACGGCGCAAAACCGCATCCTTGCAATTGGCACGATGGAAGCTGGCAAACGGCAATCCACATCGGCTGAGATCAATGCCTTCCAGCTCGGCCTCGCGCAGATCGGCATGTTCGATGGACATCACCGACCCCTCGCGCCCGCCGGTATCCACCCAAAGCTTGTGACTGATCAACGCCGCGTGCAGGTCAATCTCGACGAGTTCCTCGTCTTCTGCCGTGGTGTCATCCTCGGCCTCAATCGGTTCATCGGCGGCATCGGACGGCTTGGCCTCCTCACTGGCAACGGCAGCAGGCAGCACCTCTTTGGCAGATTGCAGGGCCTCTAGGTTCTGTGCACTGGTGCGTTTGTCACGCGCACTCGGAACACCAACAAGCTCGCCGTCGCCAAATGTCTGACCGGCCCCGTTCAGGCGTGGTCGGCTATCGTCGATGTCCAGATTTGTCGTCATACCAATGGCAGGCGACGGTTTGGCGGGCTTTGTTTGCGTTTTCGGCCCGGCACCATCGTTTTCCGGTGTGTCGGAAGTCTCGGTGCTTTTGGGGACTGTTGCCGATGGATTTTTTGGCTTTGCGGTTGGACTGGTGGCACTTGAAGTCGCCATTTTGGCAAGGTCCTGTGGCCGTGCGGGGCCAAAATAGTTTTCCTCCAGCACGAAGCGGCGTGGTTTTTTCAGGACCGTTTCAATGATCTTGGTCAGGCGTTCTGGATCAATCGGCTGACGAAAAACGCCCTCAATCCCGGCGTCGACCGCATCGCGCATGCCCCGGCGATCCAGTTTCGGCGCGCCAAGCAGGATCGGGACGATGCCGCCGTGCGGATTTCCACTTGTGGCGGCGTCACGAATGGCGCGAATGGTCGAAATACCGCGGATGCCATCAAGATAAAGACCGATCAGAACCAGATCCGGCTTAAGCTCCGCAATCAGTTCGAGCGTGCGTTCGCGGTCGTCACAATCAACGAATTTGCCAAAGCCAAAATGCTCAACGGCTGCCCGTGCGGCACTGATGTTCCGTTCGCTGTAATCCGCATACAGGATTGTCTTTTTCTTGTTGGCATGGCTCGCCATGATGGGCGGTATTCCCTTTGCTCACGCGTTTTTTGGATCGAGTCCCGTTGGCAGACTTCTGTCAGGGGCTGTCTGACGGAATGCTGAAAGTACGCCGTGCTTCAGAGTTTGGATTTCTGCTGGCATCACCGGTTTCCGGATTTGCCCCCTCATCAAAGTCTTCTCCACCGTTTGACGGGGCCCTGAATTCGCCGCCTTCTGATGCACTGTTGGCGTCGAAATTGGTCTCGACCATTTCAATGGTTATTTCGACCCGACGGTTGGTCGCCCGCCCCTCGGGGGTATCGTTGGTCGCCAGTGGCCGACTGTCGCCATATCCCTGAATGACCATGCGGCTCGGGTCTGTGCCGTTCTGATCAATCAGAAAATGCAGAACCGACGTCGCACGTGCCGCCGACAGGTCCCAGTTCGATATATAGGGAGACGACGCCGAAACAGGAACGTTATCGGTATGACCGGCGACAAAAATTTCGCCAGCCGTCTGGTTGATCACCGGCGCGACGCGGTTCAGGATGGCGGCAAATTCATCTGTCATGCCGGACGATCCGGATGGAAAGGCCAGTTCGTTGGGGAAACGCATGACAACCTCGCCGTCGATACGCTCCAGCCCCACCTGATCCTGAAGGCCCATGTTATCAAGAACCTTGCCAAGCGTTTCTTCGAGCGCCTCGGCCTTTTCTTCCTTGCTGTCGGTTTCGTTGCTTTCAACTTCCGGGGTCTCGGCCTGCGGGATTTCCGACACCACACGCGGGGTATCGGGTGTTGGCGCCTTAAGCGATTTGCCAACGATGGAGCCATCAAGCTCGATCACCCCTGCAAGCTGATCTTGTTGGGAAAAGCCAAAGGCCGCCTTGACCGAGCCGGCAATCTGTTTGTAGCGGATGACATCCATCTCAGCGAAGGTCAGCAACAGCACAAACAGGACAAGCAGCAACGACATCAGATCGGCGAATGTCGCCATCCAAGCTGGTGCGCCTGCTGCTGGTTTCTTTGCCATCGCCTATGCCCAGTCTGCTGCCTGAATGCGCGCTGCCATCATGATCATGCACCACCATCTTCAGGATCGGCCGGAATGCCACCCGGAAGATAGGGGCCGAGGATTTCCTTCATCACCATCGGGCTCTGGCTGGCCTGGATCTGCACCACCGATTCAATGATCAGCTGTTTGGTGTTTTTCAAGCGATCAACCTTAAGGGCCAGTTTGTCGGCAACCGGAAGCGCGATCAGGTTGGCCAACACTGCGCCATAAAACGTGGTCAGCATGGCAATTGCCATGGCCGGACCAATGGCGTCCGGGTCTGACAGGTTGGCCAGCATCTGCACCAGACCAACCAGCGTCCCGATCATGCCAAATGCTGGTGCCGTGTCACCGATACCTCGGAACATCAGTTCACCGAGTTCGTCATTCTGGATGGATTTTTCCACCTCGCTTGAAATCGAGCTGCGGATCACCTCGCCGCTGTGACCATCCACGCACATGCGGATGCCGCGCGCCATGATTTCATTTTCGACTTCAACACTTTCAAGTCCCAGAAGGCCGTTCTTGCGCACGATGCCGGCAAGCTCAATCGCCTTTTCATAGATCGAAAGCGGGTCTTCCTTGGGGTTCTTGAACGCAATGCCAATACCGATCTTGAGCGACTTGACGACATCACGCATCGGGAATTTGATCAGGGTGGCGGCTGCTGTTCCGCCAAACACCACCATGACGGATGGAAGGTCGACAAAGGAATCAAGGCTGCCACCCATCAAGATGGCGCCAAAAATAACGCCCATCCCGGCGATAATTCCAATAAGTGTCGCTATATCCATGTCGGTTTTAAAATCCGGCCTTAAAACAAGTTCGTCAAACGCATCGGTACCAAGCAGGGCAGGCGACACGTGGCGGGTCGTACACTAATCAGTGGTCTGACAGACACACAGATGAAAATCGTCTGCTTGAAAGGCTGCCAGATGGAAATGAAACGCGGACTACACTCCTGAAATTGGGACTGTGTTACTGGTTTTCCATATGCTTGCAGCAACTTCTTGCCGACAATGACCAAATGCCGCCGATAATCATCGCCGTTCGGCGATGAAGTTACTGCCTTGGTTTAGAAAGGCATATACTTATGGCGTTAAATGTTTGTTGCCAGACTTTCGAACAGCACTCAACCCCGCCCTAAGAATAAGAAAATTCTATTCCTGTGGTGGAGCTCTTTGGTTTTACACCAAGCAAACAGTCCCAAACAGGACCGGAATTCTGACATTTTCTGATGTTTGCAAGGACTTACCGGTCAAACTTGCCGACAAAGTTGGCTCAAACTAGCCCAGTTCGAACGACGAAATCCCGAAAGCCATACCAAGATCAAGCTTCGGTGCCGGCCCCTTATACATGCGGGCCGTCTCGAACTCCGGCACCATGCCATGGGTCGTGGCCAGATCAATTGCCGCCTGATTGGGCTCAGGCACATCGAGATAGACCTTGCCACCCTGATCATCCCGGCTTTGCAAAAGGGCGCCAAACAGGGTTTTTGCATCCTTGGCATTGGGGGCAAATAGCGGGCCGATCTTGTGACCTTCAAGACACGGGCGGATCACGCCATATGCGCGAAGCCCCATCGGGCCCTTAAGGGCAAGGGCCGTGTGTTTGTCGTTGCCAATCCAGCCGCGCAGGAATTCAATCCGGCTTTCCGCGAACAGGTTACAGGTCTGCTCGAACGCATCGACAATGCCAATGTCATCGACCGCAAGTGTGAACAGATCGTCTGGTGTTTCGCCACTGGCCGTGACCACACCGCCGAAACGAATGTTGCGATGGGCAAACTCAAAACCCGATTTGCGGTAATTGTCCTGCTGATCGACAACGCCATCAAGTCCGATGGTCTTGGGAACGCTACCGTCAAGCACCGCCTGCCACAGGCGATAGCCAAGACCCGATCCACGACGATCCGGGCGGCAGATGTAAAATCCGACAAAGCCAAAGTCCGAGCTGTACTGGACTGATGAAATCACTGCCGCCAGTCCCTGTTTGTCAAACGCGCCCCAGAACCCTTCCGGGTCTGTGTTGAAAAATACCTCTGCATCGGCAAGGCCGGGGTTCCAGCCCTCTTTGGCAGCCCATTCAACGGCAACAGGAAACTCGAATGATTTCAGACGGCGGATTTTGTCAGGCATCGCTTTGTTCAGACTTCCAATAAACAGATCAAGGTCGCAATTGCCGCCACTGACAGGGCAAACGCATGTGCCAAACATCTATCACGCACCGCTAAAATCAATGATAATTTTTATTGAGAATGCCTATCATTGTTATTATTACAGACAAACACATCTTGTCCGCGCCCCCTTTATCCGAGAGCCCCATGTCCACATCGCTTCTGACGGCCAAAACGCGTATCGCACTTCCAGACAGTGCCACCCTGATCAAACAGGCCGCCGCGTTCTATCGCGAACATGATTGCGATGTGACAGGGGATGGGGAACAAACGCGGATATCGGTTTCCATCGGCCATATTCAGCTCAGCAGCACGGAAACCGCTCTTGAGGTCGAAGTCGGTGCAAAGACCGAGGTCGATGTCATCCAGATGAAGTCGGCGATTATTTCGATCCTGCAGGGGGCTGCACCCGATGCTGATCTTGACTGCCGCTGGACGGGGGCGGGCAAAAGCAACGGCAAACTGCCTAATTTCTGCGAGCTGACAGTGGGCAAGATCACCGACCTTTCACCGCATATGCGACGCTTGCGCCTTCATGCCTGCGATCTTGATGCCTATGACACGGGCAGCATCCATGTCCGGCTTCTGATCCCGCCACGTGGGCAGCAAAACCCGCAATGGCCGACCCTTGCCGATAACGGTATGCCCGTCTGGCCAAGTGGTGAAAACACCATCGAACAACGCGTCTACACGATCCGCGCAATCGATGCCAAGGCCGGCTGGATCGATGTCGACTTTGTCATGCATGGCGATAATGGCCCTGGATCGGCCTTTGCCATGCATGCCAGCCCCGGGGATGTCGTGGCAATGACCGGCCCGTTGGGATCCGCATTGCCCGAGGCCGACTGGGTTCTGTTGGCCGGCGATGAAACGGCCTTGCCGGCGATTGGGCGTTATTTGGCCGAAATGCCGGGCCATGTAACCGGTCACGCGATTATTGAAGTCGCAAACGGATCAGACGTTATCGCGGTGCCCACCAACAGTCAGATACAGGTTCAATGGCTGTTTCGCGATGATCAACACCCTGTCGACCGCAGCCTGATTCAGGATGCTGTTCGATCCGTGGAAATTCCTGATGCGCATGATCGCGTCTATTGCTGGGCCGGGGTCGAACAGGCTGATTACAAGCCGATCCACACTTATTGGCGCAAGGATTGTGGCCTTGATCGTGATCGCTGTGTTGCAATGACATTCTGGCGCAAGGCCGGGCGTTAAATCCCGGCTCACCGCGAATACCTGTTGAAGGCAACTGCGTGTTCGGAAACTGTCAGGCTTCAGCCTGCTGGCCAACGCGTTTGCGTTGCGGGCCAAACAGGCATGTCAGAATAAGAATCACACCTGACACCGTCGCGATCATGCCCGCGGCACTGACCGCATAAGGCGATCCGAACCAACCCGGACCATACCCCGCCAAAACATAACCCAGAATGGCCGAGATGGTGGCAAATACGACCGACCAGCCGACTTGGCGGGCCAACTGATTGGTCATCAGGCGCGCACTCGCTGGCGGGCAGACAAACATCGCAATCACGATAATTGACCCGACCGCATCAAAGGCCGCGACGGCGGCAACCGCCGTTGCCACCACCAGCGCAAAGCCAAGGAGCCGGGTGCGAATACCAATCGCCCCTGCAAAGGCGGCATCGAAGGTCGAGATTTTCAGTTCTTTCCAGAACAGGAAAATAAACAGGACAATCCCAACCAGAACAACCGCCAAACGCGGTAATTGCGGTGGCAGGGTCGCAAGGGCAGCCGGATCCAAAAGCGATCCCCAGCCTTCGGCATCAAACCAGATCAGGCTTTCGAGATTGCCGAGCAACGCGTGCTGCACATCGATGTGCACAGAACTGGTATCGGTAATTTCGAGGAACAAAACACCAGCGGCAAAGAGCGTGGTGAAAACCAGTCCCATCGCCGCCCCCGGTTCAACCCGTCCAAGGCGCTTGACGATTTCGATCATCACCACGGCAATGATTGCAGCCGCCCCTGCGCCCAGCATCATCGGAACGGCGGTGATGGTGCCGGTCACCAGAAAGGCCGCCACAATACCGGGCAGGACAACGTGACTGATCGCATCACCAATCAGGGCCTGACGGCGGAGCAAAAGGAAATTACCCGGAAGCGCACAGGCAATGGCGGCCAGCGTGCCAATCACAATCGGTGTAAGGCTCAGCTGCACAAACTCCGCGCCAAGGGCTGTGATCAGATCATCGATCATGCCTTTGCTCCCTGGCTGGCTTGCGCGTTCTGGATCATGCGATCAATCTCGGCGATCTGGTCTGGCGTCATCATCCGTTCAATCGGGGTCAGCCCGTCATAGCGTTCAATGGCGGAATCATCGGGCAGCATCCGGCGCGCCATCGCCCAGCGGGCCTCGTCATGGGCAGCCTTTTCTGCGGCAATCCGACCGCGTGCGGTGGCAACGCCGTCTGCGCGGATCATCCCGGCACGGCGCAGGATACGAATGGTCAGCCCGTCATAAATTGGTTCTCGGCGTGCGAGCGACAGCAAGCCTTGCCGGCGATGCACCCGGCGCTGAAACCGCTGATGCCGCAACGCCGATGCCAGTCCGCCACGTAACGGCGAAAACAGAGCAGAGATCATAAAGAACCCGAAGGCCACCAGAACAATGATCGGTCCGGTCGGAAGCGCTGCGTGCGCGGCCGATAATACCGCCCCGACATAACCCGAAAGACCGCCAATGACGGCGGCAATCCCGATCATCTTGCCGACCTGATTGGTCCAAAAGCGCGCCGCCACCGGCGGAATAATCAAAAGCGCGACAATCAGGATAAGGCCGACGATCTTAAGCCCGATCACCGTAACAATCAGGGCAAGCCCCATCATGGCCAAGTCGATATTGCGGACATTAACCCCAGTGGTCGCGGCATATTCCGGATCAAATGCCACCAGCGTCATCGGACGCCGAAGTAGGAAAACAAAGCCTGCCGCCATGGCCCCGGCAACGGCGATGGTGGTGGCCTCTGAAATCAGCATCCCGGCGGTGGAACCCAGCAGGAAGTTTTCAAGCCCGGCCTGACGGCCTGATGACATGGTCTGGATCACGGTCAACAGAACGATGCCAAAGCCGAAAAATACCGACAGCACGGCACCGATGGCGGCATCTTCGGTCAGGCGTGTTTTGCGGGTGATCCATTCGACCATCAAAAGCCCGATGGCCGATGAAATCGCCGATCCCAGAATAAGCCCAGGTAACCAGCGCCCGTCACTGCCAAACGCCACCATGATGATAAAAGCAAGCCCGACACCGGGCAGGGTGGCGTGGCTGATTGCATCGGAAACCAAGGCCCGCTTGCGCAGGAAAATAAACGCACCGGCACTGCCAGCCGAAAGGCCAAGCAAACCCGCACCAATGGCAACAAGCGCGCTGTTGTAACCAGCCTGCAGGAAAAGGGCGCTTATGAAATAATCACCAAATCCCATGTGCGTTACGCCAGATGCAATTCATCGATGTGGGTGGCGGCAAGTCGCCCGCCATAGGTTTCCTGAAGGTTCTCGGCGGTGAACGTCGTCTCGACCGGACCTTCGGCAATGCGCCGGACATTGATCAGCAGAACCCGGTCAAAATATTCGGCCACGGTCGAAAGATCATGATGCACGCAAACCACTGTGCGGCCTTCGGATTTAAGTTCCTTCAGCACTGAAACAATTGCGCGCTCAGTCGCGGCATCGACCCCGGCAAATGGCTCATCAAGCAAATAGAACTCGGCATTCTGCGCCAAGGCGCGCGCCAGGAAAACGCGCTGCTGCTGTCCGCCGGAAAGCTGCCCGATCTGGCGATCTGCAAAATCGGCCATGCCAACCCGTTTCAGGCACTCCATCGCCTGTTCCCGATGGCGCGCCCGCCACAGGCGAAACAGCCCGACCGATCCATAAAGTCCCATCAGGACAACGTCGATGACGCGTGCTGGAAAATCCCAATCGACACTGGCGCGCTGCGGTACATAGGCCACACGGTCACGGGCATCTTCAAACAGCTTGCCGAAAATGCGCACTTCGCCTGAAAGACACGGCACCACACCAAGTGCACCTTTGAGGAAGGTCGACTTGCCGGCACCATTCGGGCCGATGATCGCGGTCATGGAGCCCGCCGGGATCGATGCATCAACGGAAAACACAGCCGGCTTATTGCCATAAGATACCGTAAGGCCGCGCACGGTCAGCGGTGCGTCCTTGGATGCGACGTCCAGTATCTTGCCTGATTCTGCAACCAGTTTGGCGCTGCTCATGGTGTGTATCCTGCGTCGTTTTGCGTCATGCCATCCGGATTAATATGTGAAGCGGTTATGATCCGGCCGCAAGCTTACCCTGAAAACCGTCTTCGGGGGCATCGCCGCCAAGGGCACGGGTGATCAATGTCGCATTGTGATCAATCATGCCGATATAGGTGCCTTCATATGTGCCCGGATCACCCATCGCATCGGAATAAAGCGTACCACCAATGGTAACGTCCTGACCACGGGCAGAAGCCCCTTCGATCAGGGCACGCACATTGCGTTCCGGGACGGAGCTTTCGACAAAGACGGCTGATATCTTGCGCTCGACAATGGTGTCGACCAGTTCCTCTACCCGACGAAGGCCGGCTTCAGACTCTGTTGAGATGCCCTGAATGCCCAGCACATCGAAATCATAGCCACGTCCGAAATAGCTAAACGCATCATGGGCGGTCAACAGCACGCGGCTTTGCTTTGGCACGGTGGCGGTGACGGATGTCATGTAGTCGACCAGTTTTTCGATCTCGGCCACATGGGCATCGGCATTGGCATTATAGGTGGCCTCACCATCGGGATCGGTCGCAATCAGGGCGTCACGCACCGCGTAAACGACGGTTTCCCAGAGCTTCGGATCCATCCAGACATGCGGATCAAACCGGCCTTCATAGTCCGCATGGCTCAGAAGCTTTTCGCGTGCCACGGCTTCGCCAACCGCAACCACGTTGCGCCGTTTGCCAAGATCAAGGAAGAACTCTTCAAGCTGTGCCTCCAGATAAAGGCCATGCCACAAAACAAGATCGGCACGCGCCAGCGCGGCAATATCGCTTCGCGTCTGACGATAGGAATGCGGATCCACACCCGGGCCCATGAGTGCTGTGACCTCCGCCCGATCGCCTGCGACCTGACGCGCGGCATCGGCAATCATCGATGTGGTCGCAACGACATTCAGCGGCTTCGCATTGGCAACACCCGCGGCAACAAACAGCGCAATGGCAAGTGCGGCAAGGTAACGAGCAAAAGGTTGGGCAAAGGGGAAAAACGGCATCAGGGCATCCGAAAGCTAATTGGAATTACTCTGGTAAATGTCCCCTATTTATGTGCGGACTTTTAAAGTTAGTCAAGGCTAAATTGCTATTTGCCAACTTACTTGTTATGAAGGTTTCAGGAGTCTGGATTGGAGAATTCAATGGGCGAAGACACCCAGCTTAACCCGCGTCATAACAAGGCCGAAGTTTTTGCGCGCCTGCGCGACGCGCATGCCCGCGAAGTGACCGAAGACTACGTGGAAATGATCGGCGATCTGATCGCCGAAGAAGGCGAGGCACGCTCTGTCGCCCTTGCCGAGCGCTTCGGCGTAACGGCGGCCACGGTGAATAACACCATCAAACGTCTGGAGCGGGACGGCTATGTCACCTCACGCCCCTACCGCTCGATCTTCCTGACAGAAAAAGGCGAAACCCTCGCCAAAAAGTGTCGCGAACGCCACCAGATCGTCTATAACTTCCTCGTCTCTATTGGGGTCGATCCCAAGGTCGCTGAGTTCGATGCCGAAGGTATCGAGCATCATGTGAGTGAGGAGACTTTGCGGGTGTTTGACTCTCGATTGAAGTAAATAAGCTAATCGTGAATTTTTGTTGCTCCTCCAGTTAAGCCTCAAACATGGTTAGGTTTTTTTGTCCCCAAGCTGATAACATCAGGATTGGCCAAAGCTCGCCTTCAAGGTTTGCGCCTCGCTGATGGTCTTCGAAGCATTTCTCGATTTCAGGCATGTTGAGCCGACTTTGAAGTGCTTCAGGCATCTCTTCAATCTGCTCTGTGGCCCAAGACCTCAAGTTGTCACGCAACCAATCTCTAATTGGTGGATCAAAACCTTGTTTCGGGCGATCAACTAGTTCGGCGGGTACATGGTCATAAAGGATGTCGCGCAGCAGAGCCTTCAATCGACCATCTTGGCCTTCGTTCCACGATTGCGGTAATGACCAGCAGAGTTTCGCAAGATCACGGTTTAGGAACGGGGTGCGTGTCTCAAGCGAGGTGCTCATTGATGCACGATCGACCTTTACCATCAGGTCTTCGGGCAGGTAGCAAAGGCTATCGGCGACCATAAGGCTGTTAGCAATGGGCAAAGTCAAAACTGCTTCTGGCGATAGCGGCCAGATGTCGTCAATCACCATAGTGTCATTAAGATACGCAGGGTTGATCGGAACTCCATGGCGCCAGAAACTGCTGTGATGATGATTATAGACCGACAGTGTTTCTGCGCTGTCGCGTAGCATTTTTGTGTAGCTTCGCCGGGCTTTGACGCTTGGTTTGCCGCGCAGCAGACCCAATGCGTTGTCTATCTGCCTCCAAGGGAAGAAGCTCTTCCGTGAACCTCGCCTGGAACCCTTTCGGGTGTCCCAGCCTGACTTAACAATCGCGTAACGGCCATAGCCAAAGGAAAATTCATCGCCACCGTCGCCGGACAGGGCGACTGTCACATGCTCTCGTGTCTTTCGGCAAAGTAGCAGGGTCGGAATTTGTGATGGATCAGCGAATGGTTCGTCCCAGACCTGTGCAAGTTGTGGAACCATTTTTGCCGCTTCCTCCGCAGATCCACGAACCTCGTGATGGTCGGTTCCCAGATGATCAGCAACCTTTCGGGCATGATCTGCTTCATTGTAGCGCGGATCATCAAATCGTATTGTGTAGCTTCCCACTCGGCCTTGTGAAGCCTTCGAAGCCAATGCGGTTATCAGGGATGAATCGATCCCGCCCGAAAGAAAGCATCCAAGCGGTGTATCAGCAATCAAACGCCTTTTGGTGAGTGTTCCGAGCATCTCGGATAATTGAGCTTTGGCGTCTGCTCGTGAGCCTTGGAAAGGGTTTTCGTAAGCAGTAAGAGCTTCGTGTTCACCATCCCAGTACTGGTGGTGAACGGGTTCATTTCCGGTTTCAACTGACCAGCGAACAAATTCTCCAGCCCGGAGTTTGCGGACGTGCTTCCAGATTGTCCTTGGCGCGGGGATATATCGGTGACGCAGGAAGCTTGCGAGCGCGCCGTCATCGATCTCCCCATTCGGTACACCGAGTGATGGCAGTGCCTTGATTTCCGACGCGAACGCGACCGCACCATCAAACGCAGCGTAATATAACGGCTTCTCGCCAAAAGGATCGCGCGCAAGCGTGAGTGACTTCTGCTTTTTGTCCCAAAGGGCAAATGCGAACATGCCATCAAGTATTGATAGTGTTTTGTCTAATCCCCAATGAGCAATAGCTGCGACAAGCGTTTCGGTGTCAGAGTGCCCGCGCCAATCATGATGTGCTGGGTTTTCAGTTTCGAGGATGCGCCTCAGGTCCATATGGTTGTAGATTTCACCATTGAAGGCGATTACATAACGCCCGCAACCGGACTGCATTGGTTGGCGCCCAGCTTCGCTAAGATCCTGAATGGCAAGTCGTCGAAAAGCCAATCCGATATGACCATCAGCATCAGTCCAGAAACCTTTGTCGTCTGGTCCGCGATGTATGATCGTCTGTCCGGCAGCTTGCAACTGCCCTACAAGCTGGCTCTGATCCATCGCTGTGTTGGCCTTATATAGGCCTGCAAAACCACACATAGTTTCCCGCTATCCCAAGCCTTCGGTCAGGTTTTTGTTGGTTCGGCCCGCTTGTGCCGCCGAATTCGGCGGGCTATAACACTTGCCGTTCGTGCCCGGCCAGATGGCGGGCTCTACCCTTGGCTAATAGTCAGAAAGGTATCCATGCGCAAGGTGATTTACACCGTGATTGTCGGTGGTTATGACGACGTTCGTTCCTTGCCACCCTTCCCTGGCTGGGACTTTGTGCTGCTGACTGACAAGAAGCCATCTCTCTGGAAACGGCTCCTGCGTCGCTCTCGGTGGCAAGTTCGTCTCTTCGATAATCCAGGCCTTGACCTGACGCGGTACTCCCGTTTGCCAAAGCTAAAGCCACACCTCTTTTTTCCAGACTATGACTATTCGGTTTATATAGATGGAAATGCAAGATTTGAACGAGACCCGAGTGAACTTCTTGAAGCTTTGGGGTGGCCGAGCTTTGCCGTTTCCGAGCATCCTTTCCGAAGTAACCTCTATGACGAATTCAGCGAATGTTCTCGTATGGGATATGATGCACCAGATGTTTTCGAAAGGCAGGAGGAAAAGTACCGTGCTGAGGGGCTCTCTGATCCTGCGCCACTCTACGAAAACAACCTGATATTACGTCGGCACAATGAGGCTAAGGTCATGGAGCTAGGTGATCTTTGGTTCGATGAGCTTGGAAAGGAAAGCAAACGTGATCAGCTCTCACTGCCGTATGTTTGCTGGTGCAAAGGGTTTTCTCCCTCTGCGTTTCCACAAAGTATGAAGCGACAGTACTTTCGCACCCGGTCGCACCACCGATCATTTTGGACGCGTATCGGTAAATCAATGCGCAAGCGATTTCAGCGCATGCGACAACCGAGGTATCTAAGCTTTGAGAAATAGAAATGCAGAGTTTGGCGGAGAGGGTGGGATTCGAACCCACG
>NZ_DGMR01000039.1:597599-600284 GCF_002388495.1 Thalassospira sp. UBA4513
GTTTGGCGGAGAGGGTGGGATTCGAACCCACGGTACTATTGCTAGTACAACGGTTTTCGAGACCGCCCCGTTCGACCACTCCGGCACCTCTCCGCATGTGTGGTCTTGGCGTTCGAGGCGGTGTTTACCGGGATGAGCGCCAGATTGCAAGAGGGAAATCTCAAATTTCACCGAACTCTTTTGCCTGGGCTTTTGGGGCGCGATGTTTGAACCGGTTTGCAAGTCTGGCAAGCTCGCTCAAATCTGCGGCTTTGGCATGCGATCCCGGGCGGCGTAAAAGGTCACTCTGTGGTTGACTCTTTGGGGCAAAAGCGGTAATTCACCCGTTCTTCGCAGCGGTTCGGTATCTGTTAGCAGCGGCACCGAGCTGCGCGTTTGTGTTTCCAGAATGTTTTTCAGGAACTTTTAGATGTACGCAATCATCAAAACTGGCGGCAAACAGTATAAAGTTGCTGCCAACGACGTTATCAAAGTCGAAAAGATCGCTGCCCAGGCCGGTGACACCGTGAAACTTGAAGAAGTTCTCATGGTTGCTGGCGACGGTGCGCCGA
This sequence comes from Thalassospira sp. UBA4513, assembly GCF_002388495.1. Lineage (NCBI taxonomy): Bacteria > Pseudomonadati > Pseudomonadota > Alphaproteobacteria > Rhodospirillales > Thalassospiraceae > Thalassospira > Thalassospira sp. UBA4513. Next base: position 598,151 of record NZ_DGMR01000039.1, read on the forward strand.
AGGTTGGTGCTCCGTTGGTCAAAGGTGCTTCTGTTACCGCAGAAGTTCTCGAGCAGGCCAAGGGCGACAAGGTGATCGTTTTCAAGAAAAAGCGCCGGCATAACTACCGTCGTAAAAATGGTCATCGCCAGAACCTGACTGTTCTGCGCATCAAGGACATCAAAGCCTGATTTATCAGGTTGAGATGCAGTTTTAGGAGAGTTTCATGGCTCATAAGAAAGCTGGTGGTAGTTCGCGCAACGGTCGTGACTCCGAAGGTCGCCGTCTCGGCGTTAAAAAATTCGGTGGTCAGGCAGTTGTTGCAGGCAACATTCTCGTTCGTCAGCGTGGCACCAAGTTCCATGCCGGTGACAATGTTGGCCTCGCCAAAGACCACACCCTGTTTGCGACTGTGAACGGTTCTGTCCAGTTCAAGTCGGGCTTCAAGGGTCGTACCTACGTAACCGTCGTTCCGGCCGAGGCGTAAGCCTCCCGTCGGCTGCGCGATACGTAGCAAGATTTTCGAGGGAGGAATGAGCAATCATTCCTCCCTTGTTTTATGTGATATAGAATTTCGGACCCCGTCGCTGCGCGTCCCTCGCGCACCGGGGAGCCAATATAAAGTGATAAACGGGTGCGCCCGAAGGACCGGTTATGAAGTTTCTCGATGAAGCCAAGATTTATGTGCGCAGTGGCCGCGGCGGTGCCGGTTCGGTCAGCTTCCGCCGTGAAAAATATATCGAGTATGGCGGGCCGGACGGCGGCGATGGCGGTCGCGGTGGCGACATCATCCTCGAGGCGGTCGAGAACCTCAACACCCTGATCGATTTCCGTTATCAGCAGCACTTCAAGGCTGAAGTCGGCATGCATGGCATGGGCCGGCAGCGTACTGGCCGGTCCGGCAAATCCATCACGATTAAGGTCCCGGTCGGAACACAGGTTCTTGCCGAAGATCGCGAAACCCTGATTGTCGATATGATCGAACCGGGTCAGACCTATCTGCTCTGCCGGGGTGGCGATGGCGGCCGTGGCAACACGCATTTCAAATCCTCCACCAACCAGGCACCGCGTCGTGCCGAAGAAGGCTGGCCGGCAGAGGAAATGTGGGTGTGGCTGCGCCTGAAGCTGATTGCCGATGCCGGCCTTGTTGGTCTGCCGAATGCCGGCAAATCGACCTTCCTTGCCGCATCCTCGCATGCGCGTCCGAAAATTGCCGATTATCCCTTCACCACCCTGCATCCGCAGCTGGGGGTTGTGAATGTCGATGATCACGAATTTGTTCTGGCCGACATTCCCGGCCTGATCGAAGGCGCATCCGAAGGCAAGGGCATCGGTACCCGTTTCCTTGGCCATATCGAACGCTGCGAAGTTCTGGTCCACCTGATCGATTGCGCCGAAGAAGATCCGGTCGCGACCTATAAGACGGTGCGTGAAGAACTTGAAGGCTACGCCGAAGAACTGGTCGAAAAGCCCGAAATCGTTGTCCTGTCCAAGGCTGATCAGCTCCTGCCCGAAATGGTCGAGGAGCAGCGCCAGATCCTTGAAAAGGGTATCGGCAAAAAGGTCTATGTCGTGTCCGGCGTGACCCAGCAGGGGCTCAAGGAAATCCATCGCGAAATCCGCGCCTATATCGAAGGCGAACGTGAACGCCGTGCGAGGGAAGGCCGCGAAGACGAGGGCTTCCAGCCGTGACAAGCAATGCCCTGGCGGATGCAAAGCGCCTGATCATAAAGGTGGGCTCGGCCCTGCTGGTTGATGAAAATACCGGCAAGCTGCGTCGTGCCTGGCTTGAAGCATTGGCTGATGATATCGCCCTTCTGCGCGAACGCGGGGTCGAGGTGATTGTGGTCTCCAGCGGTGCGATCGCCCTAGGCCGTCGTTTGCTCGGCCTTGATCACCGCACGATCAGTCTGGCCGACAAGCAGGCCGCCGCCGCCACCGGCCAAATCAGCCTGTCACAGGTCTGGCAAGAGGCGCTTGGTCGCAATGGCCTGACCATGGCACAGGTGCTGGTCACGCTTGAGGATATGGAAGGCCGTCGTCGCTACCTGAATGCCCGCGGGACGCTCAATGCCCTGCTTGGCCATGGTGCCATTCCGCTGATCAATGAAAACGATACCGTTGCGACCGAGGAAATCCGCTTTGGCGATAATGA
>NZ_DGMR01000039.1:600397-600618 GCF_002388495.1 Thalassospira sp. UBA4513
GAAATCCGCTTTGGCGATAATGATCGTCTGGGTGCCAAGGTCGCGCACATGATTTCGGCCGATACGCTGGTTCTGCTTTCTGACATCGATGGTCTTTATACCGCCGATCCGCGCAAGAACCCGGATGCCGAACTGATCCCCGAAGTCCGCGAACTGACGCCCGAGATTTTCAATATGGCCGGTGTTGCGCCGACCATGTACAGCTCCGGCGGCATGGTGAC
>NZ_DGMR01000030.1:0-43217 GCF_002388495.1 Thalassospira sp. UBA4513
AAAGCGCGTAGTTCTGGAACACCATGGCGATATCGCGATCTGCGGGTGCCACTGTGTTGACGACCTTGTCATCAATGATGATTTCGCCATCCGAAATCCCTTCCAGACCAGCGATCATGCGCAGCAGTGTCGATTTGCCACAGCCAGACGGCCCGACAAGGACGGTGAACTCGCCATGATCGATTTTAAGGTCAATGCCGTGAATGGCCTTGAAGCCGTTCGGGTAGGTTTTCTGGGCCTGATTAAGCGTAACAGTTGCCATCTTGGTTATCCTGTATTCGGATCAATTATTTTCAATTCAGAGATCAGGGAGGACCGGGTTATTTTTCCGTCTCAACCAGACCCTTGACGAACATGCGCTGGAAGATGACCACCACCAGTACGGGCGGAACCGATGCCATGATTGTCAGTGCGAATGCCTTGGGGAACTGAGGTATCTGTCCGCCCTCATAGAGCGAATTGTAGACCTGCTTGATCCCGATAACGATGGTATAGAGCTGATCATCGGTGGTCATCAGGAGCGGCCAAAGATACTGGTTCCAGCCAACCACAAACATGATGATGAAGATCGCAGCAATCATGGTCACCGACAGGGGAACCAGAATGTCGATGAAGAACCGGATCGGTCCTGCGCCGTCCAGCCTTGCTGCTTCAAGAAGTTCGTCCGGGACCGACCGATAAAACTGCCGGAAGAAAAAGGTTCCAGTGGCGGACGCAATCAGCGGCAGGATCAGACCGGTATATGTGTTGAGCAGCCCAAGGTTCGCCACGACCTCATATGACGGCACGATGCGCACTTCGAGCGGCAACAAAAGGGTCGAGAAAATGATCCAGAACAGCGGCACAGCCAGCTTGAAGCGGAAATAGACAATCGCATAGGCAGCCATCATCGAAATGATGACCTTTCCGATCGCAAAGCCAAGACCAAGCACCATGCTGTTAAACAGCATCTCAAGCGCAGTCACCCTGCCCTTTGTCGCCTCTGCATCAAACAGGATCGCGCCGTAATTGGTGAAGAACTCCCCGCCTGGCAAGAATTGCAGGCCATTCTGGAAGATATACTCGCGGGTGTGGGTTGATGACGCAAAGGCGATCCAGACCGGAAGGATCATGAAAAGTGAGCCAAGCACCAGAATGGTGTGGTTGCTAAAAATACGCCATTTGGACTGATACATGATGACGTTCCCCCTTAATAATGCACTTTGCGTTCGATAAAGCGGAACTGGAACACGGTCAGGACACTAACCATGATCATCAGCAAGACTGACTGTGCGGCACTGCCGCCCATATCCGCACCAAGGAAGCCATCGACATACACCTTGTAAACAAGGGTCGCGGTCGAACCACCCGGGGCACCTTTGGTCGAAACATCGATAATGCCAAACGTCTCGAAAAAGGCGTAAGTCAGGTTGATCACCAGCAGGAAGAAGGTTGTCGGTGCCAAAAGCGGGAATGTGATGGTCCAGAAGCGACGCTCGGGACTCTTGCAGTCAAGAGTCGCTGCTTCCTGAACCGACTTCGGAATCCCCTGCAGCCCTGAGAGGAAGAAGATGAAGTTTACGCTGACCTGTTTCCAGACCGCGATCAGAATGACGATGAAGGCCGCGTCATTGGCGTTTTCGATGTGGTTGAATTCAAACCCGAAACTGTTGAAGGCCTTATAGAGGTCCCCCATGAGCGGGTTGAACATCATGATGCCAAGAAGGCCTGCCACCGGCGGCGCAATGGCATAGCCCCACATCAGAAGCGTTTTATAGGATTTTGCCCCACGGATTACTTCGTCGGCGCGTACTGCAAGAAACAGTGAAATCGCGATCGAAAGCACGGAGACAAGAACGGAAAATACGACGGTAAAGATCGCAGATCGTGTCCACGAACTGCTTGTCAGCACATCTTCAAAATTGCGGAACCAGACGAACTGCGAAGACATGCCAAAGGCGTCTTCAAGCAAAAACGACTGGTACAGCGCCTGGGCCGCAGGCCACAGGAAAAATATGGAAATAATTAGAATTTGGGGTGCGATAAACAGGTATGGCACCGCGCTGTGTTCAAACTGTACGCGCTTCATCGGGAACGCAACCTCAGAGCAAAATCAGAAAATGCAAAACAGGGCGGCCAAATCATCGGCCGCCCCGCTTTGGCGAAAAGCAGATTAGTTCGAGTAGGTATCGTTGAAGCGCTTCAGCAGACCGTTTGCTTCTTCTTCGATGGTCGCAAAGGCAGCATCTACGGTTTCTTCGCCGTTCATGATCTTGTCGACTTCACGATAAATCACTTCGCGGATCTGAACATAGAAGCCAAGACGGTAACCCTTGGTCCACTCGCCACCTTCTTCGGAAAGCTGGGTGATGCCGACTTCTGCATCCGGGCTTTCCTTGTAGTAGCCATCTTCTTTGGCCAGCTCATAAGCCGCATTGGTGATCGGGACATAACCGGTTTCTTTGTGCCAGTAGTACTGGGTTTCCGGTTTGGTCAGGAATTTGAAGAATTCGGCAACACCGGCATCCTGTGCGGCATCATGGCCGGAGAATGCGAACAGAGCAGCACCGCCGATAAAGGTTGATTTCGGTGCATCGCCGGTACCTTCCCAATACGGAAGGGTCGATGCGCCAAAGTCAAACTGTGCGGACTTGCGAAGGCCACCAAACGAACCGGAAGAACCGATCCACATTGCGACCTGCTGCTGCACGAACGCGTCCTGGTTCGCACCCCATGCACGGCCATAATAGCCGTAGTAACCGGCGTCTTTCCAATCCTTGACGTGCTGCCAGTGATCTTTCAGAGCGTCGTTGTTATAAAGGATTTCGACGTCGGTGCTGTCATAACCGTTATTGGCGGTTGCCATCTGCAGGTTGTGGCGCGACATGAAGTTTTCGAAGAAGATCCACGGGCTGTGCGACTGCGCAAGCGCGGTGTAACCAGCTTCTTTGAGCTTCGGAGCAGCAGCTTCGAATTCCTGCCAGGTTTTCGGAACGTCGACACCGGCTTTGTCCAGCGCTTCTTTGTTGTAATACAGAAGCGGGGTCGAGCTGTTGAACGGCATGCCGATCATCTTGCCGTCTGAATCGGCATAGAAGTAACGAACACCCGGGATGTAATCATTGATATCGAAATTGACGTTGTTTGCTTCAAGCAAATCCTGAACCGGCTTAACAGCGCCTTTGGCGTTGATGATGGTTGCAGCACCTGCGTCGAAGATCTGGATGATGTTCGGCTGGTTCTTCGCGCGGAACGCTGCGATGCCGGCCGTCATGGTGTCTTCGTAGCCGCCCTTGTTGATGGATACGAGTTTGTATTCATCCTGGCTTGCGTTGAAGTCTTCGGTGATCTGGTTGACAACGTCGCCAAGTGCGCCGTCCATTGCATGCCACCAGGTGATCTCGGTTGCAGCCTGTGCGGTGTTGCCGATGGCAAACACGGCAGCAGCAGCCATCAGTGTTTTGCGGAACATGGTCAAGTAACTCCCTATTGAAAACTTGGCACGGAACGCCGCCCGTAATTCGGCGACCGGCTAGGCGTTCGTTTTGTTCTTGAGGGCCGTTTTGCTCAAGTGACAGTTTTCGGAAACTTACTTTTGATGTGCGAATGGGCGGCGAAATGACACAAAACTCGCCAATAAATGATCAAGTGAACATCCAATATGTTCACTATGAAGCTAACTGGCGGCGCTGCTTTGAAAGGATCAAAGATCCAGTGTTTGCCTAGTGTTCCGTCAATCAGGCAGCGGAAGTGCCGTGAAATGCAGACACGCGGAAAGCGTCAAGTGTTGCAGGCAAGTGAAAGTTTTGCGACCAAATCATGAAGATCGCCCTGCGGCGTCCATGGTTAACCTTGTTGTATGGAATGTTCGTGTTCGAATATTTCGCCTATCCGCGAAAATGGGCGGTGCAGACGACTTCTTCACAATTGTTCGTTAAGGTCGTTGCAGCCATCAAATCATCCAATTACGATGCCCAACCGTCCACGACCGCAGGGTTGATCCTGCGACCACCGTAACTTGGATACGCAACAACCGGAGACCCAGGCGTGAGTGACTTTGCCATATCAAATGCCCGACTCTTTGACGGGACACGCTTCCTGTCGGGGCATTCTGTTCTGGTCACGGATGGCAAGATCGATGCCGTTGTTGCGGATAAGGATCTACCAGCTGGTATCAAAACAATAGACGGCAGCGGCCAAACCCTCTCCCCCGGTCTGATTGATGTGCAGGTCAATGGTGGCGGCGGTGTCTTGCTGAATGATGCGCCTGATCTTGAGACCATTAAAACCATGGTCGCTGCGCATCGCCGGTTTGGCACGACATCCATGCTGCCAACCCTGATTACCGATTCACGGGCCAAGATGGAGGCGGCGATTGCTGCCGTTCAGGACGCGCTCGATAACGGCATAGCTGGTGTCGTCGGCATTCACCTTGAAGGACCGTATCTCAATCTCAAACGCCGTGGCGTGCATTCGGCTGATCAGATCAGACCGATGGAACCTGATGCAATAGAACTCGTCTCCAAGCTTCGCAATGGATGCACTTTACTCACCCTTGCACCGGAACTGCTTGATAAAGGCGTGATTGCAAAGCTCGTTGCCCGCGATGTTCGTGTTTGCGCCGGACATACAGCGGGCACCTATGATGATATCATGTCGGCAATCGATGAAGGCATGCAGGGCTTCACGCATCTTTTCAATGCCATGAGCCCCCTGACCCATCGGGAGCCGGGCGTTGTCGGTGCAGCGCTTTCAGATGATCGCACATGGTGTGGCCTGATCGCGGACGGGTTTCACGTCCATGCTGCCGTGATCAAAACCGCCGTCCGCGCCAAGGCCGCGGGCAAGGTGATGCTGGTCACCGATGCCATGCCAACGGTTGGTGCCGCCGATAAACGGTTCAAGCTGGGCGATGAGGAAATCATTGCAGTTGCTGGGCGCTGCGCGCTCGCGGATGGGACGTTAGCGGGTTCGGACCTTGATATGATTTCAGCTGTGCGCAATTGCATGGAAATTGCCGAAATCGGGCTTGATGAAGCGCTTCGCATGGCGTCGCTTTATCCAGCGGAGTTCCTCGGGCTTGGTGATGTTCTTGGTCGCTTGGCACCGGGCTATCAGGCCGATATGATTTTGTTTGATGATCAGTTCAAAGTGACGCAAAGCTGGATCAAGGGCGTGCAAGAGAGTTACGCCTGAGCAAACGCAATATTTTCCGAAAGTCTATGACGGAAAGCCTTGACCTGAGACAGCATTTCGAAGATGCATTGGGCTCTGTAACAGTTTGTATGCAGGGTCTTCAGGTGATTTTGCTGCTGATCTGTTTTTACTCTGACCCCCAGGAGGAGTACCCACATGCCTTCCGTTAAACCCGGTGTTGTTACCGGTGCTGCCTATCGCGAACTCGTTTCTGCCTGCAAGCAGGACGGTTACGCCCTTCCCGCCGTCAATATTACGTCTTCAAGCACGATGAACGCAGCCCTTGAAGCTGCTGCAAATGCCGGATCTGACATTATCATTCAGCTTTCGAATGGTGGTGCACAGTTCTTTGCCGGCAAGGGCATCAAGGACGCTGCTGCGGCCCGTGTTCTCGGCGCCGTATCTGCTGCGCGTCATGCACAGCTTCTGGCCGAACATTATGGTGTTGCTGTTGTCATGCATACCGACCACGCAAACCGCAAGTTTGTGCCATGGGTCGATGAAATGCTGAAATGGAGCGAAAAGGCCTATGCCGAAACTGGCAAGGCGCTTTACAGCTCTCATATGCTGGATCTGTCCGAAGAATCCGTTGAAGACAACCTCGCGACCTGCGAGACCTTCCTGAAACGGATGTCAGCCATCGAGATGAGCCTTGAGATCGAACTGGGCGTCACCGGTGGTGAAGAAGACGGTATCGGTCATGAGCTTGATACCTCGGTTGAGGAAATCGATCCGCGCCTTTACACCCGCCCGGAAGAAGTCGAAGAAGCTTATCGCCGTCTCTCGCCGCTTGGTCACTTCTCGGTCGCGGCAGCGTTTGGCAACGTGCACGGCGTTTACAAGCCCGGCAACGTGAAGCTTCGCCCGGAGATCCTTCTGGAAAGCCAGAAATACGTGGCCGAAAAGCACGGTCTGGGTGATCGCCCGCTCGACTTCGTATTCCATGGCGGTTCCGGTTCGGAAAAAGAGAAAATCGAAGAAGCTGTCAGCTATGGCTGCTTCAAGATGAATATCGATACCGATACCCAGTTCGCCTATGCCCGCCCGGTTGGCGAGTATGTCGAAGCCAACGCACGTGCGTTCAAGTATCAGGTCGACCCGGAAACCGATCAGCCATACAAAAAGCAGTATGACCCGCGCGTCTGGATCCGCGAAGCTGAGCTGTCGATGGCAGCACGCCTTGAAGAAGCTTTCAAGGACCTCGGTGCAACCGGTCGTACGGTTACCAAAGGCTAAGCCAGATCAAAAACCTGACCGTTCCGGTCACAGGATTTATGAAGCCCGCCGGTCTTGTTCGGCGGGCTTTTTCGTGGCTCTGTCATGCATCGGGTTGTTAATTGCGGATCTCCTGACAAATACTGACAGGAACTGTCAGGGGTGCGCTTGCGTATAGCTTACGGCTCCTCTATACACTTTCCGAACAATTCAGGAACAAAAGGCCCGACATGCTGACGAAAATCTCGGTTCGCGGTGCGAAAGAACACAACCTTCAGAACATTGATGTTGAACTGCCGCGCGATTCCCTCGTGGTGATTACCGGTCTGTCGGGATCAGGCAAAAGTTCTCTGGCCTTTGATACCATCTATGCCGAAGGTCAGCGCCGCTATGTCGAAAGCCTGTCGGCCTATGCCCGCCAGTTCCTGGAACTGATGCAAAAGCCCGATGTCGAATATATCGACGGGCTGTCACCAGCCATCTCCATCGAACAAAAGACGACCTCGAAGAACCCGCGTTCGACCGTTGGCACCGTCACCGAAATTTATGACTATATGCGTCTGTTGTGGGCGCGTGTCGGCATCCCCTATTCGCCCGCCACAGGTCTGCCGATTGTCAGTCAGACCGTTTCGCAAATGGTCGACCGCGTCATGGAGATGGAGGAAGGTACGCGTCTTTACCTTCTGGCCCCGATCGTGCGTGGCCGTAAAGGTGAATACAAAAAAGAACTGCGTGAACTTCGCGCACGCGGCTTCCAGCGCGTCAAGATCGATGGCGAAATGTATGACATCGACGAAGCACCGGAACTGAACAAGAATCTCAAACACGATATTTCAGTCGTGGTTGATCGCCTGATCGTCAAGGATGGCATTTCAACCCGTCTGGCAGACAGCTTTGAAACCGCGCTTGAACTTACCGACGGCATCGTTTTGACCGAAGATGCCAAAACCGGCGAAACCACTGTTTTTTCAGCAAAGTTCGCCTGCCCGGTTTCCGGCTTTACCATCGAGGAAATCGAACCGCGACTGTTCTCATTCAACAACCCGTTTGGTGCCTGCCCGGCCTGTGATGGCCTTGGCACCCAGATGGAATTCGACCCGATGCTGGTCGTCCCGGATGAAAGCAAGACGCTCGAAAACGGTGCCGTCGCGCCCTGGGCCAGTACAACATCGAAATACTATCTCCAGACCCTGAAATCGGTTGCCAAGCACTTTGACTTCAAAACCAATGTCCCTTGGGAAAAACTGCCCAAGAAAGCACAGGACATCATCCTGCATGGATCGGGCGAAGAAGAAGTCACGGTGACCTATGATGACGGATCACGTAGCTATAAGGTGTCGCGTCCGTTTGAAGGTGTCATTCCCAACATGTCGCGCCGCTGGCGTGAAACCGACAGCCAGTGGGCCCGTGATGAACTGTCCAAATACCAGATGGTGTCGCACTGCCCCACCTGCACGGGCAAACGCCTGAAACCCGAAGCACTGGCAGTAAAGGTTGATGGCTGCGACATTTCGCAGGTCACCGATCTTTCGATTGCCAAGGCCGCCGACTGGTTCCTGGCACTGGAAGATAAGCTGAACGCAAAAGAAACCGAGATTGCGCGTCGCATCCTTCGCGAAATCAATGATCGGCTGCGTTTCCTGCGCGATGTCGGCCTGGATTACTTATCGATGTCCCGCACATCCGGCACGCTTTCCGGCGGCGAAAGCCAGCGTATCCGGCTGGCGTCCCAGATCGGTTCGGGCCTGACAGGTGTTTTGTATGTGCTCGATGAACCATCCATCGGCCTGCATCAGCGCGACAACGACCGCTTGCTTGAAACGCTGAAACGCTTGCGTGACCTTGGCAATACGGTCCTTGTCGTCGAACATGACGAGGACGCCATTCGGGCTGCCGACTATGTTGTGGATATGGGCCCGGGTGCCGGTATTCATGGCGGCCGTATCGTTGCCGAAGGAACCCCGGAACAGATCCAGCAAAACCCAGACAGCCTGACGGGGAAATACCTTGTCGGCGTTGAACAGATTGCAGTTCCAAAAGAACGCCGCAAGGGCAATGGCAAGGCAATTACCATCAAAGGGGCAACGGCCAACAACCTGCAGGGCATTGATGTAGATTTCCCACTCGGCAAGTTCATCTGTGTGACCGGGGTTTCGGGCGGCGGGAAATCAAGCCTTGTGATTGAGACGCTGTATAAGGCGCTGGCCAAGCGGATGCATAATGCCCGCCATCACCCCGGCGCACATGACGAGATCACGGGTGTCGAACTGATCGACAAGATCATTGATATTGACCAAAGCCCGATTGGCAGAACCCCGCGTTCCAACCCGGTGACCTATACCGGTGCGTTCACCCCCATCCGTGAATGGTTCGCCCAATTGCCAGAGGCAAAAACACGCGGCTACAAGCCCGGTCGTTTTTCCTTCAACGTCAAGGGTGGACGCTGCGAAGCATGCCAGGGCGATGGCGTCATCAAAATTGAAATGCACTTCCTGCCCGACGTTTATGTCGAATGTGACCAGTGCAAAGGCCATCGCTACAACCGCGAGACATTGGAAATATCGTTTAAAGGCAAATCGATATCCGACGTCCTTGATATGACAGTCGAAGAAGGCGCCGATTTTTTCAAGGCCGTTCCGTCTATCCGCGACAAGATGGAAACCCTGAAACAGGTCGGACTTTCCTATATCCATCTGGGGCAGCAGGCCACCACCCTGTCGGGTGGTGAAGCCCAACGTGTGAAGCTTGCCAAGGAACTGTCCAAACGCGCGACCGGCCGGACGATCTATATCCTTGATGAGCCGACAACGGGGCTTCATTTCCACGATATCCGCAAACTTCTGGAAGTGCTGCATACGCTTGTCGATCAGGGCAATACGGTTGTCGTGATCGAACACAACCTTGATGTTATCAAGACTGCGGACTGGATTATTGATATCGGGCCCGAGGGCGGTGATGGCGGCGGCCAGTTGGTCGGTGCCGGAACACCGGAAGACATCATGGGCAATGAACGCAGTTACACAGGGCGCTACCTGAAACGCCATCTCGGACTGGAATAAGACATAAGGGCAGCATGAAGCTGCCCTTTTTGTTTTGGCTTAGCCCGAATTCGTGACCCTGTCTTCAACCCGCTTGACCAGCGCAGTACTCAGCCGTTCGCTAAATCCGGACAGGAAGGCGAAGACAAGCACGATAGAAATCTGCTGACCTGCGGCGGCTGATTGGCTGATTTGGTCGAGATCATCAATCTTGTGCAGCTCATCAAGGGGGATTGGCAACATTCCGGCCCTAAGCGCTAAAAGGACAATGATCGCAAAGCAGAACCCCATGCACGGCCGGAACAAGAAATTAAAGAATACGGAGGCCGGTTCCATTTCCCCCCAAGGCACATCCTTGCCAAGGCGCATCATCATGCTGGTCAGGGCACCGATGGCACCGAAACTGCCGACCACGAACAACAGGTCGTAGCTGAAACCAAACAATTTGCCATTGCCGGTGCTGATAAGGTTGTCGACCTGCACAAAAAACAGGACCGCGAAGACAAGGACAATCGGCGAAAGTGCCAAGGCAAGGGCGGCGATACGCAGACTTTTGTTAAAGGCCACCTCAACCGGATTTGCCGGTGGCACCAACCTGGGCCGATCAAGCTGTTCGTGTTTGAGATCGTTTAGATATCCCTGCACGAAACCGTCTCGGCCCTGGTTTAATGCCAGAAGCATGATGATGGCATCTGATTGCTTTCGATCCTGAGCGGCCTTGGTACCGGCATCCTCATCTTCGCGCCACCAACGCAGGAAAGACCGGATCACCATCGAGGATCGCCATCCCTGACGGGTGGCAACCACATATTCGATCATGCCTTCGATGTCGGCGGGACCAAATACGCCCTCGCCCGCGCCGCCGAATGGAAATCCAAGACGTCTTTCCTTGTGATCGCTGTGCGTGTCACCATCGCTGCTCTCGGGCTCTTTGGTGCCTTCGACAAACTCTGCATCCATGACGTGCCGTCGACGCGGCACAAGGCCGATCACCGGACAATGGGTAGGTTCGTATCCATAGGGATGATGCGGGTAGCTCATGGAATGCCATCTTCACGTTATCGGGACAGAACGGCTCTGTCCTGTAAGACGGTTGGGATGTGGTGGTGTGAAAATTTCGGTTATGCAAGGCAATGTGAACAGGTTTGCTCTGCTTGCGGCGCAATTGACTTGAAATCTTCCCCCATGCACCGCTATGTGTGTGCCACACGATCACAATCCACTCTGGCAAGGAGTTCGCACACGTGAATACGGTCAAGCCTGTTCATATTATTGGCGCCGGTCTGGCGGGCAGCGAAGCCGCCTGGCAATTGGCAGAAGCCGGTGTGCCCGTCATCCTGCATGAAATGCGTCCGACGCGCCCGACCGATGCACACCACACCGACAAATGTGCTGAGCTGGTCTGTTCGAATTCATTCCGGTCCGATGACAAGGAATACAATGCTGTCGGCCTGATCCATGATGAAATGCGCCGTGCCGGTTCGATCATCATGCGGTGCGCTGATCAGCATAAGGTACCTGCCGGTGGCGCTTTGGCCGTTGATCGCGAAGGTTTTTCCGAGGCCGTCACAAACGCGCTTGAAAACCATCCTTTGATCACGATGGAGCGCGGCGAAATTGATGGTCTGCCACCAGAAGAATGGGAACATACCATCATTGCGACCGGACCGCTGACATCCGGTGCGCTTGCCGATGCCATTCGCAAGGCAACTGGCGAGGAAAGCCTTGCCTTCTTTGATGCCATCGCACCGATTGTCTATAAGGACAGCATTGATTTCGACAAGGCATGGTTCCAGTCGCGTTACGACAAGGGCGATGGCAAGGATTACATCAATTGCCCGATGTATGAAGATGAGTATAACCGCTTCATCGACGCCCTGATCGAAGGCGAAAAAACCGAATTCAAGGACTGGGAAAAAGACACCCCGTATTTCGACGGATGCCTTCCGATCGAAGTCATGGCCGAACGTGGGCGCGAAACGCTGCGCCATGGCCCGATGAAACCGGTTGGCCTGACCAACCCGCATAATCCGAAAGAAAAGCCACGCGCAATCGTTCAGCTGCGTCAGGACAATGCGCTTGGCACGCTTTACAATATGGTCGGTTTCCAGACCAAACTGAAATACGGCGCGCAGGTTGAAGTCTTCCGCACCATTCCGGGGCTGGAAAATGCCGAATTCGCCCGTCTTGGCGGCATTCACCGCAACACCTTCCTGAACTCGCCACGACTTTTGGATGGGAATCTGCGCCTTAAATCACGTCCTGATCTGCGCTTTGCCGGTCAGATTACAGGCTGTGAAGGATATGTAGAAAGTGCAGCCGTCGGTCTGATGGTTGGACGGTTTACAGCTGCCGAAAAAGCAGGAAAAACCATCCCGACGCCGCCGCTTGCAACCGCCATGGGCGCCCTATTGAACCATATCACCGGCGGTGCCGATGAAAGCACCTTCCAGCCGATGAATGTGAATTTCGGCCTCTTCCCGGATCTTGATCTCAAGAAACGGGTCAAGGGCCGTGATCGCAAGAAGCTTTATAGCGATCGTGCCATTCCGCTGTTTGATGAGTGGCTCAGTACCGTGAACGCAGCCTGAAAAATCAAAAGCCGCATCGAAAGTGATGCGGCTTTTTTCTTTGACCTGACAGGCGCGCGGTCAATAGCGATCAGGTTGTCGCGTCAGCTTGCCCGTAACATCGCGAATTTGTTCCCCGTCACGGAACCGGCGAAAGATCAGATCAAGATTGCCGTCGTCGTCGAGCGTGCGCTTGTAGACCTGCATTTCGTACCCGCCTTCATCATTGATATAAAGCGCGTGAATAGTCAGGGTCTTATCAACAATCCGTGCCCAGAAAAATGGTTCGCCTTTGAGCGGGTCATTGGGAATACGTTTCCCGAACAGCCCCGAACGCATGGCGCTGCCATAGATGTCAGCACGCTCGGTTGCGTAAAACTCGACATCCAGTGAGACGGTTTTTTCACGTCCGTCTGGCTTGTGTATGACCGTTGACCAATCGACGATAAAGCCGCGTTCGGTCTCCTTGATGACAACATCAAGATCACGGGCTTGAAGCTCGTTTTCGGCATGCTCGATGGTCGTGCCATGATAGGACCCCACGAACGGCTCAATGCTTGCGGCACGGGCCTGTGAAACAGTCACGACCGACAGGCACAGCAGCCCGACAAACATCAGGCCGCCAAACCACCGTTTCCGGGTCTTTTTGATCAAATGTGCCATCTTGGTCCTCATGTCGGGCATGCCCGCATCTTGCGCCAGATATCAAAGGGTTACCAACGCTACCACGTACAGTTCAGTGCTGTCCTGACCTTTATTCTCACCATAAGAGATATTTATACAATGGTCATGTGACAAGCGATATCGGATCAATATCTCTTGAGCATCCCGTTAAGGGTCAACCGCAGACTGGCCGGTCGTGCCAAACCGAATTCGGCCGAAAACGGATCATACCCGGACTTGGCAAGCTTGCGCAGATACCCGTCGGCTAGAACCACCGGCAATGCGGCGGCGTGGGCCTGTTTTGGCAACGCTCGGCGATGTTTGCGGGCTTCGGCAATGCGGGCACGCGCCAATTCGGCCAGTTCGCGAATGAACTCACGAATTTCCTGTTTTTTACGGAACTCGAAGACGTCGCCTTGCGCGACCTCGTGATGTTCCATCCTGTCCTTGGGGAGATAAAGGCGTTTTGATCGGCCATGGAACACGATGGCCCGCATAATGCCGACCAAGCCATACGCATTGCCTGCAAGCCGTGCCGCATGGTCTGCATCGTCGCCACCTGCCCCAAGCAGCCTTGACGCCAGAACACTGATCTGCCCGGACGTTTGATCAATATAGCGATCAAGTTCCTGCTGGGTGGCAGGTTGGCGGTCTTCAAGATCAAACTCGCGCGCGGCAACAATCGCCTCAAGGTCGGCGATATCGAGGTGCCCGTCCTTCACCAAATCAGCCAGTGGCTCAACAACTTCGTGCTTGCGCACCTGCCCCGCGCCCAGTTCGGTCAGGGTGTCACGCCACCATTGCAAGCGGATATGGCCCAGCATGACTTCACTGACCATCTCGCGCGTTTTGGAGACTTCCTGATTAAAAGCGTACAGGGTGAACAGAGATTCACGCTTTTCCGGTGCCGCAAACAGCGCGCACAGGAAACGGTCCCGGTCATGGCGCCTGACATAGTCGGCACAGTGGGAAAGCTTTGGCGTATCGGGCATTTATCCTATCCGATCTTACGTTCTGAACGTTGATCGTCTTTTTGGCTGTTGATGATTTCCGGCATGCTTTCGACATATAGCGATTGCGACGGGAATGCGAAAGCAGCGTCCTCTTCCTCGACAATACGTTTGAAAGCGATGATGTGACGGTTGCGGATATCTCGCCACGTCACCCAGTCAGTGGTTTTGGTGAAGTAATAAAGATCAATATTGATCGAACTGGCACCAAAATCTGACAAATGTACCATTTGGGCGACATCGGTCTGGGCGACATCGTCATCGTTCTTCAAAAAATCGCGCAGCTTGTCGACGATCGCTTCCATTTGTTTGGCGGTCGTTCGGTATTCCAGACCAATCACCATCTTGATCCGACGATGTGTCATGCGCGACCAGTTGATCACAGGCGAATCAACGATCTGGGCATTTGGCATCGTAACCAGCGCCTTGGCAAAGGTACGTACCTTGGTCGCCCGCAGGCCCACAACCTCGACCGTTCCTTCGAAGTGCGGTGTTTCGATCCAGTCGCCGCGCTTATACAGGTTGTCGGCGAAAATGGTCAGGCCACCAAAGATATTGGCAACAGAATCCTTTGCCGCCAACGCAACTGCCATCCCGGCAAGACCAAGACCACCCAGGAACGCTGAAACATCAATGCCCCAGTTTTCCAGAATGATAACGCCGCCAATAACGACGATCAGGGTCTTTACCCCACGGATGAAGAATTGCCTGAGATCATCGCCAAGCCCGGCACCAAATCGGCCGACCAGCCGATTTAACGATACCCCCAACGGCTCCACAGCGCGAAACAGCGCCCAGAAGACACAGAAACCAGCCGCGATTGAAATAGCCTCAACAGCAAAGGCATCAATTTCTTCGGGGAGTGTCAGGACCTCGGTTGCGAAATAAACCCCAAGCAGCATGAACAAAGCCTGCAAAGGCAGTGCAAAGGCATCAAGCACATTGCCCATCATGCTTTCTGAACGCTGCTGTGCAATCCGACGCAAGATAGCAAGTGCACCACGCACCAGAACCCGCTTGAAGATAAAGAAAACAAGCAGCACCAAGGCAGCACCGACAAGCCTTCCGATCTCCCCTCCACCAAGCATATCGACCCACGAATTCATGTGGCCGATCACCTCTTCGTTCAGGTTGTCCAGTTCGGTTGTGATTTCATCCATGGCTTGTAAGCTGTTCTGATGTTAAGGTTATTAGGACTTCTGACTTGGTACGACTATGTAGCACATCGTTCTCTGGCCTCTGTATAACAACTAAATTGGCTCAGGCATATGGCATCATTTGCGTCCGGAAGCTTACACATTATCGGCGGCGGTCTGGCCGGTTCGGCACTTGCCACCTGCATGGCCGAGGACGGCTTTGACGTAACGCTATATGACGAAGCCGAGCCATTTGAAAGCCGCTGGACGCGCGGCATGCACACTGCACCTGAAAGCCACAAAACAGCAGAGCCAGAGATATTTTATGATCCGTCGGGGCTGGTCGCCGATTTCTTTGCTGGCTACTCGGAAATTCCCACGAAACTGATCAGACCGGCCCATTGTGTGATGGGATTGAAACGCGGGCGTCGCAAACCCGCCATTGTATCGCTTGATCAGGGTATATCGCGGGCACTGATTTCTAGACGGATAAGCATTGCGGCGCGTGCCTATACCGCACTGACACTTTGGCAACAACGATCTACCAGTGAAGAAAACCGGCTCGACAGCACGTTCTCATCGGGTGCATTTGACTCTGACGACAAAGCCCATCAGCCCGGCACCTATCATCGTGATGCGCTTACTGTTCTGGCCGAAGTTCTGTTTTCCATGCCTGCCCATCGATGTTCAAAGTCCCTGTTGGCACGGGTTCTGGTGCCAAGGTTACGCGGGATGCTGGCGCGCCATCATGAACCGGTGTTTGCGGCGATTGATCCGATTATCCTCAACGATATTGCCCTGCCTGCCCTGCGTGAACGGTTCCTGGCTGCTGGCGGGACCATCAAAAGTCGAACAAAACTTGGCGATATTGACAGTACATCCGACTACGCGACCGATTTGCTGTTCGAAGATGACAGTCAGATTGTTCTGAACCCTGATGATGCCGTTGTTCTGGCCCTGCACCCCAAACCATTATGCGATGCGGTGCCCGATATCGGGATATCACCCGCACCTGCACATCGGCGCTGCATGACGTTTGAAATGCGCAAACCATTTGCGGAGCCACAAGCCCTGCTGGTCAGTGATGATATCGTGCGTGCGATCTACTGCAATCGTCGTCATCTTCAGGTAAGCCTGAACAGCAGCTTGCAGCTGCAAGATACCCAGAACGCCGATCAATTTGCACAGCTTGTCTGGCAACGTTGTGTTTGGCTCTGCGACCAGTACCTTAATCTTGATTTGCAAACGCGATCGGATAATGCGGACAATGCACTGTATCCCAACCACTTGTTCATCAACGCCGAAGCTCCGTTTCCTGAAATGACGCCGGGAATGGCTGCCAGCCGACAGCAACTGCGAGCACCATGGAAAAACGTATTTCTGTGTGGGGATGTCTTCCCGATTGATCAGGCCCCGGGACCGGCGGCACTTTTTTCAAGCGTGCTTGATATCCGCCATGAACTGCAGAAGTTCTTTGCGTAAGCGTCAGACAGCAATCATCGCCGCTGCAACGCGGCGTGCTTCAGACACCAGAACATTGTAGGTCCGGCAAGCAGCACCGGTATCCATTGGCTCGATGACAATACCGTGCGGCTTGAGCGCCTGGCGCCACTCAAGCGGGACAGGTGTTAGACGTGTCCCCATGCCAAGCAACAGGATCTCAATTTCATCGGCCTTTTCGATCACCCGGGAAAAAGATTCCGGCGTGATGTCGTCTTTTGTCGTGACGTTCCATGAATAGACGGCTTCAGGAAACAGCAGGATCGATCCCGTAACCGTTTCTTCGCCAAATCGAAAAATGCCGTCGCCATAGCTGGTGACCATTTTACTGCCTTCGGCGACCAAGGTACTTACTTCAAGAGACATGTTGGCCCCATTTGCGGTTGCTCGATTAATTTGAATTGGACTTAGTCTGGATTTCACGGAGTGTCGAGGTGCTCTTCGGTAATTTTTTTCTGCGCCAAAGAATGAACAACCCGGATAAAACGACGACACCGCAACCGATCATCATCAGCATGTCCGGTTCCTCGCCAAACAGGATCATGCCCAATGCAATACCAAACAACAAGCGGGTGTACCTAAATGGCGTAACTGCGGAAACATCGCCACTGCGCATCGCTTTCATTAAGGCGGCGTAGGCAAACGCCCCCATCAGGATTGCGCCAACGAAATACAAAAAGCTTTGCGTATTCATCCACGTAAAAGCTTTTCCATCCCACAATGAAAACACGATGCCAGCCAGGATAATGGCCACAAAGCCATAGAAACCCAGGATGGAGGTGCTTAGTGATACCGGCGCGGCGCGGCTGGCAAGATCACGCCCGGCAAAGCCAATCGTACCGATGACGGCAAGCAGGGATAACGCAGAAAAGCTGTCAGCTGTCGGACGCAAAATAATCAAAACGCCAATCAATCCGACGATGATTGCCGTCCATCTTCTCCAACCCACCTTTTCGCCAAACAGGACGGCGGCTCCAAGAACGACAATAATTGGCGTTGCCTGAAGAATTGCAGTCGTCGATGAAAGCGGCGTTAAAGCCAGTGCGAGGACATAAAACAACCGGCCAATAACTTCAAAAATGATCCGTATGCCCATCGCACGCGACAGTACATCAGGATTAAGCAAGCGCTGTTTGTTGATCCGCGCGACAACTGCAAACAGGATCGCCCCACCGACCCCAAATACAATCAGGACCTGACCAACGGCATGGGCTTCTGAGACAGCCTTAACAAACGCATCTTCAAAGGAAAACGCCACCATCGCAGCCATCATCCAGATGCTGCCGATCAGATTTGCGCGATGTTCGGGGTTAGACGCGATATGGGGTTTCATCGGTTGCAGCCAGTTTTTAATGGACTTTTTATCGGCTATCTACGGACGGAAACCAAAGACCGCAAACGATCAAATCCCGCAAAGAAATGGCCGGGTCTGTTTTCTCACAAACCCGGCCATAGTGTAAATGTCTATAAATCCAACCCGGCTGATCAGGCGCCAGCTTCCTGACCTTCTTCCGCCTCGGGAATTTTACGTTTGAGGCGAAGGACGATCAGCAAAGGTGACGCGACACAGATCGAGGAATAGGTCCCGATCACGATGCCAAAGATCAACGCCATGGTGAAACCGCGGATCGCTTCGCCACCGAACACGAACAAGGCAATGAGTGCCAGCAACGTCGTAAACGACGTCATGGTCGTGCGCGAAAGCGTCGAGTTGATCGACAGGTCCAGCAAATCCGGGATTTCCATCTTGCGGAACTTGCGCAGATATTCGCGGATACGGTCAAACACAACAACCGTATCGTTGATCGAATAACCGGCCACCGTCAGAACCGCTGCCAAGGTCGCCAGATCGAACTGAACTCCGGTAATCACAAAGAAACCGATAGTGATCAGGACGTCGTGCAGCAAGGCTACAACCGACGCGACAGCGAACTGCCATTCGAACCGAACCCAGATATAGACCATGATCAGGAACAACGAGATCACGACCGAATAGAATCCGGCTTCCTTAAGCTCGCCACCGACCTTCGGACCGACAAGTTCGCTTCGGCGAATGGTGACGTCATCGCCAAGTGCGTTGGTGACAGCCGCAAGGGCCGCCATCTGGGCTTCTTCATCCCCATCCTGGCGCTGCAACTGGATCAGGACATCATCCGGCTCGCCGAATTCCTGAATCGAAACATCGCCAAGGCCGAGGCTGCCAAGATTGTCACGCAGTGCATTGATATCGGCCGGGCCATTGGTCTTGATTTCGACCAGAATGCCGCCCCGGAAATCGATCCCGAAGTTAAGGCCCTTGGTGAAGAACATACCGACCGAGGCCAGCACCATCAGCAAAGACGCGATATAGAATATCTTCCGGAATTTAAGGAACGGGATATTCACGTCATCCGGGATAAGATGTAAAGGTTTCATATCTTCCCTGTTCCCTTCCTTAAATGACCAACTCGGTCGGACGGCTGCGTTTTACCCATGCTGCAATCAGCAGTCGGGTCAGCCAGATCGCCGAGAACATTGAGGTGATAATGCCGATGGCCAGTGTCACGGCAAAGCCTTTGATCGGACCAGATCCGAAGCTAAACAGCACAAGGGCTGCTATCAGCGTCGTGATGTTGGCATCAAGAATGGTCGACATGGCGCTGCGATAACCGGCATCAATCGCATTGATGATTGTACGGCCGTTGCGGCGTTCCTCGCGGATACGTTCAAAAATCAGCACGTTGGCATCAACCGCCATACCGACGGTCAGAACGATACCCGCAATCCCCGGCAGGGTCAGGGTCGCCTGAAGAACAGACATCACCGCCAGAACAAGGATCAGGTTCATCATTAGCGCGATGTCGGCATAGACACCAAACCGGCCATAACTGATCACCATGAAGGCAATCACAAAGACCAGACCAAGCACGGCAGCAAATTCGCCAGCCTCGACCGAATCCTGACCAAGGCCCGGACCAACCGAGCGTTCTTCAAGGATCTGCATCGGTGCAGGCAACGCACCGGCACGCAGAAGCAGGGAAAGGTCGTTGGCTTCCTGAACGCTGAACTGGCCGGTAATGATACCATTACCGCCAAGGATCGGTTCGTTAATGCGCGGTGCGGAAATCACTTCACCATCAAGAACGATGGCAAGACCGCGACCGGCATTTTTGCTGGTGATATCGCCAAATCGCGCGCCGCCTGCCGCGTCAAAGCGGAAGGAAACAACCGGACGACCGTCACTGAAGGTCGGCTGAGAGTCGACAAGGTTGTCACCTGAGACAACGATACGACGATCAATCAGATATTCGCGGATACCATCGCCTTCATCTGCCGACGGCAGAATCATGGTTCCCGGCGGAAGGCCGGTCGCACGCGCATCGGCGGCCGTTTTTTCGTTATTCACAAGATGGAAGTTCATCTTTGCCGTACGGCCCAGGATATCACGCAGGCGCGACGGATCATCAAGACCCGGAACCTGAACAACGATGCGGTTTTCGCCCTGGCGCTGGATGGATGGTTCGGTGGTGCCCAGTTCGTCAACACGACGACGGACAACTTCCAGCGACTGTGCAATCGCACGGTCAATCAGTTCGCGATAAGCGACTTCGTTATAGGTCACAACGATGTTGTTCCCCTCGCCGCTCAGCTCGGTATTGGGTTCCGCGGTGCGCGCGATTTCACGCGCCTTTTCAACGTCATCGGCCCGCAGAATAGTAATCTCGGCACCGTTGGCCGTGGCTTCACGCGGACGGTTACGGATTTGTTCCTGACGCAGTTCAGTGCGGATCGCATCGGCAAGCGCGTCATAACGTTCGCGCAGGACACTGTCGGTGTCGACTTCAAGCAGCATGTGCGAGCCGCCACGAAGATCGAGGCCGAGATTGATCTGCTTGCCCGGCAGGTAACTGGATTCTGTCGCCAGAGTACCCGACGGCAGGAAGTTTGGCGCAGCGTAGATTACGCCCAAAGCACACACCAGAAGGACCAGTGCTGCTTTCCATTTGGTAAAATAAAGCATGTGTTTGTGACCGGATCTGTCAGGGTCAACCTTGGTCTGGTTCCATGGTTCTTGGAACAACGGGTATTTGGTACCGCTTCAGGCCACCGGCAAAATGCAAGAAGGCGGAGCCAACTGCCCCGCCTCACTTGATACGAAGAGATTAGTCTTTCTTGGTCTCTTCTGCTTTTTCTTCTTTTTCGTCTTTGGCATCGCCTTTGGCCGGTTCGGTTTTTGAAAGAACCGTTGAAACCATGCCACGTGCGACTTTAACTTTCACACCTTCGGCGATCTCGACCGACAGTTCATCGTCGCCAACAACCTTGGCAACGGTACCAATCAGGCCACCGGCGGTGACGATCTTGTCGCCACGACGGATCGCCTCAAGCATTGCCTTATGTTCTTTCTGCTTTTTCTGCTGAGGACGAATAAGCAGGAAATAGAAAACAACAAAAATCAGGATCAGCGGCGCAAACTGCATCAGTGCACCAGCACCGTCTGCACCACCAGCGGCCTGAGCGTAAGCCGTCGAAATAAACATTAGGAACTCCTAATTCCTCAGAACAAAAAATATCAACTGCCGGAATATAACGGGGTGTTACGCCAAAGCAAGGGAGAACCGGTTTCAAAGCGGTAAAATCGGCACTTGTGTGCTTTTGTTCACCTTGTGTTGCACGAAGGCCCTTAGAACAAACACTTCCATTGGCATCCTAATGTGCTAGCTTTCCGGCCAACAAAAAACGTCACCGGAAAAAAGAAACACCCAAGAGGCCCCGATGAGTAGCGATTTCGATAAACTTTTGCCCACACTCGAACGAATTGCCACAGCGCTCGAACGCATGGCACCGCCTGCGCGCGCCAAAAATGATCTGAGCGCTGCCGATGCCTTTGTCTGGCAGGCACGAACAAGCTACTTGCAACCGGTTCGGAACGTGAACCGGGTCGATATCGGGCTTCTTCAGGGTATCGGGCAGCAAAAGGAAATCCTGTATAACAACACCAAGCGCTTTGCTGATGGCCTGCCGGCTAACAACGCATTGCTTTGGGGCGCGCGTGGTACCGGTAAAAGCTCCATCGTCAAGGCGATGCATGCCAAGATTAATGCCGAAAGCCCGGCATCACTGGCACTGGTCGAAATTCACCGTGAAGATATTCCGACCCTGCCCGACCTTTTGCACATCCTACAAGAAGGCGGTCGCCGCACGATTTTGTTCTGCGATGATTTGTCCTTTGACATGCATGATGAAAGCTACAAGTCGCTGAAGGCAGTTCTTGATGGCGGTATTGAAGGCCGTCCAAAGAATGTGATCTTCTATGCGACGTCAAACCGCCGTCATCTTATGGCGCGTGACATGATCGAAAATGAACGCTCCACGGCGATCAACCCGTCCGAGGCGGTTGAGGAAAAGGTCTCGCTATCGGACAGGTTTGGTCTTTGGCTTGGCTTCCACAATATCTCGCAAGACGTCTATTTCGAGATCATCGAAGGCTATGCCAAGGAATTCGGGATCGATATCCCAACTGAAGAGCTGCATGCGCGCGCCAAGGAATGGACTGTTACACGCGGCAGCCGTTCGGGCCGCGTTGCATGGCAGTTTATTCAGGAAGTTGCTGGCGAACTTGGCAAATCGATCGATTAGCCAACAGTGAAACAGCGGAAAAACGGAAAACACCCAGGCCGATTGTCCGGGTGTTTTTGTTAGCGCGACACCATGACGCTTGGCAGGAACTTGATCGGGTCGGATGATTTGCGACCCTGGCGGACTTCGAAGTGAAGCTGCGGGAAGGTCACGGCCCCGGTCGTACCAACCGTCGATATCTTTTGACCACGTGTCACAACATCACCGCGGGCCACCAGCGGGCTTTCGGTGTGTGCATAGGCGGTCACAAAGTTATCGGCATGCTTGATCAGGATCAGGTTGCCAAAACCGCGTAACTCGTTGCCGACATAGGTCACAACACCGTTGTCGGCGGCAAGAATGGGCGTGCCGCGATTGGCCTGAATGTTGATGCCGTCATTGAACAAACCACCTGTCCCAGCACCGTATTTCAGAACAACCTTGCCCTGAACCGGCCAGATGAACCCTTTACGGGCAGATGGATCGGCCAAGGTGACATTCTGACGCACAGAGCTGCCCTGGCCGGCAATCGGTGTCGATTTGCTGTCCGTCTGCCAGCTGCGGGCGGAGGCCATCTGACGTTCGGCAGCGGCGGCATAGTCCTGCGGTTTCAGTCCTGGTGTCGGAATACTTCCGCCATTGCGCGGTGAAACCCGCGAGACCGCTGTCGTGGGCCGCGCAGTCTGTCCTGGTGCGCTGGTCGATTTCGCCGGAACACTTACCACCTGACGCTTGCCGCCAATCGTAACGGTCTTGGTCGGTGTGCTCGATCTTGACGCTACCGCTGTATCTGGTGGCAGGCTGTCGTAATTGGGTGTCCACGGCGGCAGGACAAGGCGCTGCCCGGGATAGATCACATAAGGCTCGCGAAGGTCATTGCGGCGGGTGAACTGCATAAAGTCCATGTGATAGCGCACGGCAAGCTGCGAAACTGTGTCGCCCGGCTCTACCGTGATGACCCGTTCCCCGTTCTTGAGTTTTGGCATGCTATAGGGGCTGTAGCTTGCCCCATCGCCATAAACCACCGGCACCGGCACGGAATTGAGCAAACAGCCGCCAAGCGCCGCACTTGCTGCACAAACAAGCAACAGGCGTTTTCCGTGATAAACAGCGCTTTTGACACAATTTTCCATCATGTTTCTGATTGTCTCCGATCAGCGGTTAACAATCAGTAAGCATCAAGGCGTTCAGGATGGATTTTAATGGCCTGACGGGTGTCAGAATTCCTCGGTGCCCGGAAGCATGGGAACGAACCTGACTGGCATCAGTTCGGTAACATCGACACCACTGGGCGTCCGCAAGACACGCAGCAAAAGCTGTGTGTGGGATACTTCCCCCACTGGCACGACCATGATGCCACCAACTGCAAGCTGATCGACAAGCACCGGCGGAACGTCCTGTGCCGCAGCCGTGACAATAATGCGATCAAACGGTGCCTGTGCTTTCCACCCAAGTCCGCCATCGGCATGCAATGTCGAAATGGTATGCAGGCCCAACTCGCGAAACTTGTCCTCGGCCTCGCGCAGCAGTGGCTTGTGACGCTCAAGGGTATAAACCCGCCGGGCGAGCTTGGCCAGAATCGCTGCCTGATAACCAGAACCGGTGCCGACTTCCAGCACCTTCATACGATCATTAAGTTCCAGCGCCTGCGTCATCAGGGCCACGATATAGGGCTGTGAAATTGTTTGGCCCTTGCTGATCGGCAATGCGACGTTTTCCCAGGCCCTGCTGACGAAAGGATCGGCGACAAAAATCTCACGCGGGATGTCGGCCAGTGCAGACAACACGGCTTCATCGTGAATGCCATCATCACGAAGGATCTGCAACAGATTGGCTATGGCGGTTTCGCGCGTAATCACCGGCTCGTTCACGGAAAGGCCTTCGTCAGTTTTTCAAACGTATCGTAATGGGTGAAATCAAGGCTGATCGGGGTGACAGAAACATTGCCCTGCTCGATCACGCGCAGATCAGATTTCTTGTCTTCTGGCAGTTCAGACTGAATAGCCCCGATCCAGTAATAGGGCTCGCCGCGCGGATCAAGACGTTCGGCGATGTGATCACCGATCTTGCGCTGCCCTTGTCTTGAGATCTTTATCTCTGCGCCGCCATTGGCCTCGTGATCCGGGAAATTGACGTTGATCAGAACGCCTTTGGGCCAAGTCGTCGTGACCAAAGTTGCCAGAACATCCTTGAGGTATTTCTCGGCAATCGTCCAGTCGATCATGTCACCAGAAAAATACTGTGAAAACGCGACCGCGGGCACATTAAGCAATGTTGCCTCCATGGCGGCGGCAACCGTCCCCGAGTAAGTCACGTCTTCACCAAGGTTGCCACCCCGGTTGATCCCCGAAAGCACTATATCTGGCGGGTTGTCGCGCATGACCTGCTGCAAGCCAAGCAGAATGCAATCGGTCGGCGTGCCATCCACAGCAAAGTGCCGTTCATCACGTTTATGAATACGCAATGGACGGCGCAGGGTCAGGGAATGCCCCGCCCCGCTTTGTTCCATCGACGGTGCAATCACCCACACATCATCGGAAAACTCGCGTGCGAGCTGTTCCAATATCTTGATCCCGGGCGCGTCAATGCCATCATCATTACTGATCAGGATGCGTGCTTTGGTGAGATCCATCATGTCGGTATCGTCCTAGCCCGCCGAGACAACCTCTAACCCGCCCATATAGGGTTTGAGCGCATCAGGAACACGGATCGAGCCATCCGCCTGCTGATAGTTTTCCATCACGGCAATCAGGCAACGACCAACGGCAAGGCCAGACCCGTTCAGGGTATGAACAAACTGAGTCTTTTTGTCACCGGCAGCACGATAACGTGCATTCATGCGGCGCGCCTGGAAATCACGCGTGTTCGAGCATGACGAGATTTCGCGGTACTTGCCCTGCCCCGGTAACCAGACTTCGATGTCATAGGTTTTCGCCGCCGAGAACCCGATATCGCCGGTGCACAGAATAACCGTGCGATACGGCAGGCCAAGACGTTCAAGGACTGTTTCGGCACAGCGCGTCTTGCGGGTCAGTTCCTCGTCAGATTTCTCTGCTTCGACCACCGAAACCATTTCCACCTTGGAAAACTGGTGCTGGCGGATCATGCCGCGCGTATCGCGCCCTGCCGAACCGGCTTCGGAGCGGAAACACTGGGTCAGTGCCGTATAGCGCAGCGGCAGTTTTGCCTGATCGATAATGTCCCCGGCAACCTGGTTGGTCAGCGTCACTTCTGACGTCGGGATCAACCAGTAGTCATTGGTGGTTTTAAACGAATCCTCGGCGAATTTCGGCAACTGGCCGGTACCAAACATGGCGTCATCGCGGACCAGCATCGGCGTGATGGTTTCCTGGTAACCATGTTCGCCGGTATGCAGATCCAGCATGAACTGTGCAAGCGCACGTTCGAGCTTGGCCAGACCGCCACGCAGAATAACGAACCGCGAACCAGACAGTTTGGCTGCGGTTTCGAAATCCATCATGCCAAGTTTCTCACCGATCTCGAAATGTTCGAGCGGCTGGAAATCAAACTCACCCGGGGTCCCCCAACGATTGACTTCGACATTGTCGTTTTCGTCTTCGCCAACCGGGACTTCGGGATCAAGAATGTTCGGGAAAGACGACAGCAAAAGATCAAGCTGGTCGTTCAGGGATGCCTGACCGTCTTCGGCTTCCTTGATCTTGTCCTTGAGCGTGCCCATTTCGGCCATCAGGTCGTCGGCATTCTCACCATTCTTGCGCAATTTGCCGATTTCACCTGAGATCGTCTTGCGGCGGGCCAGCATTTCCTGATGTTCAGTCATCAGTTTGCGGCGTTCAACGTCGATATCGATCAGACGCTGTGCGGTAACGTCCTGTTTGCGCGCAGTCATTGCTGCGTCAAAAGCCTCGGGATTGTCCCGAATCCATTTAATGTCGTGCATCGAAGAGCACCCTGTCAGTCTATCTGTTTGTGGCTTTATACGATGGGGTGGACACAAGGTCCACCCCGTCAAATCGGACGGTTCAGGCGGGGGATTTCAATCAACGGGCGTTGTTGAAATCATCCTCGCCATCATCATTGTTCGACGGTCCGGACAGCTTTGGCGCATCCCCCTCATCGTCAGAGGATCGGGTCAAGGAAGTCTGACCGTCATCATAGGATGCAGCCGCCTCACCTTGTGCGTCGACACCGTCTTGCGCCGTTGCGACTGCGGTTCCGGCCTCTGCCTCTCCGTCGTCATCATCTGAGTCCGTCTCGTCATCCTCATCCGCGTCATCGTCCGCGGCGGCTTTCGCACGCTTGCGCTCGGAAATGCGCGCCATGATGATCGAGATTTCATAAAGAATGATAATCGGAATGCCCAACCCGATCTGAGAAATCAGATCCGGCGGGGTCAGAACGGCGGCAAACCCAAATGCAATGACGATTGCGTATTTCCGGCGACGTGCAAGACCATCCGCGGTGACGATGCCAGCACGCGCCATCAGCGTCAGAAGTACCGGCAACTGGAAGCAAAGCCCGAACGCGAAGATCAGCTTCATCACCAGCGACAGGTATTCGCCCACCTTGGCTTCAAGCTGGATCGCGAGGTTTGACGCGCCACCCGCCTGTTCGAAACTAAGGAAGAACTTCCAGGCCAGCGGCATGATCAGGTAATAGACCAGTGCGCCGCCCATCAGGAACAGGATCGGGGTCGCAAAGATGAACGGCATGAATGCCGAACGTTCGTTCTTGTAAAGACCCGGCGCGACAAACGCCCAAAACTGTCCGAGGAACACTGGTGCAGAGACAAAACAGGCCGCAAAGAATGATACCTTGACGTAAGTGAAGAACACTTCGGTCAAGGCGGTATAAATCATGCGCCTGTCGGGCCCCATGATTTCTGCAAGCGGCTGGACGAGGAACCCATAGATATCCTCGACGAAGTAATAGCAGACACCAAAGGTAATAAACAAAGCAAGAACCGCCCAAGTCAGGCGGTTTCTCAGCTCGATCAGATGCTCCATGATCGGCATCTGTTTGTCATGCGATTGCATGTTCACGCCTGGCTCTCCGGCTGATCTTTTTTCTTGCTGTCATCTGCGGGCGCACCCGTTGTCGTTGCCGGTTTTGCAGCAGGGGTATCAGCCTTTTCGGCCGGTTTCTCTGCTTTCGGCTTGGACTCGGTCTTTTTGCCGTCGCTTTTTGGACTTGAGATTTTGTTTTCCAGAAAATCGGTCGGATTGCTATGCGAACTGTTGACCTGCTTGCGCAGATCATCAAGTTCCGCTTCACGGATGATGTCATCAATTCCGCTCTGGAATTCACGCGCCATACCGCGCACTTTTTTCCAGTAGCCCGCCAATTTGTACAGCAGATGCGGTAACTCTTTGGGGCCGACGACAAACAGTGCGACGACGGCCACAAGAGCCATTTCGGTCCAGCCGATATCAAACATATGACACGCCTATCTGAAGGAAATCCGACAGACGATCAGGATTTCACAGAATCCTTTTCATTGTCCTTGCTTTCGGATGAAACCGAAGCAGAGGTCGTGTTTTCGATGGTCTTGGCCGAAGCGCCTGCATCTTCTTCTTTTTCGTTGATGCCCGCTTTGAAGCTCTTGATGCCTTTGCCCATGTCACCCATCACTTTCGGAAGCTTGCCTGCGCCGAAGATGATCAGGACAATCGCAAGAATCAGAACGATTTGCCAAACGCCAATACCCATAACTTAAATCTCCAAAGATCCATTCTGCCTGCCGGCGACTTGCCCGGATAATGGCAGAAAGCCCCCCACTGTGCAATGCGACGGTTGGTTAATAACCATGCAGTGCAAAATACCTGTTTAATGTGCGTCTTTCTGTCTGTCGAAACAGGCCAAAACCCGGTCCGCGACGACGCATCAGGTCATAGGAAACACGAAGGCCATGTCGGGATCAAGCGTAATAGCGACAGATGGCTGATTAATCGGTGAAAAGCGTCTTGGGACGCGCGCGTGAATGTGCGCACCGGCCTCAAGTGTCAGGTGAACCAGATTGACTTCACCAAGGACACGAACCGCATCGACATGCGCCAGAACGTCATGCCCGTTCAGCGCTTCGCCAATATGTAGCCCTTCTGGCCGGATCAGAACTTCCACTTCAGTGCCGTTTTCGATGCTTTGGCTATCGACATCACCAAACGGAGTTGCAACCTTGCCATCCACAACTGTTCCCGGGAAACGGTTGACCTCGCCAAAGAACGAAGCAACAAACCGGTTTTCAGGCCGGAAATACAGTGTTTCCGGCGATCCGTCCTGCATGATCTGCCCTTCATTCATGATGATGATCCGGTCAGCCATATACATGGCTTCCTGCGGATCGTGGGTAACCATCACAGTGGCGATCCCGGCATCCTTCAGAACATGCAAGGTGGTATCGCGCAAATCCGCGCGTCGTGCGACATCAAGACCGGAAAACGGTTCATCAAGCAGCATGATCCGCGGCTTCGGCGCAAGCGCGCGCGCCAAGGCGATGCGCTGCTGCTGACCACCAGAAAGTTCGTGCGGATAGGCATCGAGATACTCGGACATGCCGACCTGTTCGAGTGCGGCCTTGATTGCATTCATGCGATCGGTTTCGCTGAAATGACGCAGGCCAAAGCCGATATTCTTCGCCACATTCAAATGCGGGAACAGCGCATAGTCCTGAAAGACCATGCCAACACCGCGCTTTTCGGGCTCTACATAGCCCCCCGGCTGGGCGACGATCTGATCATCGACCGAAATCGCACCAACCTGAAGCTTTTCAAGGCCCGCTGCCAGGCGAAGTGCTGTGGTCTTGCCACACCCCGACGGGCCAAGCAGACACACCAACTCGCCAGGGGCAACATCAAAGCTGATATCGCGCAAAACGCGGTTCTCGCCGAAAAGGTGAGAAACATGCGACATCTTCAGGCCGTCGGTCATCGAAAACTCTTCTTACAACAGGGATCGAGCACCCGCAGGTGCAAATGATTTGCGAAATCTTTCGTGGAACTTAAGGTCAGCGCCCGTGTGATGCAAGAAGATGGATCAATTGGTTTCGGGATCGTGATCGGTCATTGGGGCGTCTTCGTCGTCCTCGAAGTCCTCAGCGTCGCTTTCGCGTGCCGTGCCCGGCACCTGTTCATCATCATCATACAGGTTCGGATTGTCTGAATAGATGGTTTCATCCAGATCTTCGAGATTGCGGGTCGTCAGGGCCTCTTCGACGACAGAATCGGTGACCTCACCATCGTCGATCAGATCCGGCAAGGCTTCATCATCCGAACTTGCACCATAACGGCCCATACCCGGTCGACTATCAAGCAGCCCTGCCGCCTTGAGATCCGCCAGCCCCGGCAGGTCGTCACGGCTTTCAAGCCCAAAATGATCAAGGAAGTTATCTGTTGTCGCCCAAAGAACCGGGCGGCCTGGCACCCGTTTGCGCCCACGCGGTCGGATCCATTTGGATTCAAGCAGGATATCAAGTGTGCCCTTCGATAGTGCAACACCGCGGATTTCCTCGATCTCGGATCTTGTGACCGGTTCGTGATAGGCAATGATCGCAAGGGTTTCCAGTGTCGCACGCGTCAGTTTCTTGGCCTTTTCGACCTCGATATGAAGGTCCCCGGCCAAGTCCATCGCGGTGCGAAATGCCCACTTGTCGCCAATCTGTTTAAGGTTCACACCACGCGGCTCATAGGTCTCGGCAAGCGCGTGCATGATCGCGCTGACATCAGTGCCTTCGGGCAAGCGTGCGGCGATCACCCGTTCACTGACAGGTTCGGCAGAGGCGAACAAAACAGCCTCAACAATACGAATATGTTGAAAGTCAATCTCCGGACCGGATTCGACGCCTTCGATTTCAAGCTGCGTTTCTTCGCTCATTGAGTGCCCCTGCCCAACTTATTTCTTAAACGTGTCTGCGTCGTAGTCATAATTGCGCGGCAGATCCCCTTCCCGCACAGCCTGCGGTGATCGCAGCAGAATCGGCCCAAAGGTCTCTTCTTGTGAGATTTCCAATTCACCATCGCGGCACATTTCAAGACTGGCAACAAAATGCGCCGCCAGTGCCGAGCGCGCCTTAAGCGGCGTTCCAAGTCCGCGTGGCATAAATTCAAGCAGCCTTGTCCATGTCGGCACCACGCGGCGGCCAAACAAATCGCGCAATCGTTGGATGGCATCATCCATCGCGTATAGATCAAATGCCTCGATCTCAAGCGTTTTGCTCTCCGATGTCAGCATGATCCGCGCATAAGCCTTGAGCAGGTCATAAAGCGACGCGTCATAGACAGATGCTGTTGTAACGCGGACTTCCTCAGGATCGCCGCGACCAAAGAAATCACGTCCCAAATTGGGGCGTTCCAGAAGTTTTTCACCGGCCGCTTTCATTGCCTCAAGCCGCTTAAGCTGGAAGGCAAGAAGCTCTGCCATTTCCTCGGCGCTGAGTTCTTCCTCGTCATTTTCCTGTTTTGGAAGCAACAGGCGCGATTTAAGGTAGGCGAGCCAGGCTGCCATCACCAGGTAATCAGCCGCCAGTTCAAGGCGCAGACCTTGTGCGGTATTGATGAATTCAAGGTATTGTTCGGCAAGATCGAGAATGGAAATCTTGATGATATCGACCTTTTGGTCGCGTGCCAGTTCAAGCAACACATCAAGCGGCCCCTCGAACCCGTCCAGATCAAGAATCAGGCGTTCGGCAAGGCTCGGTTCTTCATCGACCGGCTTCTTGTCAAACACATCATCTGGAATTTCGAATTCGAACTGGTCTGCCATCTATCCCCGACTATCCCCCAAGCCTGTCGGCGTTCAGGCAAAGATATCTGCCAGAAGCCTGACCAGTGCATTGGCCGGTTCAAGCACCAACCACTGGAACACCGGCAGGTCTATACCAAGTTGCGTCGTGACATAGGGCAACAGAAAGACCAATCCGATCAATATGATCATGCCGGTTTTTTCCATACGCGCCAAGACCCGTGCAATTGGCATCGGTGAAATTGCGGTCAGAACCCGCCCACCGTCAAGTGGCGGGATCGGCAACATGTTAAACACCGCCAGGATGCAATTCAGCCAAAGTGACTGATTAAGCATCGTCGCAAGCCATTCATTGACCGCTGGCGAGAAGCTTGGCAGCCACACCAGAAGCAGGATTGATACAATGGCGAGTGCCACGTTGGTCGCCGGACCTGCAATCGCAACACCAATCACGCCCAAACGCTGCGGATGCAGGCGATGAAACGCCACGGGAACCGGCTTGGCATAGCCAAACAGGAACGGTGCGGCTGTTATCAAAAGCAAACCCGGGATCAGGATGGTGCCAACCGGATCAATATGGCGGATCGGGTTAAGGCTTAGCCGCCCCATACGTTGTGCCGTGTCATCACCAAACAGCTTGGCAGCAAAACCGTGTGCTGCCTCGTGCAATGTCACGGCCAGCAAAACCGGAATGATCCAGGTCGTCGCCGAAACGATCAGGTCAATGGTGTCATTCACTTCTGATCATCTCCTGCTGACCACACCGGTGCCAGAAGATCGGCAAGCCGGGCCTGCCAATCGGTAATCTGGGTGCTGCTTGGTGCGTCGTGTTTGAACGTAGCAATTTGATTGGTAAAGCTCTGTGCGCGCTGCAAGGACGTACCGGTCAAAAGCGGTGCCATTGAGACGACCTCTTCCATCTCGGTGCGTTTGCCATTGCAATGAAGGGCAATATCACACCCAGCACGCAGACATTCATGCGTCCGGCTAGCGATGGAGCCACCCAGCGCCTCCATGGACAGATCATCACTGATCAGAAGGTTTTCAAAGCCAATCTCGCCACGAATAATGTCCTGAATAACAGTCGAGGAAACTGTGCCGGGCCGTTGATCATCGATGGCGGCAAACAGCAGGTGGGCTGACATTGCCGCCAGCACGTCCTTCATGTGCGCAAAGGGCGCAAAATCAAACTCGGACAGCGTCTCGTGCGATACGGTGACGATCGGCAGGTCCTTGTGACTATCCACCGTCGCGCGGCCATGTCCCGGAATATGTTTGATGATGGGGGCAATGCCACCATCCAGAAGACCTGCGGCCACGGCACTGGCCAGCATCACGACCTTGCCGACCTCTGCCCCGTATGACCGGTCACCGATCACGTCACTCATACCCGGCAGATGAAGATCAAGAACAGGTGCGCAGGTTGTATTAAAACCGGCTTCGCGCAGGTCCATCGCCATCAGCCGCGCACTGGTATAGGCCGCCTCGCGTGCATCATCGGCATTGCGATCAAACAGATCACCAAACACACCGGCCGGCGCAATCTTGCGCCAATGTGGCGGTTTCAACCGCATGACACGGCCGCCTTCCTGATCGACCAGAATCGGCACGTTGGTATTGCCAACGGTTTCGCGCAGTGCGTTGGTCAGGGCACGGACCTGATTACGGTTTTCAACGTTGCGCGCAAACAGGATAAACCCGAACGGATCGGCTTCACGCAAGAAGCCCTTTTCCCAATTGCTGAGTTCCGTTCCCGAGATACCAAGAATGCAGGCACGTGGCTTTTTGACTTCAAGGCCGGACAATGAGGCACCCCACATTGCGTTCTTTCAAATCCGCACAAAGCTTTTCGGCAGCCCCAGCATCACCAAGCGGGCCTGCCTGCAACCGATAGAAGACACCTTTGCCTTCGATCTCAATACGTTGCACAAACATCTCAAGATTGCCAAGCAAGTCTTTGTTTTTCGAAGACAACCGTTTCCATTCTGCTGCCGCGCCGCTTTCTTCGCGGACCGAAGCCAGCTGCACACGGAATGCGCCCGACGCAGGCGCCGCGGTCGTAGGTTGCGGTGCCGCGGCCGCTTCGGCTGCTGCTTGTTCCTTGGCCGGTGCTTCGGCCGTGCGGTTTTCAGCCGCGGCAACTGCCTTCTCCGCGTCAGTCAATTCGGGTGCTGTAATTTCCGGTGCTTTAACAGCAGGCTCGGCATTGCCGTCAGCTTCGGCGTTTTGCCGTGCATCCGCTGTTTCGGTTGCGGTCGCATCTGCCGGTGCGTCGGCCGTTGGATTTGGCTGGGCTGCCTTGGGCGTTGCGGAGACTTCCGGTGCGCGCGGCATATCGGGAAGTTCCTGCAACACAACATTTGCATCCGGATCAACGTCGCTTAGCTGGTCGTAGACTGTCGTCTCACGGTGGGGAACTTCCATTCCCCCCGGATCTTCCGGGCGAATTTTGATCGGTGACGGATCAGGAAGCAGGATCGGCAAATTACCGTCATCCTGAATGGGTTGGCCCTGATTATAAAACCAGTAACCTGCCCCGCCCAGCGCGCCACCAACCACGACAACGCCAAGAAACACGGTAGCCAGCCTTTTGATCATGCTCTTGCTGGCGGGCTTTTCTGATCCATAGTGATCTGCACGCTCTGCATGAAGGTCGGCACCGTGTTCTTCGCTCATCTCTTACATCTCCTCGACAGGCTTAACGCCCACAACCTCAAGACCTGACGCAATAACCGTGGCAACGGCACGGATCATCGCAAGACGTGCCAGAGTCGCAGGCAAATCATCGGCAATGATGAAGCGCAGCGCGGTGTTGTCACGTCCCTTGTTCCACAATGCATGGAATTCTGCGGCAATTTCTGTCAGGAAAAAGGCAATGCGATGCGGTTCATGGGCAACGGCCGCCTGTTCGATAATCCGCGGCCATTCAGCCATGCGGCGCACCAGAAGCTTCTCATCTTCCGAACTCAGCAATGATAGGTCCGCGGTCGCCAGCGTCTTCTCCGACAGATCCTGTCCCGGGAAGGCTTCAGCCGCCTGACGGAAGACCGAATTCACACGTGCATGCGCATACTGAACATAGAAAACCGGGTTGTCCTTGGACTGTTCGGTCACCTTGGCGAAATCGAATTCAAGTGCGGCATCATTTTTGCGGGTCAGCATGATGAAGCGCACGACATCCTTGCCAACGCGCTCAACCACATCACGCAGGGTGACGAAGGTCCCGGCACGTTTCGACATTTTGACCGGCTCGCCATTGTCAAACAGGCTGACCAGCTGGCAAAGCTTGACATCAAGGTCGCCCTCGCCGTGCGTAATCGCCTTGGTGGCGGCCTTCATGCGCTTGACATAGCCGCCATGGTCGGCGCCAAAGATGTCGATCATCAGGTTAAAGCCGCGTTCGTACTTATCAAAGTGATAGGCAATGTCGGACGCAAAATAGGTCCAGCTGCCATCGGACTTCTTCAAAGGCCGATCGACATCGTCGCCAAATTCTGTTGCACGGAACAGGGTTTGCGGGCGCGGTTCCCAGTCGTCAGGCTTCTTGCCTTTTGGCGGCTCCAGAACGCCGACATAGATGTCGCCTTTTTTCTCAAGATGTTCAAAGGCCGACTGGACCTTGCCCGCCTTTACCAAGCCGTCTTCGGATGTGAAGACATCATGGGAAACACCAAGAAGACGAAGGTCTTCCTTGATCAGGGCCATCATCTCGACGATGGCGAAAGCACGAAACTCTTCAAGCCATTCATCTTCCGGGGCATTCTGCCACTTGTCACCATCGCGTTCCGCAAGCTTTTTGCCCGGCGCGACAAGATAATCCCCCGGATACAGGCCTTGCGGAATTTCACTGATCTCTTCGCCTAGGGCTTCGCGATAGCGCAAATGAAGCGACCGTGCGAGAACATCCACCTGCGCACCGGCATCATTGGTGTAATATTCCTTGGTGACGGCGTAGCCCGCCTTTGAAAGCAAGTTGGCAAGCACGTCACCAACAACCGCACCACGGCAATGGCCGACATGCATCGGGCCGGTCGGGTTTGCCGAAACATATTCGACGTTGATCTTTTCGCCTTTGCCAAGGTCGCTATTGCCATAGGCAGTGCCGACTTCAAGGATTTGGCTGATCTGTGAAAGCCAGAACCGCTCGGCCATCCGCAGATTGATGAAACCCGGGCCTGCAATTTCGACTTCTTCGATGTGATCAAGACCACGCAGTTTTTCGGCCAGCTTTTCCGCCAGATCACGCGGCTTCATGGCAGCAGCCTTTGAAAGCAACATCGCCGCATTTGTTGCGGCATCCCCATGAGACGCATCGCGCGGCGGCTCCACCGTGACACGTGAAGTGTCGGTTCCCACAGGGAGAACACCGTCTTTTTCAAGGGCGAGAATCTGGTTCTCGATGTCGCTTTTCAACAGGCTGAAAACATTCATGACTTGGAACTTTGTAATTTCTGGTTCTGACCGGACCGGCCAATTGACTGGCGCCTGTTTTGAGCCATTTCACCTCAAAACGCAAGTCACCCGTATTTAGAGACATTACAGGTTTTGACATTTCAGCCATGCGCGCTAAATACTGACTCAAATACTGCGTTCGGATCATGCTATGATGTGACCAAGGATCGCAAACACACCTGCCCCGGCAGGACAAGACCAAGGAGTGTTGAATGACCGATTCTTCTCGGCAAGTTCAAATGACTGAAAGTGCTGCAAAACGCATTCAGGAACTGATTGCCAGCGAAGGTGCTGCGAACACCATGCTGCGTTTGCAGGTGTCTGGCGGCGGTTGCAGTGGGTTCCAGTATGAGTTCTCGCTCGATTCAGACACCACTGACGAAGATCGTATCTTTGAAAACCACGGTGCGAAAATGGTGATCGACGAAGTATCGCTGGATCTTCTCGGCGGTGCAGAGATTGATTTCGTGCGTGAGCTGGTTGGCTCAGCTTTTCGTGTAAACAATCCGAATGCCACCTCTTCATGCGGCTGCGGATCAAGTTTCTCGATTTGATCCGGATCGACAAACCGATTTATAAAGCGGGGTTCGTTATTGGCGAACCCCGTTTTGTTTGACCAAACACCTAAAAACCGAGGCCCGAATGAAAATCGCCACCTGGAATGTCAACTCGATCAAGGCACGCCTGCCAAACATTCTTGACTGGCTGCAGGACGGGAAACCCGATGTGGTCCTGTTACAGGAAACCAAGACGGTTGATGACGCTTTTCCGGCGATGGAGATCGAGGACCTTGGCTACAACATCGCCATTCACGGTCAGAAGACCTACAACGGCGTTGCGATCCTTTCCAAATTCCCGATCGAAGATGTCGAACGTGGCCTGCCCGGCAATGATGATGACGAACAAGCCCGCTATATCGAGGCAACCATCGGATCCAATCGTCCGATCCGGGTTGCCTCGATCTATGTTCCAATGGGAACAGCTGTTGGCGATGAAAAGTTTGATTACAAACTGAACTTCCTGGATCGCCTGATCACCCGGTTTGAGAAAATTCGTGCCAGTGGTGACGCCGCTGTCATGGGCGGGGATTACAACATCGCGCCCGACGACATGGACGTCTATGACCCGGTGAAACTGCGTGAAACGGTGCTGTGCACAACGGTTGAACGCAAACGTCTGCGCACCATGATGAATATGGGCTTTACCGACGCATTCCGGACCTTCAACCCGAAAGGTCACCAATATAGCTGGTGGGACTATCGCGCCGGTGCATGGAACAAGGATAACGGTCTTCGTATTGACCACCTCCTTCTGACCCCGGCGGCGGCAGACCGTCTGAGCGCATCGGACATCGACCGGGAGCCACGCGGCAAGGAAAAGGCATCTGATCACACACCGGTCTGGTGCATGATTGACGACTGATCACGTTCGATCACCAAAACAGCAAAAGGGCCGCACCTATCAGGACGCGGCCCTCTTCTTTTATCAATGGCAACAGATTGGCTTTATTCAGCCGCCTGCTTCATCGCCATGCGATACGCGACGATATCCTCGATGCTGATCACGACCATATCGCTGGTCTTGGCATATTCGATCAGTTCCGGCAGCCGCGCCATTGTGCCATCCGGATTGGTGACTTCACACAGCACACCAGCGGGCTTGAACCCTGCCAGACGCATCAGATCAACCGTGCCTTCGGTATGGCCGCGACGTTCCAGAACACCGCCCGGGCGGGCGCGCAGCGGGAAGACATGGCCCGGACGCGCCAGATCACTCGGTTTGGCGTCATCGGCGATGGCCGTTTTTACCGTGGTGACACGATCAGCGGCCGATACACCGGTTGTGACGCCGACTTTGGCTTCGATGGTGACGGTGAAGCCGGTCCCCATGCTGGATGTGTTGTCTGCGACCATGGGCGGCAGTTCAAGTTCAGTTGCCTTCTCGTCGGTCAGGCACAGGCAGACGATACCGCTACAATCGCGGATGAGCATCGCCATTTGTTCATTGGTCAGATTTTCTGCTGAAAAGATCAGATCGCCTTCATTTTCGCGATCTTCATCGTCAACAACCAGAACGCCTTTTCCCTGGCGCAGATCATCAAGCGCACGTTCCATACGCGCATGCGGATCGCCAAAGATCGACAGATCGGATTGTTTTTCAATACTCTGATTCATAACCGTCCTCTACGGATAGGGCTTACGAACCAGGGCAACAAAGAAAGGCCCGCTTTGCGACAAATGTCACAATGCGGTCGCAGGCAGACGGCAGATCAGTCACGCCAAAGCGTTCCTGTCACGACCGTCACGCTTTATCCTCTCCCATCCGGACTGTTACCGTCGGCTCCGGAATCTCACCGGATCTGCTGACCCCAAAAGTCTTGCGACCTATGGGCGCTCGCGGGCTTACCAAAACTGGTTTACCGCCGGTCGGGATTTTCACCCTGCCCTGAGAATAAGCGCCGTGTTTCAACGACAAACGTTGACCATAATTGATCAACACGCGCACTTTATGAAAGCGCGCCAGTGTTGTCAAACGCCATAAAACCCTTAAAACCTTGTGGTTTAAATGTCTGAAAGGATTTTGCCTGCACGGAAATGGAAGTCACATCCATTATTGCGGGCTTCGCGCGGCGCCCATTGGCAAACGGCACATTTTTTGTCCGATGATCTGCTTTTGGATTTACATTCCCGATGAAGATAGCCGCCAAGCATCGCGTCGATATAGCTGCCCTCAAAGACATCCACCCCCAGACTGCGGCCCATGCGAAGCGCCGTTCGGCTGTCGCAACGCGTCAGGATCAGGCTGCGGTCGGCAAACAAAACAGCAAACTCCCGCAGTCTTTCGGCGACTTCCGCGCGCCGCGATCCAACGATATTCTGATCCCATATGACCTTGATGAAATCGACATTCATCTTGCGCGGCGACAGAAATTCGAGTGCTGGCAACGTGATGCGATCAAGACCAACCTGTATCCCCAAGGAATGCAGGAATTCGCACGCATCTTCAAATTCCCACCAGTTTGCGATCGCGTTCTCCATGGAAAACTCGATGGCCATGTTTTCGATCAGTTTACCGTCATGTTCGGCGATGAAATCGGTAAACTTGTCGCTGTGAACCGTCTGGATTTGCATGTTCAAATGCAGTCGGTCTGGCAAAATGGACGGTGCCAGTGCTGCCGTAACATCCATGACTTTTTCATCCAAAACACGCGACAGGATCTCGATCTCGCCCGGCCCTTCCAACAGGAAACTGGCAAGATGGTTTTGGCGCAGGTAATCAAGCGAACAATAGATCTCGTGGCCTAACACCTCGCGTCGGGTGTCATCAAAACAGACGATGGCCTGGCGCCGGCACGAGTCAAATACAGCCTCTGTCGTGATCGCGCCACGCAGCATATCAGCCATATCAAAGCGTACGGAAACGTCACTACTTGGTCTTTCTGCAAGTGTGATGCCGAGTAAATCTGCCAACTTCTCCTGATCTTTTGGCCATTCAAAGCGGTTCCAGAGATTGGTTGGAATATGGCCAAGGCCCTGACGGTTCAGGACATCGGTCAGAATTTCCCGGATATGCTCGACAAAGGTGTTGTCGTCGTTTGTCCACGATCCTGCATGCACAAAAGCCACCATGCCGTTTTCCAGGCGATGGACCTTAGTGTTCTCGGGGAGATTGTGGAAAGCATCCCGGGTAATGGCCTGATAGTCATCGGTGCCAAGACGCAAGTCAGCCGGAATATTCAGGATCCCAAACGAAATCGCTTTGCCTTTGGCCGCGTTTTTACGCAGGCTTTCGACAAAGCGATTGATCGTGACAGGTGGTTTGGTGGTGTGCGCGTTCATATGCATTCCAGTTTGAATTGCAGCTGAACATACGTCACTAAAGTGGTGAATTCAACCTAAATTACTATACCATCGCATAGTTCCGCCTCCACCCTTAGGGCAAGGTCGGTAAAGAAGGTTTTTGCCGGCACACCGACAACATAGCCATCAACACGGTCAACAACACGCAATCCCTGCAGCGCATTGGCGGTAAACACGGCATCGAACTCTTTGAGCTCTTCTGGTGCCTTCGGCTCGAAAGTCACTTCAATCTCAGATTCTTCGGCAACTTGCAGCACGTAATCGCGGGCAAGCCCACAAAGGATCCCGGTATCCTCATCCGGCGTCCACAGGGTTTCCCCGGTGATACCAAACAGATTGGCAACCGTCGTTTCCGCCACATGGCCATCAGCCGACAGAATAAGCGCGTCTTGAGCACCGTATTTCTGTACTTCCTGTTTAGCCGCGATGTTG
Source organism: Thalassospira sp. UBA4513 (assembly GCF_002388495.1). Lineage (NCBI taxonomy): Bacteria > Pseudomonadati > Pseudomonadota > Alphaproteobacteria > Rhodospirillales > Thalassospiraceae > Thalassospira > Thalassospira sp. UBA4513. Next base: position 39,368 of record NZ_DGMR01000030.1, read on the forward strand.
TCCATATAATTAGTACTTTTGATGCTGCCCGCGACCGAATGCGGGTTTCGGCGCACTTTCTGTGACGTCGCCAGGGTCAGACCGATATTCGGGTCCAGCGGATCAAAGGGTTCTGCGGTAATCAGGATGGTCGGATCCGGCGACCCCGGTGGCAGCAACCCACGTTCGCCCGGGCCGCGTGAGACGGTCATGCGAACAACTGCATCCTTGCGGTGAACTTGCTCAAACAGCTTGGCAACGATTTCTGCGACTTCTTCTGTCTCGGGCAACAGGTCAAGCGGGAACTCAATCAACTCGGCATGATGGTCAAGCCGCCCCATATGGGCTTCCAGCCAGGCAATTTTCCCTTCGTGCGCACGCATGGTTTCAAAGAAACCATCGCCCAGCAGGAAGCCACGATCCGTTACCGGAATGGACGCTTCATCAAGATCACGAAAACTGCCATTCATCCAAACCTGCATAGCCTGGTCCCTTTTAATCGTTATCGGCTCCCTGCCGGGAAGCACGTTTCAGAAAATTCGCCAACAGCGCGTGGCCCTGTTCCGTCAGCACGGCCTCGGGATGGAACTGAACACCGTAAATCGGCAAGGTCGCATGAGCAAATGCCATGACTTCTCCGTCCGGGCCTGTTGCTGTCTCGATCAAAGTGCCATCATTTGGCAAATCAACGATTAACGAGTGATATCGCGTGACTTGCAAAGGATTGTTTAATCCAGCAAACAAATCGTCCCCGCTATGCCGGATCGATGATGTCATCCCGTGAACCGGCCGTTTTGCGCGCTTGACCGTACCACCGAATGCCTGGGCGATAGACTGATGCCCAAGGCAGACGCCAAGCATCGAAAACTCGGTTTTTAGCGCGTTGATCAATTCCAGACTGTTTCCCGCCTCATCCGGTCCACAGGGGCCCGGCGAAAATACAATCGCCAACGGATTAAGGGCACGAACGTCTGCCACCGTTATCTCATCGTTTCGCACAACCTTGACCGCATGTCCGAGTTCCTCAAGATAGCGGGCAAGATTGAAAACGAACGAATCATAATTATCGATCAGCAGGATCATAGCAGATCCCCGGCACTTATTCCGAACAACTCAAACATCTTGGCGGCTTTGACCAGCGTTTCCTCGTATTCCGCTGCCGGGTCGCTGTCAGCAACGATCCCGCCGCCAACATTGAAGGCCATCTTGCCGCCATTTACGCTAAGCGTTCTGATGGCAATGTTTGTGTCCATCGCCCCATCAAATCCGATATAGCCAATGGCACCACAATAGGCACCGCGCGTTGTTTTTTCGAGCTCGGTAATAATCTCCATTGCGCGAATTTTGGGCGCGCCAGTGATCGACCCACCGGGGAAGCATGCGCGCAATGCATCAACAGCCGTTTTGCCTTCTCGCAGTTCGCCTGTCACGGTGGACACCAGATGATGCACATTGGCATAGCTTTCCAACGCGCAGATCACCGGTGTTTTTACAGTGTGAGGATTACTCACCTTTGACAGGTCGTTGCGCAAAAGATCAACGATCATAACGTTTTCCGCGCGATCCTTTGGCGATAACATTAATTCCTGTGCCAGTTCGGCATCGCTTAACGGTGTTTCGCCACGCGGTCGGGTACCCTTGATCGGCTTGGTTTCGACCTGCCGGTTTCTGACCCTAAGGAACCGTTCTGGCGAATTTGACAGCACCGCCACATCCCCGAAATTCAGGAATGCGCCGAAGGGCGCCGAACTAATGTCACGCAACCGGCGATAAAGATCAAACCGCTTTGGGATGGCATCACTTGCATATTCTGCGCGGAAGCTTTGTGACAGGTTGGCCTGAAAGATGTCACCGGCAAAGATGTAGTCAATTACCTGCTGTACGGCGGCCTTGTAGCTGGCGCGATCAAAGTTTGACTGCCAGTTCGAAACGTTTGGTACATGCGGTACAGCGGGCGTATCAATCAGCGGCCGTGCAAGTCTTAGATACTTGCGGATCAACGCCATACGATCATTTGCGCGCTGATCGCGCTTTGGACCTTCGGTCTCTGGAATGCCGGTGGAAATGAGCCACATCCGCCGGTCAATCTGATCAAATGCGATCACCAGATCATAAATCCCGACGGCCATGTCCGGCATTGAAAGCCAGTCGTCCGGTGCTGTGGGCAACAATTCTGTCTGATGTGCCAACTCATAGCCAAAATAGCCAACCGCACCGCCTTGAAACGGCGGCAGGTCTGGCTTCGCTTCGATCTGATAGCGCGCCAACAGATCGCCAAGGACGTCAAACGGGTTTCCCGGAATTTCAAAGCCATCCAGCACCGCCTGCCCGTTCTTTGCCGTCAATTTATGCAGTGGCGACAGGACAATGTAGGAGAACCGGTCACGGTCACCAGAATCCAAAAAATGGCTATCGGCAAATGGCGCAAACGCGCCATAGGCATCAACGGGCTCGATATAGGGGCATTCTTCAATCAGCATTGGGCCGGCGCATTCTTATCGACTGGACGCGACGAAAATCGTCATTCCATGGGGGTTCTTGTCGCTCACAGGAACGGGCGACGCCAATCTAAGCGATTCTGCATGATCGGGTGAAGATTTTTGCGACATTACGACAGTTCAATTGAACCCAGAACAAAAAAAGGCCAACCAAAGATGGCTGGCCTTTCTCGCAGATTGGTCCGAAACCCTACATCGCTGCAATACGCGCGAAAGCTTCGTTGAGCTTGGCAAGGGTATCACGTGCTTCTTCAAGCTTGGCTTTTTCGGCCGTGACGATGTGCTCAGGTGCGCGGCTGACGAACTTCTCGTTCGAAAGCTTGCCTTCCTGGGCCTTGATGTATTTCGTCTTGTCCTGAATTTCCTTTTCAAGACGCGCTTTTTCAGCGGCAACATCAATGAAATCGGCAACCGAAACAAAGACCGTCACACCATCAACCACAGTCTGGATCGCACCTTTGGCAATCGCCTCGACATCGCCCTGCCCCTTAAAGGCAACATCAGCAACGCGCGCAAGGCGCTTGACCTGTGCTTCCTGTGCCGTGACAGCCGCTTTCATGGCGTCGGTGGCATCAACCAGATAGATCGGAACTTCGGCCGCCGGCGGCACATTCATTTCAGAACGGACACCACGGATATCCCCAATCAGGCGGATGGCCAGATCGACCTCGGCTTCTGCTTCACGATCAATCAGGGCTTCGTCAAACTGCGGATAGCCTTCGGCAATCAGCATTTTTGCACGACTATCGGCGGTCTTTTCCCAAAGTTCTTCGGTGATGAACGGCATGACCGGATGCAAGATCAAAAGGATCTGATCAAGAACCCACGCGGTAACTGCGCGAATTTCCGCCTTGGCTTCTTCGTCACTGCCCATCAGAACCGGTTTCGCCAGTTCCAGATACCAGTCACAGAACGAACCCCAAACAAACTGATAGGCACTGCTTGCGGCATCGTTGAAACGATAGGTCTCAATGCCGGTGCCAACGGCCTTGGCCGCTTCAACCGTTTTGCCAACGATCCAGCGACCAAGGGTCGATCTCACGTTCGCCGGATCAAAGCCGTCAACCGGTTTGCATTCGTTCATTTCGGCAAAGCGTGCGGCATTCCAAAGCTTGGTCGCAAAGTTGCGATAGCCCTCAACACGGGATGCGGCAAGCTTGATGTCGCGACCCTGGGCTGCCAGTGCTGTCAGGGTAAAGCGCAGCGCATCACAACCATATTCATCAATGATCTCAAGCGGATCGATGACATTACCCTTGGATTTGGACATCTTCTGGCCGTGCTCATCACGCACCAGCGCATGAATGTAAACGTCACGGAACGGGACTTTGCCGTCCATGAAATACATGCTCATCATGATCATCCGGGCAACC
>NZ_DGMR01000030.1:43249-67813 GCF_002388495.1 Thalassospira sp. UBA4513
ACCCAGAAGAAGATGATGTCAAACCCGGTGACCAGAACATCGCCCGGATAATATTTGGCAAGTTCCGGGGTCTTGTCCGGCCAACCCAGCGTCGAATACGGCCACAGACCAGATGAGAACCAGGTATCAAGAACGTCTGTTTCCTGGGTCAGTTCGACATCTTTGCCGTAATGCGCCTTGGCAGCTGCCATGGCTTCTTCTTCGGTTTCTTCAACGAAGAATTCCCCATCGGGGCCAAACCATGCCGGAATACGATGGCCCCACCAAAGCTGACGGGAAATACACCATGGCTGGATGTTACGCATCCATTCGAAATAGGTATTTTCCCAGTTCTTCGGCACAAAGCGAATGCGGCCATCTTCAACCGCCTCGGTGGCGGGCTTGGCAAGAACTTCGGCATTTACGAACCACTGATCGGTCAGATACGGCTCGATCACAACGTTCGAACGGTCGCCGTATGGAACCATGTGAACGGTATCCTCGATCTTTTCAAGCAGACCGAGCTCGTCCATCTTTGCGACGATCAGTTTGCGGGCTTCAAAACGATCAAGGCCACGGTATTCCTCGGGCGCTTCATCATTGATGCGCGCATAATCATCAAGGATGTTGATCTTTTCCAGACCAGCACGTTTGCCGACTTCAAAGTCATTGAAATCATGCGCCGGTGTGATTTTAACAGCACCCGATCCTTTTTCCGGATCGGCATATTCGTCGGCGACGATCTTGATGCGACGTCCAACAATCGGAAGAATGCAGTATTTCCCGATCAGGTCCTGATAGCGTTCGTCATCCGGGTGGACTGCAACACCGGTATCGCCCAGCATCGTCTCGGGACGTGTGGTCGCAACGGTGATGAACTCGCCGTCACGGCCTTCGATCGGGTATTTGAAATGCCAGTAATGGCCTTTGACTTCTTTCTGAACGACTTCAAGGTCGGAAATCGCGGTCAGAAGCTTCGGATCCCAGTTCACCAGACGCTTGTCGCGGTAAATCAAGCCATCCTTGTGCAGCTTAACGAACACCTTGCGGACCGCAGCCGACAGGCCATCATCCATGGTAAAGCGCTCACGCGGCCAATCGGGCGACGCGCCCAGACGGCGCAGCTGATTGGTGATGGTGCCACCGGATTTCTCTTTCCACTCCCAGACCTTCTCGACAAACTTTTCACGGCCAAGGTCATGGCGTGTGACGTTCTGTTCGCCAAGCTGGCGTTCAACGACCATCTGGGTCGCGATTCCTGCATGGTCGGTACCCGGTTGCCAAAGGGTATCCTTGCCGTTCATCCGGTTGTAGCGGACCAGGATATCCTGAAGCGTGAAGGTCAGTGCATGCCCCATGTGGAGGCTACCGGTCACGTTGGGCGGCGGCATCATGATGACATAGGGATCGGCACTCGAGGCCGGATCAGCGGCAAATGCCCCTGCTTTTTCCCATTTATCGTAAAGTCTGCCTTCAACATCGGCCGGGTTGTAGGTCTTCTCCAACATGGTCTTTTGATCCGCTGCGGGTTTAATTGTTTATCCAAAGAAAAAGCGGCGCACCGTTGGCGCGCCGCTCGAATGTCAAAATCGGCTCGCCTACAGGTCTTCGGCGCGGTTCACAATCCGCTCGATTTCCTTTTTCACAAGGCGTTCGATCATATAGGGAAGGTTTTCGTCAAGCCATTCCTTAAGCAACGGACGCAGCATATCGCGCACCAGATCCTCAAGGGTCGCGTGACCCGCGTTGATGCCAAGGGCAACTGCGCGTTTCTTTGCAACAGCTTGCGCCAGTTCCGAGATGGTTCCGGTGGCCGTCGATTCCGTCAAATTCGAAATCAGCGGTTCGTCGTCTTCATCATCGTAAAGGGCTGGCATTGCCGGTTCGGGCTCTGGTTCCGGTTCCGGCTCTTCAAATTCCTCATCCAAAGGGGTTTCATCGAAATCGAGCATATCGTCGAGTTCGAGTTCTTCCTCTTCTTCCGGCTCGTCGAGCTCCAGTTCCTCGGGTTCTTCCTCGAACTCAAGTTCCTCAGGCTCTTCGTCAAGCACAAGTTCGTCGATTTCTTCTTCAGGCTCGGGTTCTGGTTCCGGCTCGGGCTCTGGTTCTGGCTCCGGTTCCGGCGTCGGTTCGGGTTCAGGAGCAGCTTCCTGTTTTTCTTCATCCCCCTCATCGGCAAGAATCTTGCGGATGGACTGGAGGATATCCTCCATGGAAGGTTCTTGTTGCCCGTCACTCATAATTAAACTTCCGCACTAGTGTCATTTAACCAGACCGATCCGACCCAAGTTCGAAGGCAGGATGTCGCCACCCTGTCCCGACCATCAACCAATCAATCCGTTCCCCACCACTGGTCCTTGACCTTGTTATAGTTGGACTCAGTGTCATAAATTTCGACCGGCAGACCAAGGACCTGCGCATTAAGCGCCCCCATGGCAGCCTTAACCTGAAACTCGGCAACCGCAGCGTCACGGCGCGAACCCACAAGATCCACACGTGCCTGCAACAGTTCCTGTTCCTGATCAAGAACATCAAGAACGGTACGCGAACCAACCGATGCTTCACGCTGAACGCCATCAAGGGCGACTTCAGCCGATGATACCTGTGCCTGCTGCGATTCGATGCTTGCACGTGCTGTGACAAGCGTCTCCCAAGCACTGGTTGCGTTTTCGATTACGGAACGGCGCGCTTCATCAATCTGGATCCGGGCCTGACCGGCGGTCTGCTTTGCCGAACGCACGTTCGAGAAAACAGCTCCCTGCTGGTACAGCGGAATCGAGACTGAAGCGATAATGTCCGCCGTATCAGACGTGAAATCATCGTTTGACGCTTCATGCTGGCGCTCAACACCGGCAGCAAGGCTTACTTCCGGATAAAGCGAACCTTCGCTCAGACGAATGTCGGACTGAGCAGCTTCTTCGCTGTAAATTGCCTGCAAGACATCAGGGTGCTGGCCCTGTGCAATCGTCAGAACATCGGAAATGCTTGTCGGAAGTCCCGAGAGTGCATTGGGAATTTCAAGATCGCTTGGCGGATTCCCGACAAGGCGCTCGTATTGCGCCCGGGTATTGGCCAAGGCACCCTGTGCCGAGATCAAGTTAGCCTTTGCACCTGCAAGGCGTGCTTCGGCCTGGGACACGTCCGTACGGGTCACCTCGCCAACATCAAAACGATCACGGGTCGCTTCAAGCTGACGCTCCAGAACACGCACGTTGTTCTGATTAAGCTCAACAACCGCAGTATCACGCAGAACGTTGAAATACGCCGTTGCCACCTGCAGCATGACATCCTGCTCGGTCGAACGCAGCGACGCGCGGGCAGCCTTGATGCGGGCCTCTGCACGTTCGGTTTCTGCCGTGGTACGGCCGCCACGATAAAGCGGCTGCGTGACATTGAGGCCAACCGTATAAGGCGTCAGGCTGTTATCTGTTTTCGTACCGTTGACTTCTGTTTCGGTATCACGAACGCCTGCGCTACCAGAAAGGCTTACACTCGGCCGCCAGTTTGACAATGCCGAGGAAATTTCTTCATCGGTCGAACGAAGTGCTGCACGACCGGCTTCGAGTGTCGGGTTGCTCTGGTACGCCTTGATAAGTGCGTCTTCCAGGCTTTCTGCAGAAGCGCCGCTGGCAACAACGCCGCCGGTCGCCAGAATACTGCAGGTCAGCAAGAACCGTTTGATCATTTATCTACCCTTGTAAAATCCTACACCAAGTCCCGACCCCGGCGCAGTTTCACGTATGGTAACGACGGAAGGAAAATTTTCCAAGAAAAGAGGCATTTGCATCAAAAAAAAGTAATTTGCCCCGTTTCTCCGTCATCGCCGTTTTCAATCGTAGCGGCTCATATCGCGCTCAACTTCAAGCGCCCATGCATCTATACCGCCGCGAACATTAAAAAGCTCTTTAAATCCATGATCCTCAAGCAACAGGCCCGCATGGCGACTGCGAACGCCATGATGACAAATGATCGCCAAAGGCATATCAGGCGCCAGTTCATCCAACCTTCCCGATAGTTGGGAAAGAGGAATATGGAGCGCCTGATCTATCGCGCAGATTTCAAGTTCCCAATCTTCGCGGACATCAAGCAAGGCAATCGGTGCATTCGCATCAAGCCGTGACGCAAGTTCAGCACAACTGATGTCGAGCACCGTCAAACCTCAATCAGAATACAAAGCTTTCTGCCGGTTCAAATCCCGGAAGATACGGAATGTTCGCATCAAACAGATCGCGATGCCCGATGACACCGTTTTCGCGCTCGTAAAGGCGTGCAACGCCTACTTTGCCCGGTTCACGCACCACGGCGAGCAAACGACCACCTTCGGAAACCTGTTCAAGGATACCCGCCGGAACTTCTGCAACAGCGCCATCGAAGACGATGACGTTGTAAGGAGCCTGTTTGGCATACCCTGATGCGAGATCACCTTCGACAACAATGACATTGTCATAGTTTAGCTTCTGGAAGGTCGCCTCGGCGGCAGCAGCCATATCCTTGTCGCTTTCGACAGATACCACGGTTTCTGCCACGCGCGAGATCAGCGCGCTGGAATAGCCGTACCCGGCACCAATCACCAGGGCAACATCCGTTTCAGCAATCTCGGCATTTTGCATAAGGCGCGCAATCACCATCGGCTCCATGGCAAAACGCCCGGCGCCCACGGCGATATCCTCATCGATATAAGCAACGCCGCGCTTGCCTTCCGGCAGGAACAGTTCGCGCGGAACCCCTTCCATCGCTGCAATGACCAGCGGATCGGTAACCTTGTTGGTCCGAACCTGATTTTCCACCATGTTATGGCGCGCGATTTGGTAATCCATGATTATCTGACCTGAAAATTCTCGCGAGAAACAGACCACAGTCTTCTTGTTGTCCCCAAAGACGGCTGCGGCAATTGCCCTGTTTATAGTCAGCACTTAAGCACCTGACAACCACGGATCAAGCTCAACCTACTCTTTGAGCGCAGATTTATGTTCTTTTGTTCTTTGAACGAAGACACCATCCTCCCCAGCTCACTATTTCTCTTTGCAGAAAAGTTCGGGCGCTGCGCGAGCAGTTCGCGAGCGTCTTGTTCTTCACACAAACGTTTTTGAACAATCGCCGGAATACAACGCAATAGCGTCCAACCAAGTTTATAGTACATCCGCACCGCACGCGTTGGTGCTGCAACGGAATAACCTCGTTGCGGCAATAGACTTCTCATATGTTGAGGGACTTGAGCCCCTCCATAAGGTTTTCCCGGGCGTTTTTTCTTTTTCTTAGCACTAATCCCCAAGCCTTCAGAAAAATGTAAAATTGGGTGCTTGACGGGGTGCGTTTGTTGAGGCTATACACCGCTCCAGCCAACGCGAAGGCGCGATGGCGGAGTGGTTACGCAGAGGACTGCAAATCCTTGCACGCCGGTTCGATTCCGGCTCGCGCCTCCACTGATCCGGCATAGCTCAGTTGGTAGAGCAAATGACTGTTAATCATTGGGTCGCAGGTTCGAGTCCTGCTGCCGGAGCCATAAACCCCTGGAACTAAGTTCCGGGGGTTTTTGCTTTTCGGGCCAATATCATTCCGCAGTTATTCCAAATGTGATTTGCCCCTTCCCGCCCCCAGAGCATGATGCGCTTTACGCAATTCAATTCAACCAGTTGGGAAATGGTTTACGTCATTATCGCGCCTGCCGATAACCTGTCGCGACCATGTTGAAAAAAGACGCAATTTTGGCCGGATTTTCTCAAAAAAGGTCTTGCGGGCCTCGGACTGTTTGATTATACACCTGCCACGCGCATCGAAAGACGCGCAGCGCCTGATCCGGCATAGCTCAGTTGGTAGAGCAAATGACTGTTAATCATTGGGTCGCAGGTTCGAGTCCTGCTGCCGGAGCCAATTAAAAAGGGACCGAACGTAATGTTCGGTCCCTTTTGCTTTTGAACGTCAAAACACGGATGTTTGCCCCATGAAAACCATCAAAATCGACCTTCGCGAAGTTGAACTCGCCACCCTGTCCGGACCGACCCGCGGATGGTTGATCACGGGCGAAGGCGGAGTCATTCATGGCTTGGTACACCCGATTGACGGGGATCTGTTCACGATCTCGTCGACAACCGATGCCCGGATACAGGCGTTTGGCTGGTGCCCAATGTTCGACAGTCTGGCGCATGTCCAAGCCGACCTTGAAATCGCGCTTGCCATGAGTTCACAGGATGAAGTTGAAGCCTGGCTTGAAGAGTCCGAGCGATTTGACGACGGACATCATGGTCACGTGCATTAATCGCGACGCCACATCTCCGCACTTCACGCCTCCCATAGCCTGCTGCATCGCACTGCCATAAAAACTTCGTGTTTGCAGCGCTTTATTGATGCACAGCAAATCAATATAATTGGCATCGCTCTAAAATATCGCACTGCATCATGATGGTGCGCTGAAAAAACAGCGCACGCATCACCATATAGGGCGAGTTGGCCGAAATCTGGCCGGCCCACACAGGACAAGGCGCAAACTGGCGATGAGTACAATCAACCTCGATCATCTGTTTAAACCGAAATCAGTCGCCGTGATTGGCGCTTCCAATCGGCCGCACTCGGTCGGCAGCGTGATAATGAAGAACCTGCTTGCCGGTGGATTTGACGGGCCGATCATGCCGGTTAACCCACGCAGTCAGTCAATCGGTGGCGTTCTGGCCTACCCCGACGTTAACAGTTTGCCCGTGGTGCCAGAGCTTGCCGTCATCTGTGTCCCGCCCAAAGGCGTTGTTCCCGTTATGGAATGCCTGGCCGAAAAAGGCTGCCTTGCGGCAATTGTCCTGACCGCTGGCCTCAGTGCGGAACAGTATGATGACAACCGCACGGTCAAACAGGCGATGCTTGATATCGCGGCCTCCAAGAAGATGCGCCTGCTTGGTCCGAATTGCCTTGGCCTGATGGTGCCGGGCATTGGCCTGAATGCCAGTTTCAGCCATCAAAGCATTGGCAATGGCAAGATTGCCTTTGTTTCGCAATCAGGTGCCCTGTGTACCGCCGTTCTCGACTGGGCTGCTGCACGTGGAATCGGCTTTTCCCACTTTATTTCGCTGGGTGAATGCGATGACGTCGATTTTGGCGATGTCATCGACTATCTGGGCTCGGATCCCGATACCCGGGCGATCATGCTTTATATTGAATCCATTCACGAACGCAGAAGCTTTATCTCGGCCGCCCGTGCCGCATCGCGCAACAAACCGATCCTGTGCATCAAATCCGGTCGCTTTGCCGAGGGTGCTGCGGCGGCCGCGTCCCACACCGGGGCGCTTGCCGGGGCTGATGACGTTTTTGATGCCGCCATCAAACGGGCCGGTGTTTTGCGCGTATACACGGTGAGTGAGATGTTCTCGGCAGCTGAAACGCTGTCGCGCATGCGCCCGTTCCGTGGTGACAAGCTTGGTATCGTGACAAACGGTGGCGGGATCGGGGTGCTTGCGGTTGACGCCCTGATCGAAAGACATGGCCAGTTGGCCCACCTTGACGACGAAACCATTGCAGCCCTTGACGAAGTCCTGCCGCCGACCTGGTCGCACGCAAACCCGGTTGATATCATTGGCGATGCACCGGGTGAACGTTATGCCAAGACCATTGACGTTGTCCTGAAGGACAAGAATATCGACAGCTTGCTGGTGATGCATGCCCCGACGGCCATCACCGATCCGGTCGAAGTCGCACAGGGTGTGATCGACACGATCAAGAACAGCAAGAAAAACATCCTGACCAACTGGGTTGGCGAGGCCACCGTGGCTGAGGCGCGTAACATGTTCTATGCGGCTGGTATTCCGACCTATCGCACGCCGGAAAATGCTGTTGCCGCCTTCCAACACATGGTCAATTTCCGCAAGCTGCAAGAACTCTTGATGGAAACGCCGCCTTCGGTGCCGCATGACTACACACCGGATGTCGACAAGGCACGCAGCATCATTCATGCCGCCATTCACGCCGGACGTCACATGCTGACCGAACCGGAAGCAAAATCGGTTCTGGAATGCTTTGGCATCAACACTGTCAAAACCTATGCCGCCCTTGATGTTGACGATGCCGTTAGCAAGGCAGAAAAGATCGGCCGCCCGGTCGCACTCAAGATCCTGTCGGACGACATCAGCCACAAGTCCGATGTCGGCGGCGTTATCCTGAACCTTGAAAACGGCGAGGAAGTCCGTGCTGCGGCCGAAAAAATGCAGCGCGTTATTGGCAAGAAATTCCCGGAAGCCCGCCTGCGCGGTTTCACCGTTCAGGAGATGGTCAAACGTGACGGCGCGCGTGAATTGATTGTTGGCATGACCACCGACCCGATCTTTGGCCCCGTGATCCTGTTCGGGCATGGCGGTGTCGAGGTCGAAGTCGTTCGTGACCGCGCCATGGCCTTGCCGCCGCTGAACATGAAGCTTGCCCGTGAACTGGTCGAAGGCACACGCATTCATAAGCTTCTGCAAGGTTACCGCGATGTCCCGGCGGTCAACCTTGAAGAGCTTTACATGACCTTAGTGCGGCTTTCGCAGTTGGTTGTGCAGTTGGGCGAAGTTGTCGAGCTTGATATGAACCCGCTTCTGGCCGACCGTGAAGGTGTGATTGCGCTGGATGCCCGGATAAAAGTAACGCCAAAGGTTGTAAGCGACGAACAGCGCCTCGCCATTCATCCCTACCCGCGCCATTTGAAGGAAAAGGTGGTGATGGATGACGGGACGACCTATTTGCTGCGTCCGATCAAGCCCGAAGATGAACCGGCCCACTACGAGTTTATGTCGCGGCTAACCCCGGAAGATATTCATTTCCGGTTCTTCGGCTCGGTCCGTGAATTGCCGCATTCGGAAATGGCCCGTCAGACGCAGCTTGATTACGACCGCGATATGGCCTTCCTTGCCATCCTGCCAAACGGTGATCAGGAAGGCGAAATTCACGGTATCGTTCAGGTCGTCATTGATCCGAATAACGAGAAAGCCGAATACGCCATTATGGTGCGCTCCGATATCAAGGGCCGAGGCCTTGGCCGTATTCTGATGGAAAAGATGATCGAATTCTGCCGTCGCAAGGGCACAGAAACCTTCATCGGCCAGGTTCTGCCAAATAACCGTCGGATGTTGACCCTTTGTGAAAGCCTTGGTTTCAGCCGAAAATTCATCCCGGATGAAGAAGTGTTTGAAGTCACCCTGCCCTTGCAGCGTGACCCGGAATAAGCTGCATCTTCATGGCCAAAAAACAAAAGCCCGGTGAAATACCGGGCTTTTTCGTTTCAGGCATAATCTTCAATAAATTCAGGCGGTTTCTGCGACAAGCTTGGCCTTGATATCGGCAACGGCCTTTTCCGGGTCGATGCCCTTTTCACGAAGCGAATCAATTGCTTCATTCTCAATCGTGCGCAGTTCCTGCAAGGTTGTCTGCACGTCTTCAAGCTGCTGTTCAAGCTCTTCGATCCGGCGACGTCCAACCAGCATCAGATGCGCAAGCTGTTCCGTCCGACTGCGGTCTGCGTCATAGAGATCGATATATTCCTTGATATCCTCAAGCGAGAAACCAAGTCGCTTGCCACGCAGCACCAGCATCAGCCGCGCCCGATCGCGATAATTATAGACGCGCGTCGCACCGGCACGCTGCGGTGCAAGCAGGTTCTTGGTTTCGTAAAACCGGATCGCACGCGGCGTTATGTCGAATTCTTCGGCCAGCTCGGTAATGCTATAAAGCTTATCGTTCATGTTTTTTCTTGTTTGTTGAATGCGGTGCGTCACCATCGCAACATTCCGACATCCCAGTCAACTGATTTACGCATACGTAAGGCCATAACATCGGGTGCCGGGCGTTACGAAGACGTCCTGTCATTCATTGTAAACAGGCAAACTTCGAACGTAATCAAGATCGACAGGAACATAGTCCGGTCCCTCGAAGATCTCCCCATCTGTCAATGCACCTGGCCAGAATGCACGGTGAGACAACCATGTCCCGCCATCTGGCATCGGGATGCTAAGTGTGTCGCAATACCCTTCGCGGTGTTGCGCGCGAAGATCAAAACGCCCGGACAGCCCATCTTCGAACAATGGCCCATCGGAAACGCGCGGATCACGCAAAACGCCGTCATAGGGATCAAACACCTCCGGATATGTCCGATGGTTGGCAAGATCGCCTTCAAACGAAACAGGCAATGGACCATCCGCCGACAGCGAAAGTTTGTCGGCCGGACCAAAGAATGTCTGATCAAATGGCATCAGGTCTTCGGGGAGTTTTGCCGGATCGGCATGTTCAATCGCATTGCGGGCATTGATCAGACCGCGCGTCGTACCCTTCTTGATGTATTTCTGGCGCAGGAAAAAGCTGTTGTGCAGGCAGGCGGAAACATAATCCGGCTGGGCCACTGATCCGCCCTTGCCCAGTTTGAAAACAGCACCGCCGTTATTCTCGTCCCCTTCTGGGCCCGGGCGGCTGTCAAACCAGCAGATATTGCCGAAATAATACCAGAACCCGCCACGCACACCGTCCTGCGAAAACAGCTTGTGGCAGTTATAAAACCGGTTGCGGCCGATCCACCAGCCAACGGCGGTTGCTTCGGGCTCTATCGGGTTGTCGCGGATATATCTGAACCGGTTGTCAAAGATCCTGACATCGCGGTTAAAGCTGCCCACGGGTGCATCCAGATTATGTTGGGATACATCCATCCGAACGCCGTTATAGCAATCACAGATATCGTTTCGGATGATTTCGACATCCCCGCTAATATCATCAGCCCCAAAGAACGCCCCGTTCAGGTAGCGATACTCGACCTCGATAACATTGCCGTCTTCGTCCTTGCCGTCATGAATTTCATCCCAGCGAATCTGACGCCAGATATCGGGGTTTTGGACCCAATGGCAATCCGTGATCGAGATGCCGCGGGTTTGCTCGCCGTTGGCATAAAAGGCATAGGTGCCGTCGGTGATATCAAGGTCGCGAAACGCCAGATGCTGACTGTTTTCGATATAAACCGCACTTGGCCAAGCCCGCTTGATGGTAAAAAGCTCAAGCCGGATATGCGCGACATCAATCAACTGGAAAACGGCATAACCGTCCCGTCCCGGATTGCTTGCCGAAACGGAAGAATCAGGAAGCTTTGCCGCGTCGATTATCGCATCGGGTTCGCCGCGCACAATGATCGGTTGATCAGCCGTTCCACTGCGCGGGAAACGCAAGGGCTCATCAAAGCAATAATCCCCCGCGATCATCCGGATCATTTGTCCGGGCCGGCTTTGCGCAATCGCCTGATCAAGGGTCAATGTCGGGCGGATTTTGGCATCAATCCAATGTTCTTGCCCGTCTGCTGATACATACACAACTTCCATAACCCGCCCTCCCTGTTTGGATTGCAAAACCATAACGCAAAACAACCAGAGGCCAAGTATGTTGTTTCAGTCGTGCTTTGGAGGCAACCGAATTCATATCCTCATACTTTTTGAAATGTCACCACGTACCGTGCAAAACGCAAAACTGAGTTTTCCTCACATTCCGGTTTTAGCGCGTGTTACCTAGACGCGATCGCCGCTTTCCATCGGCCATCTTGTATGATGGCTGTCGATCACAAAACGATGTTTATGGGTTACAGGCGGGTGGAAGTGCCGATGCCGGTGCTTGTCTGTCTCGGCCGCATCTTCATGAATATGGACGTGATGCGGGTCATTATGGTCGTGCGGATGTTCGTGCCAGAACCCCGGATGACTGTGTTTGATTTCAAGCCTGTCTTCCTTCGGCCAGAGCATGACAGCAACAATCACAGAGCCGATTGCCATGCCCCCGGATGCCAGAAAAGCCGCTGACAAATCCGCCAAACTTCCAAGCCAGCCAACGATGCCATAAGCAAACAGCCACCCGCCATGCGATAACGCGAAGTTGGCAGCAAAGAACGCAGAACGATCCCCGTCCCCGGCAGACCGTTGCACAAGCCGACCGCTGGGGGTTTGGGCAAATGTTGTCCCAGCACCGGCAATCAGCCACAGAATTGCAAAGGCGATGACCGACGCCAAATCTGAAATCATCAAGACACCGCCAAGCAACATCGCGACCGCCGCAGCGACAATACCCGCCAACATCAGATGGCGTTCACCAACACGTTTAATCAATCGCGGGATCAGGAATGCCGCACTCATTGATCCGGCGCCGGCACAGGCCAAAAAGCTTGTCGTCAGCAACTCTGTCCCGCCAAGAATGCCGCGCGTCAGAACCACGGTATTGACGATGATCATTGCCCCAACCGATGACACGGCGACATATACAGCCAGAAGCCCGCGCAAACGCGGCGTCTTGAGATAAGCCACAATGCCAAACACCGTATTGGCATAAATGCCACCAGTCCGATCCGTCGGTGCGGCCTGCGGGATCTGTGCTGTCATGATTAGCAAAGCCGAAATCGCAAAGGTCAGGCTATTGGCCAAAAACAGACTGTCAAACGACCAAACAACCAAAAGGGCCGCGGCCAAGGCCGGGCTCACCAGGTTTTCAAGGTCATAGGCCAATCGCGCGTAAGAAAGCCCCTTGGTATATGCCTTTTCATCCGGGAGAATTTCCGGGATGATCGCCTGAAACACAGGGGTAAAGGCGGCCGAGGCCGCGTTTACAACAAACACCAGAACGAAAATCTGCCAGACCTGATCAACAAAGGGCAGACAAAGCACGATCCCGGCGCGCAACACATCCAACCCGACCAGCCACATCCGACGCGGCAACAGATGGGCCACGCCCCCAGCCACCGGCGCGATCACGAGATAGGCCACCATTTTCAAAACAAGGATGGAGCCAAGCACCCGACCAGCGTCGTCACCGGCAAGATCATAAGCCAACAGCGATAGCGCCACCGTCGTCAGCCCGGTCCCGATCAGGGACGTAATCTGGGCGGAAAACAGATAGCGAAAGGCCGGTTGGGAAAACGGGGATAGGTTTGATGTCATCACCGCCCTTTCATTCTCGTCCGAGGCACAGGACCCTCAGGATGCGGCCTCGGCCTGGTTGGCACGTTCGCTGGCCATACATTTCTTGTCTGGCAGTTGAAGCACTTTTCCCGTGCGCAATTCAATGATCCGCGTTGCAAGTTTCCGTCTGAAATGCGGATCGTGCGAGACAAGGATCATGGCTTGTGGCAGCCCCAGAAGGATTTCTTCAAGCCGTCGCAGGTTTTCTTCATCAAGCGCGTTTGTCGGCTCATCAAGCAGCAAAACATCGGGCTTCATTGCAAGGACAGCAGCAACAGAAACCAACCGTTTCTCACCGCCAGAAAGCTCATGGGTAATGCGTTCACGCAGGTGTTTAAGATGCAGTTGATCCAGGACCTCATCCACGATCGCAAGTGCTTCGTCCCGGCTGGCACCCAAGTTTAGCGGACCAAAGGCAATATCCTCGATCACGGTTGGGCAAAACAGCTGGTCATCGGGATCCTGCACGATAAAACCAACCCGGCAGCGTAAATCGTGAAATTCGGCATCGGTAACCCGCGGGGTGCCAAAGGCACGAATTTCACCTGCATGCGGCTTAATCAGGCCGACAAGAATACGCAAAAGCGTGCTTTTACCAGCCCCATTCGGCCCTGCAAGGAACAGTCGTTCACCCGGATCAAGCGTCAGACTGACACGATCAAGCACATTCTGCCCTGCCCGATAACCATAGGAAATATCATTCAATTCAATAAGCGACGACATACATGCGATCCATCAGGACAAGGGCAATAATCAGGGCAAGAAAGAAAACGGCAAATGCACCGTCCCGACGCTTGAATGCCAGATCATCAATCATCGGGAAATGCCCACTAAACCCGCGGCATTTCATAGCTTCAAGCACACGTTCGGCCCGTTCAAGCGACCGTACGACCAACATGCCAAACAAATAGCCAAAAGACCGGTAGGTATGGGCATTGTTGCGGGCCTTAAACCCGCGAAGTTTCATCGCCATGCGAAGACGATGATATTCGTCATGAAGCACCGAAATATAGCGCACCGTAAACATCATCAGATGCACCAGAACCGGCGGACATTTCAGACGATATAGCGTGTGACCAAGTGTCACCGGCGTCATACCCGAAAGCAGGCTGAGCATCATAAGCACAACCGCATTGGCCCGTATGCCGACAAGAATGGCATGCATCAGGCCTTCCTTGCTGGCCTCTGCCCCAAGGACCGAAAACATCGGTGTTCCGGGGGTCGTAAACGGCAACATTACCAGCATGACGATAATGAACCCGTCCATCGCCGCCATGCGTTTCAGGGTTACGCGCAGCGGCAGGTCCGTCAGGCTCATGGTAATGGCAGCAAATATCAAGGCACCGAGTGCAAACTCGATCTGATGCAGAGCCACCACGACGATTGCAAAAACACAGGCCGCGACCCCCCTTACCCTGGGATCGAACGTCCCGACGAATGACGGTGATTGTCCGCCATGTGCCTGAACGCTCAGGGGTTGATCATGTCCGAAAAGGTGGCTCATGCGTTGGGTGCTTTTGCTCTTAGCCGTCGCGCAGCGATGTAATAAATGATCCCGAAGGCACCGAATATATAGCCAATGCCGCCCAGAATCGATTGAAGATCATTCTTTTCCTTGTAGGCGGTGAGCTCGCGCCTGAGCGGACGCAATTCGTCACGCACGATGGTCGCAATGATTTCTGCCTGTTCGTGAGTAATTGCAGGCTCAGCCTTTGACCCTGCCCCCGATGCTGTCGGCGCCTTTGACGATACTGTTTGCGCAGCCTCATCAGCACCCGCTAGGTCCGCTATGGAAAAGATTGCCTCGGCGACGTGCCCTGCCCCGAGATCGGCACGAAAACGCAGATCAACTTGTTGGCTTGGCGTGTAGACAAAGAAACCATCACCATCAGTGGTAACTTCATCAATCTTGTTGCCATCAAGATCAAAGATCTCAACAAGCGTGTTTTCGGCCATGACACCGTTGGAGAAACCGATTTCACCTTCGACGTTTGAACCGCTTGGAAACAGGGATGCGATAACCTTGTGCGCCTGTGCAGGTGTGGTGCCGACCACAAGCATGCCAAGCGCAAAGACCAGCATGAGTGATCTAGCCATTGGATGCCTCGCCCGCCTGCTTTGCACGCAAGGATGCTGCTGGCTGCATCTCGAAACCCGATGTCTGATCGGCGGGTTGCAGCAAGGCCGGTTTGACCTTGGCGATCAGATATACCGATGCCGCTGAAACCAGCCCTTCGACCACCATGATCGGAATGTGGGCAAAGAAGACCAGCTTGGCCGCCGGGACAAACGCATCACCGCTGAGCGCAAGCGAAATCGCGACAAACACCGTTGTCAGCCCGATGGAAAATGCACCGGCACATCCACCAAGCACGGCGGCTGCGACCGGGTTGCTGCGCGACACCATTCCCCGGAACAAAAGCCCCGCCAGCACAGCCGGAAAGGCGATATTGACCGTATTGACGCCAAGAACCGTCAAACCGCCAAAGCCAAAGAAAACCGCCTGAAGCAAGAGACCGACAAAAAGTGCCGGAAACGCGGTCCAGCCAAGCACGAGCCCGGCAAGACCGCTCATGATCAGATGCACACTGGATGGTCCCACCGGCACATGAATAAGCGAGGCAACAAAGAATGTTGCCGACAAAACCCCGGTAGCAGGAATTTTATCGATTGGCAGTTTACGCAGTCCAAGGCCAAGCCCGGCAACTGCAAGAATACCCCCGCCAATCAAGACTTCCGGTGCCAGCGCACCATCAACAATATGCATCTGTTTTGTCCCTCGCCTATTTCACATCATAGGCGCGAACCCACAGGACTGCATCCTGTGAAAGTTCCTTGCCCTGAAATTCTTTTTCAGGGCCGCTGCCAAGTGCTGCAAATCCCCAAAAGCCTGCCTTGGGGACACCAAAAGTGAAATACCCGTTTTCATCGGAAATGGCCACAACCGCACCGCCGGGCATTGGCGATGCCGTTGGGCTTTTGGGGGTATTGCTGGCCATATCGGGTTCTGCTGCCATGTATTCGATTTCGACTTCAACACCGGCGACAGGTTGGCCTTCGCTTAGCACACGGCCGGTAAAGGTCGAACCGGCAATGATGTTGGTTGGTCGATTAAGCGGCAGGATTTCGGTTTTAAGACCTTGCGGTTCCATCCAGTCGGTCGGAATTTCATTGCGGTTCACATAGGACTTCGTGATCTGCTGGATGAAGATATCTTCGCTTTCTTCGAAATACGGTGCCGGGACCACCACCATGACGTAATCACCGCTGCGGCGCAGTGTTAAAGTTGCGTCAAAGGCCGCTGCCGAGTTGGCAATTCCGGTGAAAGTAATCGGCGAAAGCGTTGATTTCAGATCAATTTTCTCACCGCGATTAACCGCATAAAATTCAAACGGCTCGGCCATATCCATGACATGGCCGTTTTCAAACGGGTGCCAGAAAATCAGCTTTACCGGCTGATCCCCGGCCTTGGTCACGTTTACGTTCGGCGTATAGGCCAATTGAAAATGCGCATGCGCCGGCATGGTCGCCGACAGCACGCAGGCGCTTGCAATCGCAAGCCTGCCAAGGGTCTTAAACATATAATCGTCTCTTTCTCAAACGATGCACGCAGGCCAACGGCCCAACGCACAGGGTCAGGACAAAGAACGATAGGATGGCTGGAAGCAAGATTGCGGATCTTCAAAAGACCGTTTGTACCCCTGCAACCTGACGCTCACCCCGGCGTCCAACAGTTTCATACCGGGCAATCAGCACCCGGCAGTCAAAGGCAGGTCTCCTGGCTCACGGTTTGAAAAGCAATGCGCCTTCCCGGTTTGCACCAGTGGCATATGCAATGCTCTGACCGCTTACAGTTGCGGGGGCAGCCGTGGCTTTGTCATGCATGACGCACCACGTTCCCTTTTAAGTTGGTCCAATCGGATCAACACCAAAGACAATGTCATAATCCACGCCGGACGGATTGCTGTCAACTCCCTGCCCCATGGTCCATGACAATCTTTTTGCGGATGGCTTGACGCGCCTTAAACCGGGCGCGAAGATCACCCGCAATTTTGCCGACGGGCCGCAAAAGCCTGCAATCAGATGGGTGGAAACATTATGAAACCTGAAACGGTTCTTGTTTTCTGGTTCAAGGAACTCGAAGAAAAACAGTGGTTTATCAAGGATGAAGCCCTCGATCGCCATATCGCGGAACGCTTTGCCGATTTTCATGCCGCCGCCACGGCCGGAGAGCTTTTTAACTGGCGCAAAACCGCCCATGGACGACTTGCCGAGATCATCGTTCTTGATCAGTTTTCACGCAATATGTACCGCGATCAGCCACAGTCCTTTGCATCAGATCCAATGGCATTGGTGCTGGCACAGGAAGCTGTTTCCTTGAGGCTGGATCGCAAACTGGTCACACCGCAGGAACAGGCATTTCTGTATATGCCCTACATGCACTCAGAATCCGAAATCATTCATGAAGTGGCGGTTGACCTGTTTTCACAGCCCGGCCTTGAGCACAATTCCGAGTTCGAGCTGAAACACAAGAAGATCATTGACCGGTTTGGCCGCTATCCACACCGCAATGAAATACTGGGTCGTCCATCAACGGCAGAGGAAGTGGCGTTTCTCAAAGAACCCGGATCATCGTTCTGAGCATTAAAAAAGGGACGGTTTCCCGTCCCTTTTATTCGATCTCACTTGATCACGGAACATCAGCCGACATCACGGTCGCGATTATCCCACCAGCCCTGCACAAGGCTTTCTGCCTCATCCATGTAATCCGCCTTGCCGGCAAGGAAGGCTGCCATGGCAGCACTGCCCTTGATCTTGGCTTCGGCAGGAATATCTTCTACCTCGCCACGCCAGACAGCCAGGAAGTGCTTTAGCGACACAGGGCTTTGTTCTTCGCCGTCTTTCTCGGTTTTCGACAGCAATGCGGGCCAGCGAACATCATTCAGCTCACCATTATCAAGCATGCGCAGATCGACATGCTTATAGGGTGTTCTTTCGGCTTCGCCGCCACCGCCCTTGATCACACCGATGCGTGGAAGTTCCAAGAGCTTGCCGGTTTCACGATGGACATCAAGAAACGCCGGATGAAACACACCAAGGAAGGCTGCACGCGCATGCAACGGATTAAGCAAACGCAGTAACGTATTGACCGGACTGCGCAACCCAAGAATCGGACGCAATCCAATCAGCTCCTGCAGTTTGGGATGCATGTGACGCAGCGGCAGATATGCAAAGCCCTTCGATGCGATATCAGAACGCGCTTCTTCTGCAGACATGGCAATCGGAAGCTTAAGCGCCTTGATGGCAACTTCTGTGCTGATCCCGTTGACCAGATGCGAGTTATAGCCATGCATCAGCACCGGAACATTATTCTGTGACAGCAAAAGCGCCGACAGCACGAACCAAGGCAGACCACGGGTCCGACCGGCCGCATAGGATGGCCAATCCAGCGCAGGACGCATAAGCGCGTCATCTTTGCTGTCTTCATCCGGTTCAAGGCGCGCGGCCTTGCGCACAGCTTCGATCATGCCAGCCAGTTCTTCGGGCGTTTCAGCACGGTAGCGCAGCATCAAAAGGAATGCGCCAAGCTGGATCGGTTCGACCTCGTCGCGCAGGATCATCGAGAACGCATCAAATGCCTCCTCGCGGGTCAGACTGCGCGAACGGCCCGGCCCACGGAAAAACGTGCGCAGATAGCCAGAAAACGGATGCGCCTCTGGTAAGACATTCTCATCCTCGAGCTGTTCAAGATGCTCGTCGGTCATATGGTTTCACCGGAATAGTTGGTGTTACTGATCGTGAATACGCGTGAAGACCCACTCTGTCTCGGTCGAGAGGTCATCCTGATAGCGATAGCCATCAACATTAAACTTCTTGAGCTCTTGCGGGTCTTCGAGCCGATTGTCAATCATATAGCGTGCCATCATGCCACGCGCACGCTTTGCCGAGAAGCCGACAACCTTGGCCGTACCGCCCTTCACTTCCTTGAACACAGGCGTAATTACCGGGCCATCAAGGACCTTGGTCTTGATCGATTTGAAATACTCGTTCGAGGCGAGATTGATCAGGCTACGGTCCTTGTGACCTTTGGTAATCTCGTTGATTTCTTTTGAAAGCTTATCATCCCAGAACGCGTAAAGGTCCTTGCCCCGCGGGTTCGAAAGGCGCGTTCCCATTTCAAGACGGTATGGCTGCATCAAATCACGCGGCTTCAGAAGGCCATAAAGGCCCGAAAGCATCCGAAAATGGTCCTCTGCCCAGTCGATGTCTTCGGCCTTCATGGTATCGGCATCAAGGCCGACATAGGTATCACCGCGGAATGCAAAGATCGCCGGTTTGGCGTTGGTGCTATTAAACGGACGCGAAAAATGCTGAAAACGCTGATAGTTCAGATCGGCAAGGTTTTCGCTGATGCCCATGAGCTTCATCAAATCGCTGCGGCTTTTTTTGCGCGCGACATCAACAAGTTGTTCGGTGTCGTCCAAAAATGCGGGTTGAGAAACAGACATTTCCGGGACGTCTGTTTCGAAATCCAGCTTCTTGGCCGGGGACACAACAGCAAGCATCAATCTGCCTCTTCTCTTTCATCTCGGTTCGATTTGTCGTAACAAGCCACAAGGCATGGGCAATGTCTAGGGTCCAACCCTATGTACAGGAGTATACGGCTGTACATGGATTTGGACCCTTAGCGTTATCCATAAACTTCTAATCTTGCAGAAAATCCGTCGGTTGCAAGTTTTGACGGATGAAAGGACCCATTATGAGTGAACAAGTTCGCGCGTCGCACATTCTTCTGATGTATGCCGGTTCGGCACGTTCGACCGCCACCCGCACCAAAGACGAAGCCCTGACCGAAATCAACGCGCTGAAAGATCAGATCGCAAACGGTTCTGATTTCGCGGAACTGGCAAAAGCCAATTCCGATTGCCCGTCCGGCCAGCAGGGCGGCGACCTTGGCTTCTTTGGCCGTGGCATGATGGTTCCGGAATTCGATGCTGCTGCGTTCAGCATGGAAGTTGGTTCGACGTCTGACGTGGTTGAGACCGATTTCGGTTACCACCTGCTGCAGCGCACCGCATAAGCAATCGCTTCCGCGTGATGCAAAACGTAAAGGCTGGCATTTGATTGCCAGCCTTTTTCTTTTTCAGACGCGCCTGTCAGAAATCGACAACCGGGGCATCAAGTTCGTATTGCCCCTTGTGATCTTCGATTTCCAGCACCCAGACATCCGGATCATAGCCAATTTGTTTGCGCCAATATTCATCGCAGGCAAACTCAGTTTCGCGGTCCCCATCCGGGCCACCGGCCACCAGCATCCAGCCCAGCTCCCCATCAAGTGTCGTCACACGTGAATAGACAAAGCACCCTGCATCAAACCGGTTGAGCTTCACAAGCACGGCGCCTGCATCTTCGTTGCCCTTATGGACAACCATCGCCGTAATCAGGTTCGACTGGCAAATCGCGATCTGCGCGCGCATCCACAACCCGGCTTTCAGACGCGGTTGCATCTATACCCCTTCCCGTGACGCGGTCACGTTTTCGGGCATTTGCAGGATCAGGTTCGGGTTGGGGCAGATACTTTCCCAGATATCCCATTCAGACGGTTTGGCAGCGCCAAAGAAGTCCCCTTCGCGCCCCAGCATGTCAAAGATGATCTGGAAATGCAGATGCGGGATCCAGTCGCCATTGATCGGGAAATCGCCAAACCGACACAGAATGTCACCGGCGTTGATTTCCTTGCCCTTGTAAAGCCCTTCCAGGGATTCGCGGCTGAGATGACCATAGAGCGTATAGAACCTGATACCCTCGGACGGTTCATGCTGCAAGATAATGGTCGGCCCATAATCCAGATGCAGGTTGTTATCGGCAAAGCTATGCACAACACCGTCCAATGGCGCAAATACCGGGGTATATGCCGGTGCGAACAGATCAATACCAAGGTGCTGACTGCGGGCCTCGCCATCGTTTTTGAACTGTTCGGACTGATAACAGATGCGGTCTTCGCGATAACGCCCAATGCCAACCGGGGCATTGGCATCGGCCAGTTGCTGCCACATGATTTCGGTCTGGCGCGCCGGATCGCTCTCGCCACCAATCACCACATCGCCGTTTGAAGAAAAGTCGTAAACGATCTTCGCGCATGTTTTGAGGTCGCATTCCATGACCGAGTGAAAAACATCTCGGTTCTCATCGATCCACGCACGCAGGTTTGCGGCTTCTGGCATCGGCTCCTCGCCATTTGCAAAGCGGTCCTGATAGGATTGAAGACGTTGGGCAACAGCAGTCGATCGCAAGGCGGTCACGGTGGTGGCTCCGAAACAGAAAAAGGCAGGGAACGATGCCCTGCCTTTAGCTACATTAATTTTTGCCCGAACGGCAAGCCTTGGCTTACCAGTTGGTCACTTCATATTCGCAGGACACATCATCATCATCGGTGTCGGTCAGTGCAACCGTCAGGCGGCGCATCTGCGGATTGAAGCGTTTGATGAAGTTCAACAGCAGCAGGGCTTCTTCGGAAAGCTCGCCGGCGTCTTCGTCATCTTCATCAATTTCGCAAAGCTCGACCAGTTCCAGGAACAGGGCACCAAGGGCGCGTTTGACGTCTTCGCCACCCTTAAGGCCGCCGGTAAGCTCACCAAGGGGTGAAAGATCGATTTCGAGTTTGCGCAGGTTTTTGCTCATCTGGTCGATGGCATCTTCATCAAGCACCATTTCGGCCGCGATCATGTGCGTGCCGACTTCGTTGATGTTCATGAAACCAATGAACTCGAACAGGTCGTCCTTGGTGCGACCGTCTTCCAGCAGCTTTTCGGTATGGGCTTCGAATTCTTCGAAGTCGATGTCGTCGCCGAGATCGTTTTCAAGATCGCTCATGTCGCTCTCCAATCAAAATTTGCGCTGCTGATACTCTGGATTGCGGGAAAACTCAACCCGGACTGGTGACATGACCATCTGCTATGCATCCATCACATTGCGTGGCAAACAATATTGCGAACGATAGCGCATTATCACTAGGATTAGAATAAATCTGATGGAACGGCTTTGAATGGAACCCGTTATGCCCACCTTCACGCTTCTTGATGTTGTCGCAATTTGTTGGGCGTTTGCCTGGTGGGTTGGTTATACGATTTTTGCCGATGCCAGTTCGCGACGCCGCAACTCCATCTCCGCCCATATGGCACGCAATCGCCATCGCTGGATGGAACAGATGCTCAAACGCGACATCCGGATGGTTGATACATCAATCGCCAGCAACCTGATTACCGGCATCAGTTTCTTTTCCTCGACGACCATTCTGGTCCTGATCGGTCTGATGGCGCTCCTTGGTTATACCGACAAGGCGATTGAAACTGTTTCTGCCCTGCCCTTTGCCGCTGTCACCACGCCAGCTGTGTTGGAGTGCAAGGTGGTGTTGCTGATCGTGATCTTTATTTATGCCTTCTTCAAATTCACGTGGGCGTTTCGGTTATCCAACTATTGCTCCATCCTGATCGGTGCCGCCCCGGAAGCCGACGCGCCAGATGCGGCCCGCGCGGCTGCACGTGCATCACGCATGAGCATGATGTCGGCCCACAACTTCAACCGCGGAATTCGCGCCTATTTCTTTGCGCTGTCGGCATTGGGGTGGTTCTATCATCCGCTTGCCTTCATTGTTTGTGCGACCTGGGTGACGCTGGTTCTCTATAATCGGGAATTCCGATCGCACGCGCTCGATATCCTGAGCGGTCATCACTGATCGTCACCGCAACGAAAAAGGGCCGCACATGCGGCCCTTTTTTATCTATCACAGTCCTGTCTTCAGGCTGCTTGTGCCTTACGTCGGATCGCGAAGGTCGCAACGATCAGCAACACCAGACCAACCGGCAAAGCGGCACTGTAAAGCAGCGTGCCCCATCCGGACCCGGCATAGATCGTGCCTGCCGACAGTGATGCAATCGCAACGGTGCCGAACACGCAAAATTCGTTGATCGCCTGTACCCGTGCCTGTTCGGACGGACGGTAGTTTTCGGTCAGGAACGTCGTCGCACCGACAAACATGAAGTTCCAGCCAACGCCGAGAAGTACCAACGACACCCAGAAATTGCCGATCAAGTCCTGTCCGGCAAGACCAACCGCAAGACAGGCAAAGTTCAGGATTGCACCGGCCTGAATGACCTTGAGCGCACCAAATCGCTTAATCAGGTTACCGGTAAAGAAACCGGGCGCATACATGCCGACCACATGCCACTGAATGATAAAGGCGGCATCACCGAACGCGTAATCGCAATCAAGGATCGCAAGCGGTGTCGCCGTCATCACAAAGCTCATGACCGCATAGCCAAGCGCGCCTGCAATGATCGCAACAATAACGGCGGGTTGACCCATCACGGTCGATAGCGGGCGTGCCGGTTCAGCATGCTTGTGCCCGCGCATATCGGGCAAGCGCAGCTGACCAATGGCAATCACCAACAGGAACTGCAAGCCGATCAGGGCAACGAAGGTGCCAAGAAACGGGATCGTCTCAAACCAGTCCCGCGCAAAGCTTGCCAGGTTCGGCCCGATAAAGGCCGAGGCAAGCCCGCCCAGCATGGTGTAGGAAATCGCACGTGCACGAAATTCCACCGGCGCGGCTTCTGCGGCGGCGAAACGGTATTGCATGGCGATGGCATTGCCAGCACCAATGCAGGCACATGCCACACAAAGCAGCCAGAAATTGGCGTAGTAGACAGCGCCCATACCCGACACTGCCCCCATCATGGCAATGGTCGCCCCCATCCAGAACCCGAATTTTCGGCCCATCTTGGCCATGACAACCGCCGACGGGGCCGTCATCGCCATCATGGCAATCATCATGAAGGCAACTGGCAGGGTTGAAAGGGATTTGTCACTGGCCAGCGAAAAGCCGATCACAGCGGCGACCGTGAAAATCAACGACATCGCGCTGGCAGACAACGCGACGCACAGACTCAAAATCATGATGTTCCGGCGAACTTCCGGGCTCGACATTTGGGGCTCCCTTCGATGGCGTTGGTGGCGCCGTAATAATGTGTTGAACAAAACCTGCCTTTGGCAAAGGCTTGCGTCTTGCTCTACAAGTTTGTCCTGTTATATTAAGTCTTCACCTTACGGGATAGTATCAATGCACGGCTTTGCCGACAAAAAGTTGAATACCGCCAAAAACACTGCACGCCTGATTGGCGTTGCGGCGGTTCGTGCTGTCCCGAAAGTCGCTTTTTTCAAAGAGCGAACTTGACCTCATCCTGAAATTCCTTTTCTTGTGCATTTACCCCGCGTAAACATGCGGGTCCTATATGTGCATTCCTGAATTATGCCCGCAGATAAAGCAGAGTTGAGCCAACCATGATTGCCCTGACCCTTCCCGATGGTGCCGTGCGCGAATTTGACGGCCCGGTATCGGGTTTCGATGTCGCCAAAAGCATCAGTTCTTCGCTGGCAAAGAAGTCCTTTGCCATCATCGTCAACGGTGAAGTGCGCGACCTCGCGCGCGAGATTGACACTGACGCGACTATCGAAATCGTGACCAAGGGCCATGCGGAAGTTCTGCCGCTGATCCGTCACGATTGTGCGCATGTCATGGCCGAAGCCGTCCAGGAACTTTATCCCGATACGCAGGTCACGATTGGCCCGTCGATCGAGAACGGTTTCTATTACG
>NZ_DGMR01000030.1:67875-68118 GCF_002388495.1 Thalassospira sp. UBA4513
GAACGGTTTCTATTACGATTTCGCCCGCGAAACGCCGTTTACGCCCGACGATCTTGTGAAGATCGAAAAACAGATGCACAAGATCATCGAACGCAACGAACAGATCGTGCGCGAGGTCTGGGACCGTGATGAGGCGATCAAGTTCTTCCTTGATAAGGGTGAGAAATACAAAGCCGAGATCATCCGTGATCTTCCGGAAACCGAGACCATTACCTGCTATCGCCAGGGCGATTTCATCGACCT
>NZ_DGMR01000030.1:68252-112824 GCF_002388495.1 Thalassospira sp. UBA4513
TTGCCGGCGCCTATTGGCGTGGCAATTCGGATAACGAAATGCTGCAGCGTATCTATGGCACTTGCTGGGAAAGCAAGGAAGACCTGGATGCGTATCTGCACATGCTCGAAGAAGCCGAAAAGCGCGATCACCGTCGCCTTGGCCGTGAAATGGACCTGTTCCACATGCAGGAAGAGGCCCAGGGCTCTGTGTTCTGGCATGACAAGGGTCTGAAGCTTTATCGCAAGGTTGAAACCTATATCCGTGATCGCCTTGATGCGGCCGGGTATCAGGAAGTGCGTACGCCGCAGTTGGTTGATCGCGTGCTTTGGGAAAAATCCGGTCACTGGGAAAAGTTCCGCGAGAACATGTTCACCACGACCCCGGATGAAGACGATCCCGAGAAGGTTCTGGCGCTTAAGCCGATGAACTGTCCGTGTCACGTGCAGATCTTCCGTCTTGGCAGCAAGTCCTATCGTGACCTGCCACTGCGTATGGCGGAATTTGGCTGCTGTCACCGCAATGAGCCGTCTGGCGGTCTGCATGGCATCATGCGTGTCCGTCAGTTCATTCAGGATGACGCCCATATCTTCTGCACTGAAGACCAGATTGTCTCTGAAACCAAGATTTTCTGTGACCTTCTGAAATCGGTCTACAAGGATTTCGGCTTTACCGACATTCTTGTGAAATTCTCCGACCGTCCGGAAGTGCGTGCGGGTTCTGACGAGATTTGGGACAAAGCCGAAGCGGCGCTCCGCGAAGCGGCTGAAGAAGCGGGTCTGGCACTTGAAGTCAATCCGGGTGAAGGCGCGTTCTATGGGCCGAAGCTTGAGTTCGTGCTTCGTGATGCCATCGGTCGTGACTGGCAGTGCGGCACGCTTCAGGCTGACTTCGTTCTGCCGGAACGTCTTGATGCATCCTATATGGGTGAAGACGGTGAAAAACACCGCCCGGTCATGCTGCACCGCGCGATCCTTGGCTCGCTTGAACGCTTCATCGGTATTCTGATCGAAAACTATGCCGGTCGTTTGCCGCTGTGGCTGTCCCCGGTTCATGCGGTTGTCTGCACCATTACCAATGATGCCGACGACTATGCCCATGAAGTTAAGGCAGCACTTGAAGCCAAGGGCCTGAATGTTGAGCTCGATACCCGTAACGAGAAGATCAACTACAAGGTCCGCGAACACAGCCATGCAAAGGTTCCGATGATCCTTGCGCTTGGCAAACGCGAAGCCGAAGAAAAAACCGCTTCGGTCCGTCGCATTGGGTTCAAGCACCAGAAGACGTTTGGCATTGAAGAGCTTGGTGATGCGATGGCGGCCGAAATCCGCGATCGCGTGATCGAAGCCGACTTCTGATCGACGTTAGAAACACAACCAATAAAGCCCGCAAGTTAAATACTTGCGGGCTTTTCTTTTGGCTCAAGGTGACCTTATTCAGGCGGAAGTTTGGGTTTGTCCGATGGTGGCAAAGCTGATCCGCCTGCCCCGGACAGATTGAGTTTTGGCAGCCCCGTACCAGTGCTTGCTTGTTGCGCACGCGTTTGGGCGTAGGCCACGGACGGATGGCGCGCATTGCCAAACACCTGTCCAATGAACCGCCAGATCTTTGGCACCAGCCAGACCAGAAGCAGAACGAACAGGGCAAACAACACAAAGAAAACCACCGGATGGAAAGCGACCGTGTACAGCGCGCCAAATACGGCGACATCCTCGGCGACTGAGGCGATGCTGTTGCTAAACGGTTCAGGCGATGTATTGATTGCCGCGCGGCTGCCAGCCTTTGTAAAGTGGCTCCCGGCCGCGACCGTCCCGCCAACCAGCAATGCAATCGCAGTTTGAAGGCCATCGCCCATGCCGGTATCAAGGCCGCTCATGGCGCCTGCGGCAAGAAGTGCGCCGGCGGGAATCCTGATGAAGGTATGAATGGCATCCCAGACACTATCAACGATCGGAATTTTGTCGGCCACAAATTCGATCAGATAAAGGAATATCGCAAGAGCCAGCACCCACCAGCTTCCCAGAATCTGAAGCTCCGGCGGCAAATCAAGCAGCCCGAAATTGTTCATAAGACCAAGAATAACCACTGTGCCATAGAGGTTTACACCACTGGCCCAGGCCCCGCCCATTCCCAACGCAAGAGTTTCAATTACCCCCACAGATTATGCCCTTTCAAAGCCATAATTCTCACCAACAAGTGAACAGGAAAAACGTTCAGTTGTGATAAATCACACTTTCAGCGCGTCCCGACACACGTATTAATGCCAAACCAGATCACAGAAAGGTACGACGATGGACCGTAACGGTGAAACCCCAAAAATGATCAAGGCATGTGCTGTTATGATGATGCTTGCCGCCCCGCTTCTGGCAGGCAACGCTTTTGCAATGGGCAGTTCGGATAGCTGGAGTTCGGAAGGTACCGACCTTTCCGCTGTTACGGAGCTTGTTGATACCGGCATGTACGACATGGCGATCGACAAGATTGAAACCATGCTCGAAGAAGATCCGGAAAATGCAGATCTTTACAATTACCTTGCCTACAGCCAGCGCAAGATGGGTGACTTTGACAGTGCGGCGCAAAACTATGAACGCGCCCTGATGATTGACCCTGAACATGTCGGTGCTCTTGAGTATCAGGGCGAACTTTTCCTTCAGACCGGGAAACCTGAAATGGCTCAGGAAAACCTTGCGCGATTGGAACAGCTTTGTGGCATGGACTGCGAAGAGTACAAAACGC
Source organism: Thalassospira sp. UBA4513 (assembly GCF_002388495.1). Taxonomy (NCBI): domain Bacteria; kingdom Pseudomonadati; phylum Pseudomonadota; class Alphaproteobacteria; order Rhodospirillales; family Thalassospiraceae; genus Thalassospira; species Thalassospira sp. UBA4513. Next base: position 70,968 of record NZ_DGMR01000030.1, read on the forward strand.
TGGCCAGCAGCATTACGAACTGATCTCTCCCGTTTGACCGTCAAGAGAACCTATTCTTTAGAATAGGTTCTTATTTTTGCACTAACACGCCATATGTCTGTCAAAGTTGTACACAAAAAACAGGAATAAAGATGGCCGACGCGGCACTTAGCAAAAGTTATACTGTGGTTTGCCTGCGCAAGACCGGGAACCTGATGGAGCTCGAACCGGTATCGGACTACAGTTCGGCCCTGAAGACTGCCAAGGATGCGATCAGCAGCAAAGGCAATTCTGAAGTACGGATCGTTGAAAACAAGTATGACCAAGATACCCGCAAGGAAAAGAAGCAGGTCATCAAGATTTTGACATCCGAGAACGCGGGCGGTGCGTTGGGTGCCTCCGGCCGATCTTCTCAAAGCCGTGGCATGACGCGTGAAACGGCAAACAAGGCAACAAAAGGCATCATAAATATCGTCATCGCCGTAACCGTGCTGATTCTGCTTATCGGGATCATGGTTCCATTGGCCATGCGGTGATTATATCTGCCTGCGGTTCCGCCCTTCCGAAGGCTATACCGCTTGCCGTCGAATTTGCTATCTCCCTGATTTCCAAAGACAGCTGATCATCATCGTTGCATTAGCAGGAGTTGTTTTTGCTGGCGATGAAAGATATAACTTTCTGCAATACAGCGATGATCAGGTGAAGCGTGAAAATCAGGTTTGCGACAACAAACACTCCCCTTCGACGCAACTGGGGAAGAATAACTGCCGCAGCTCTCTTGCCGCTCCTGACTGCTTGCAGCACTTCTGATTTTTCGGGCCTTTGGTTCGGTTCATCCACTGCCTCGCAAGAACTAAGTTCTCCATCGAACGAACAATTGCCTGCGGCGGAAAAAACAAGCTTTAACCGGGCCGCCTGTGGTTTGTTTTTCGGCCACACGGCTTCCACCGGCACCGGAATGGCGAAGGATGGCTCCACCCCATCCGAACCGATTTCACTTGATCGAAGCCCCGAGGATAACTTCCTGCAGGCAATTTCTTATGACATGGACGGCAACTATGAAAGTGCGCGCAAACTTTATGTTTGGCTGACCGCGACGCCGCCCGACGCCAAGATCGATCTTGATTGCGGCCAAGATGTGCGGCTTTCAGGCAGCATCAACAGCCTCGCCCAACGACGCCTTGTCACGCTTGATGCGTCTTCTCCGAAATATGCGCGATCCAAAGAAATAGATGCAGTTGTCGCATCCGCCACTGTTGCACCAGGTCCAGAATTACCAAACCCGCCAAAGGTCGAACGTGACCGCCGGTTTTATGAAACCGGTGGCGTGGTAGAGGCAGAACCCGAAGCGCCTACCAGTCCCGTGGTTCGGATGGAGATGGAAGTCAGCGAAAACACGGCGCGACTGACGCGTGTTGACCGACAGGCCGCTGCACCCAATGCGACGCCAGAAGCGACGCCCGTCCCCGCAGCTGAGCTAACCGATGGGCCGGCGAGCAGTGGAACGGAAACGGCAGTGTCGAAACTTGCCCCGGTTGCAGCCCCTGCGCCGGTGCCCAGTCAGTCAGTGCAATCCGCGGCACCGGTACCCGTCATTGCTGCGCCGACGATTGCCGGCGACGCAGCATCAACAGAACATAAGGGTGCAATGGTCACCTCAAACGCGCGCCCGACCGAACAGGGTGAACTTGATATTGTTGATCCTAAACCCGATGCACCCATGATCGAACTTCCGATCACCTCGACAGAGCCGGTAGCAACACAAAACGCGATGGCGCCATCAACCGAAAACTCGGCGCCAGCGCAAACTGCCGGTAGCCAAACCGCACAAAGTGATAGCCCCTACTACGCTGTTCAGCTTGCAGCGTATCGTTCGCGCGGACGTGCGGAAGATGCATGGACGAAGTTCCAAAGCGCATCGCATGGCATGCTGGCGGCCGCAGACCATGAAGTCGTCAGCATCGCGATTGAAGGCAAAGGTTTGTTCTTCCGCCTGCTGACCGGAATGTATGCTTCCTCTGGCGAGGCAACGCAGGCTTGCAACAGCTTGAAATCTGCCGGGACGGATTGCCTGGTTCGACGCGTTAGTCCTTAGACCGTTGTCTGGCGGATGCCGCCATCTTTTCAGACCGCATCAAGCCATCCGGGCGGGTTTTCCGACCGTGTCTTCGAACGAAACCGGGCATCTTTGCCAAAAAAAATTCGATCTTAGTGTTGTGCCGGTAATACCGCCAACGCAGATGCTGGATAAATCGCCGCGTTCGTTTTGATCCGGCTGCCAACAATGGAATACCAAGCGCAATAAACACCATGCCAAAAAATGGTGGTGGCAATGGCAGGAACAAAAGCCCGACCAGCAAACTGAACGCCCCCAACAGCATCAAAGCTGTCGATTTCAAATGCTTGAACCTGTGCAAAGCCATTCCATCATGCAGTTCCATGAACTTTGGGTGCGGATTATCCGCGTGATCGCGGGTGCCGCCAAAAGAATGTTCAAAGACATTTGATCAAGACGGGAATTGCTATTGTGCGCTTCTGGAGTACATTGCAGGCATGAACGCAAATTCTTCTTCGGGAAATCAAGACATGTTCTCCGTGCTGAAATCAGACAAACCCAAAATGCCAACCGCTGACACCGCGCTTCCGGGACGCGAAGAAGCACTGCCGGTTGCCGATGCCAATATCGTCACAGGCAATCCGATGAAGGGCCCCTTCCCGGGTCATCTGGAAATTGCCGTCTTTGGCATGGGATGCTTCTGGGGGGCGGAACGCCTGTTCTGGAAAGCTGAAGGCGTTTACAGCACTGCTGTTGGCTATGCTGGTGGCTTCACCAAGAACCCGACCTATCGCGAAGTTTGCAGCGGTATGACAGGTCATGCCGAAGTGGTGTTGGTCGTCTTTGATCCTGCTATGACGTCCTATTCAGCGCTTTTGAAGCTGTTTTGGGAAAACCACGACCCGACTCAGGGGATGCGTCAGGGCAATGACATCGGCACCCAGTACAGGTCCGTCATCTACACCTTTACGCCTGAACAACAGCAAGCGGCCGTTCAGTCACGTCAGGACTACAACGCTGCACTGAAAGAAGCAGGTCAAGCCGACGTGACAACCGAAGTCACCGGGGCACCGGAATTCTTTTATGCCGAGGACTTCCATCAGCAATACCTTCACAAGAATCCTGATGGCTATTGCGGGCTCGGCGGCACTGGCGTTTCCTGCCCGGGTATGTAAACAGCAATCCGACTGAGCAGGATCGCTTTGGTCCGTGGAAGAACGCCGGTCTTTAGACCGGCTTTCCTCCATATTCACGGCTCAGGTCGGCGCAGACACGGCGTATTTTAAGCCCCAATTGCTCGATATGGTCGTTTGGAATACGGGCCGCGGGCCCCGAAAGTGATAATGCCGCGATTGGCAAACCCGTTTCATCACGGACAACGCCCGCAACACAACGCAGACCAACCGCGTGCTCTTCATCATCAAGGGCATAGCCACGCTGACGGCAACGCTCCAGATCCTTTTCAAGAGCTTCCTGGGTTATCAGGGTTCGTTCGGTAATTTTTGGCAACCCGTGCTTTGCGACGACCGAATGCAGTTCTTCTTCAGGCAAAAAGGCAAGCAAGGCCTTGCCAACGCCCGAGCAGTGCATCAACGCCCGGCGACCGGGTGTGACGAGTGCGCGCATCATTTTGCGGCATTCCACCTGCGACAGGAAGATGACCTCCCCACCGTCTGCGACAGCAAGATTGACCGTTTCACCGCTGTCTTCCATGAGTGCGCGCATATAGGGGCGCGCGATCTGGCTGAGATTGCGATTTTTGGTAAACGAATTGCCGACGCTGAAAGCCTGAACCCCTACGAACCAAAGGGTGCGCTCCCCCTCGAACGATACATAGCGTTCGTGCTGCATGGTGGTCAGCAACCGGTGTGCTGTCGAGGGCGGCAATTTCACCTGATGGGAAATTTCGGTCAGGGTCATCCCGTCTTCGCTTTCGGCAAGCGCGTTGAGGATACTTAACGCCCGTACCAGTGACTGGACTTGCTGCATTCAGCGACTACTCCCTGTGTGCGGTCGATTTGACCGACCATCATTGTCGTGTTCTCTGAATGTTAGGAGATCATTGCACTGCTTGCACGGACTTTTGGCGGACCCAGACGAAAGTGGTGTACCCGACCAGATAGACCGTAGCAGCACCAAAGGCGCAAAGCGTGCCCAAGCCAAGCCCAAGAACAGGGTAACCAAGGGTCACGGCAAGGATATAAACCCAGAGCGCCCCCATTCCCCTTGGAAAGTTTCGAATAACCGTATGCACCGGTTCGGCCCCATAGGTGAAATGAAGGATCAACATCATGGGATAGAGTGTGACGGGGAAACCTGACAATAACCCTGCCCAGCGCGGACCAATCCACGCCGCCATGCCACTGATGACCAGAACGATGATGGCCGCCAGTGAAGCACGAAGCAAAACAACCCGCTTGGTCAGGCGAACCCGATTGAGAATGCGCACATTCTCGATCTTGCGGAAAAGGATGAGTGCCACAACGATCGCAACCAGCAAAATCACCGCCGCCTGCGTCAAGCTCATCGGTGCGAGCTGAAACAACCAGGAGACCGACAGATAAGTGACAAACGCCCCGAGCGAACTGAGAAGAATCTGTGGAAAGACAGGCAGGCGGACGCATTGGCGCGACACAATGAAATAGGCATACAGAAAGGTTAAGGTCGCAATCAGGCCGGGCAAGGCGTACACCGCGCTTTCACTTGCGAAGGCAACACCCTGCTCGATTGCGATGAAATACAAAAGGATGGCTGTTCCCAACGGGTAACCTGACAACACACCGGCCACACGTGGTCCTGCCCGTTCTGCAAGCATCGAAAGCCCCAGCACCGTTCCAATTGACACGGCAATTTTGGCAAGGATCAGTTCCAACAGCTTTCATCCTTTAAGGCAGATACGATGACATTTTATCAATAAAGTGACAGCATCGTTATCTCTTTTCATGCCAAGGGGCAAGCGCAAACACCTGAGCACAAAACAAAAGAAGACGGGCACTAACACAAGGTACCCGTCTTCGTTTAGCAGATCGATATCGCCGTTTTCCTGGACGTCGACGTTTAGGCGGCGGCATTTTCCGCTCTTGGTGTTTGAACGATAACCCCACGCCAGCCGAGCCCTTGATAGGTCTCGTAACCTGGTGTCAAGGCGTAGGCCACAAGGGATCCGTCTTCAAGCAGATAGGCCCCGCGAGCAGGATCATCGACCCGCAGATTAAATGTTTCGCTGAGCACGCCGCGGTCATCGGAAGCAGCAAGGACCCGATTTTTTGCGTCGATCAACATCACCCGGGTACGTTCACGTTCTTCCGCGTTGAAGTTCAGCGATTTGACGATCATCGGCGCCTGGCTTTCCCAGTCAAAGAAGACCCCCAAAACACCAATAACATCGCCATCAACAGAACCGCCCCTGCGCACGGCGGTCGCATAAGTCGGGGTTGCGGCATTGTTTAACAGCGAATTGGCTGCCACATCCGCGACGGCATAATGTCCGCCATCGCGACAGCGCAACGCTTCCTGAAACCAGCCCTGACCAGAAACATTTTGCCCCATCACGCGATAGGAGTCCGGGCGTCCGTTGGCAATAACGTTCCCGTTCCTGTCAGCCACCCAAAGATCAAGATACACAGTATAGGAATCAAGGATCACACCGAGCCGTTCCGATGCACGCAACGCAAACGCAGGGTCTTGCAGATTTTCACAAACATCGACCACGGCTGCGTCAGTTGCCCACCAGCGCACATCGCAAGATCGTTCGTACAGGTTGCGGTCCATCAATTCGACAGAATAGCGGGCAAGGTCGGCAAAACGATCACCGCGAACCGTCTGCGCTGTTTTCTCCAGATCGGAGGCAAGCGTCAGAAACATGTCTTCAAGTTCTTCGGTAATCACGTTCACACGCTGCGAGATTTCCTTGACCTCGTTGGCAACAACGCCAAAACCCCGGCCCACTTCGCCTGCGCGCGCAGCCTCGATCAACGCATTCAGTGCAAGGGTTCGTGTTGCCCGTGTAACGGCCTTGATTTCGGTAATTTTATCATTGGCTTGCCCGGAAATTGCTGTCGCAACCTGCAGAATTCTTTCTGGCATTTAAATAAAGCTCCCATATGCGCATCAGGTTTCCTCCTGGCTGCTGATCGCGTGCTTTTATTCGCCATCCATTCTGCTTGTCTTTGCAGCACTGATATCTAATAAGCCACTTATACCATTACGTAAATACAGGATTATACCCGGACCACACGGCTATCTAATGGGCATATGCCATGTCCACCCTAAAGCGAGTGGACATATAGCATCAAAACCACTGATCGATACGCCGATAGTTAGTGTGGTGCTGTAAAGTACCGCGCAAACCGATGCGATGTTCAGGCTGTAAATTCGAGGATCGAATCCGCAAGCAGCTTAATCCCGGTCAGGAACAACAGGCTGTAGCAAACCCGGTAGAACAATTTGACACTGACTTTGTCATGCGCCCACAAGCCAAGCCATGTCCCGAACAGCGCGATCGGCACGAACAAAAGTGATGTTCCGAGGTTGGATGCATCGAATTGCCCAAGCAGCGCATAAGGGATCAGTTTGACGTAATTGACGACAATGAAGAACATGACTGTCGTGCCGACAAAGATCGATTTGTCCATTCGCTGCGGCAGCAGATAAACCGATACCGGTGGCCCGCCCGCGTGGGCGACGAAACTGGTAAAACCTGCGAGTGCACCAAGAACTGTACCCTTGCCGATCGTTGCCCTGCCCGGTGCACCGGTTTCCTTCCGGCCACGAAGCCAGTGATCAAGGGTAAAGATGATCGCGATCATTGCGATGATCAATTTGACGGCTGCCTCGTTCAAGTAGCTGAAAGACAATGTCCCGACAAGAATGCCCAACAATGCAGCCGGCACCAGGATCTTCATGTTCCGGCGATCCCAGCGATTGCGATATGCCCAGACATTTGCAAGGTCCATTAGGCACAGAATGGGAAGCATGATCGCCGCGGCTCCCTGTGGTGATACCGCCAAGGCCATCAAAGGCACAGCCACAACACCGAGCCCGCCGCCAAAGCCGCTTTTTGAAACACCGGCAATCAAGACGGCGGGAATGCCGACAACATAGAAAAACGGATCCGAGATAAATTCCATCGGAAGTCCTTGTTAATTGGGGAATTCAGGGATCGCGGGCAATGGATATGGACGGCGTGCGCCTTTATTCTTCAAGAAGACGCGGCATGAGCTCGACGAAGTTGCACGGCCGATGGCGGATATCAAGCTGATAGGTCAGAATTTCGTCCCAGGCATCTTTGCATGCCCCGGTCGATCCAGGTAACGCAAACATATAGGTTCCCATACACACCCCTGCAGTCGCCCGTGATTGCACCGTGGATGTGCCAATTTTCTGATATGATATCCAGCGGAACAGTTCGCCGAAGCCCGGTATTTCCTTTTCGTAGATTGCCCGGTGGGCCTCTACCGTCACGTCGCGCCCGGTAACACCTGTGCCGCCGGTGGTAATGATCACATCGACATCCGGGTTTGAGCACCAAGCACCGAGCTGCTTGCGCAAGGCCAATTGATCGTCTTTCAGGATTTTGCGTTCATAGACGTGATGGCCCTTGGCGATGATGCGTTCACAAAGAACCTCGCCCGAGGTGTCGTTATGGAGATCGCGCGTATCGCTGACAGTCAATACGGCAATATTGATCGATACAAAGGGTTGGCTTTCGTCAATACCTGCCACGGTTATCTCCATGTCTCGTAAAATGCTGTGTCAACCTAATATGCCCAGACAGGCGTGCAAGCGTTTTCACGTGCAAGACACGCCAGCATCGCAACCCAACGAATCACGATAGAACAAAAACTGGCCGCCATTTGATATTTTATTAGTCTTGCGGGCTATTTTTATGCTCCAACCCGCAATATTTTTGAGCATCACAATTTCGTATATTTATAACTTTTAGACAGGTACTTATGAAAATAATCTCACCTTATATATGATGAAAAACAAGACAATTGGTATTACCAGTTAAGGACATCTGTGTTACTTCACTTGCTGGTCCGCATTTTTACGCCTAGAAAAGCGGTAAAGGACTACCAATTTGGCGCCCTCAAAGGATGCGCCGACGAGATCGAAACGTTCGGCAGGAAACAGAGGACTCATGATGAGCGACTTTCTTTGGCAACCGACGAAAGAACGCGTTGAAAATGCAAACGTCACCCGCTTTCGCGACTGGGTGAATGAAAAGCATGCGCTTAACCTTCAGAGTTTCACCGAACTCTATGACTGGTCCGTTGCAGAGATTGAGCGTTTCTGGCCTGCTCTTATCGAATATGCCGATTTGAAAGCGGAAACATGGGGCGACCGTGTCCTGATCGACGGCAACAAAATGCCGGGCGCCCAGTTCTTCCCGGATGCGCGCCTGAACTTTGCCGAGAACCTTCTGGTCCGTGATGACAACATCGACGCCCTGATCTTCTGGGGTGAAGACAAGGTCAAAAGCCGCCTATCCTGGGCGGAACTTAATATTGCGGTATCAAAATTCTCACAGGCTCTTCGCGTAGAGGGCGTTGGCAAGGGTGATCGCGTATGCGGCTATATGCCAAACATGTCTGAAACCGTGATTGCGATGCTGGCAACGGCAGCCATCGGGGCAACCTGGTCTTCCGCCTCACCTGATTTCGGCGTTCAGGGTGTTGTAGACCGCTTTGGCCAGATCGAACCAACCGTGATGATCACCGTTGACGGTTATCACTATAACGGCAAGCAACACGACATCCGCGAAAAGGTTCACGATGTTGTCGAGCGGATCGACAGCCTTAAAAAGGTCGTCATCGTGCCCTATGCCTTTGACGGCGCCAACACGACGGATATCCGCAGCGCCGTCACCTATGACGACTTCATTGCCCCCTTCCGGACCGAGAAAATCGTCTTTGAGCAAGTCGAGTTCAATCACCCGCTTTATGTAATGTTCTCGTCTGGGACGACGGGCAAGCCGAAATGCATTGTTCACGGCACGGGCGGAACGCTGCTGAAACAGGTTTCGGAACATATCCTGCATTGTGATGTCGCGCCCGGTGATCGCGTTTTCTATTTCACCACTTGCGGCTGGATGATGTGGAACTGGTTGATGGCGGGCCTTGCGGCCGGTGCAACCCTTCTGCTTTATGATGGCTCGCCCTTCTATCCGAGTGGCAATATCCTGTTTGATTATGCCGATGCAGAAGGCATGACGCTGTTTGGCACATCTGCCAAATATATTGATGCGTTGGCCAAGGCCGAACTCAAACCGCGAGAAACACACGATCTGTCCACTGTGCGTGCGATGACGTCAACCGGCTCGCCGCTTGCACCGGAAAGCTTCGATTACGTTTATCGCGACATCAAAGAATACATCCATCTGGCGTCCATTTCGGGCGGCACAGATATCCTTGGCTGCTTTGTGCTGGCTTGCCCCGTCCTGCCAGTCAAACGTGGCGTCATCCAGACCCGTGCCCTTGGTGTTGCTGTCGATGTGTTTGACGACGATGGCAACTCCGTGCGGAACGAAAAAGGTGAACTGGTTTGCACCAAACCATTCCCATCGATGCCGGTCGGCTTCTGGAACGACCCGGATGGTTCGCGGTATCACAGCGCCTATTTTGACCGGTTTGATAACATCTGGTGCCATGGTGACTATGTCGAGCTTGATGATGATGGCGGCATGGTCATTTATGGGCGCTCGGATGCGACCCTTAACCCCGGCGGCGTTCGCATCGGCACGGCAGAGATTTATCGCCAGGTAGAAAAACTACCTGAAATTCAGGAATCGATTGTGATCGGCCAGGACTGGGATAACGACGTTCGGGTGATCCTGTTTGTTGTGCTCCGCGACAATTACGAATTGGATACCGCACTTATCGACAAGATCAAGAAGCAGATCCGCAACAACTGCACCCCACGCCACGTCCCCGCCAAGGTGCTTGCGGTTGCCGATATCCCGCGGACAAAATCGGGGAAAATTACCGAACTCGCTGTTCGTGATGTTGTCCACGGACGGCCGGTAAAAAATCAGGAAGCCTTGGCCAACCCGACGGCACTGGAACTGTTTTCCAACCTGTCGGAACTGAAAACCTGATCAAGACAAGCCCCGCATCTCAAAGCGGGGCTTTTTCGTGCCGATCCTGTTTTGCAAGATGCTCGACCGCGCTGCTTAACGAATGCCGCTCCCGATTCCGCACTGCACCCATGCGTATTTTTTAAACAGCGTGAACTGATGCACTTTTTTTGACCATGACCGATTTTTTGGTGAAAAAAAGTTCGTGCAATTCTCGGTCTTGCCGGTGATCAGAACGAAACTACTACTAGGTTATTGAATATATGAGACAAACAAAGTTTTGTATATTTTATGTGATCGTATGTCCGCGCGATATAACCGCAGAAAAAGCCTCAATTTTTAGCCAGCACCGTAGGTTCTAATGTTGCCAAAATTTTTTCACACTTGACACAAGGCGGCCTAAAATTTCTTAATTTGGCGGTCCGATGTTCTTCGGACGAATGGATATGCGGCTGTGCATATCCAGGGTGGCACAAAAGCTAAAAACAATGCTTTGCTAATAAGGGAGCTATCTTATGAAAATCCAGACGATCCTTGCCGCTGGCGCAATGACCGTTGCAGCCGTTGCCGCGCAGAACGCACAGGCAGGTGCCGTTCTTGACGGCATCAAGGCCAAAGGTTTCGTTCAGTGCGGCGTGAACACCGGTCTTCCGGGTTTCTCCGCTGCCAATGCCGAAGGTAAATGGGAAGGTATTGACGTTGACGTCTGCCGTGCAGCAGCTGCTGCAGTTTTTGGTGACGCAAACGCCGTTCAGTACACCCCGCTGACCGCAGCACAGCGCTTCACGGCTCTGCAGTCCGGTGAAATCGACATCCTGTCGCGTAACACCACTGCAACCACCACCCGTGATGCGAAACTGGGTCTGACCTTTGTCGGCATCAACTACTATGACGGTCAGGGCTTCCTGATCCCGAAAGCTCTCGGCGTTTCCAGCGCAACCGAGCTTGACGGTGCGACCGTCTGCGTTGAGCCGGGCACCACGACCGAGCTGAACCTCGCTGACTACTTCCGCGCCAAAGGCATGTCCTTCGAGCCGGTCGTTATCGAGAACATCAACGAAGCAACCGCAGCCTTCTTCTCTGGTCGTTGCGACGTTTACACCACCGATGCTTCGGGTCTTGCTTCCATCCGTACCCAGATGGCTGAAAATCCGGCTGACTATGTGATCCTTCCGGAAATCATCTCCAAAGAGCCGCTCGGCCCGGTTGTCGCCCAGGGCGACGAACAGTGGTCGGACGTTGTTCGCTGGGCTTTTGCTGCGATGGTTGAAGCAGAAGAGTATGGCGTCACCATGGAAAATGTTGACGACATGAAAGCAAACAGCACCAACCCGGGCATTCAGCGTCTGCTGGGCGTTTCGCCGGGCATGGGTGAAGCTCTTGGTCTTGACGAAGCTTGGGCATACAACATCGTCAAGCAGGTCGGTAACTATGGCGAAAGCTATGAGAAAAACGTTACCGCCAAGCTCGGTCTTGAGCGTGGTCTGAACGCTCTGTGGACCGATGGTGGCCTGCAGTATGCATGGCCGGTTCGCTAATCGCTAGCAAACCGACTGCCTAAACCTACGAAGCTCCGCCCCACTGCCTGAACGCATGGGCGGAGCTTTTCGTTAGGTGCTTGCTGATTTTGGATACAATCTACACCTGAGGGTCATATGAGTAAGCCTCAAAATGCCCCGGGGGATGTTCGTTCCAAGGGCCTCGTTGATTATCTCAATGACGAAAACGTCCGTGCGGTGCTTTATCAAGTCGTCGCAATTGGACTGATCGTTCTTGCGGGCTGGTACCTGGTGTCCAACACCTTGTACAACCTTGAACAACAGAACATCTCAACCGGTTACGGGTTCCTTGATCTTGAAGCTTCCTTCGAGATCAGCGAAACCATGATCGACTACAGCGCCCAAAGCGACTATGCGACGGCGTTGATGGTCGGTCTTCTGAACACTGTGAAGGTGTCACTGCTTGGGATCATTTTGTGTACGATTATCGGGACAATCTTTGGCGTTGCGCGCCTGTCCTCGAACTGGATCGTTCGCAAACTTGCGACTGTGTATGTTGAAACGTTCCGGAACATTCCGGTCCTGTTGCAACTCTTCTTCTGGTACGCACTTATTCCAAGCGCTTTCCCGCATCCACGCGACGCGCTGGAGCCTCTGCCCGGTGTTTTGCTGACGTCGCGCGGTATGTATTTACCGGTGCCGGAACCTGATAACGCCTACACCCTTATGACCATTGCGGCCGTGATTGCCTGCGTTGTGATCTATTTCGTCAGGAAATGGGCCAAGAAACGCCAGGACGCCACAGGTCAGCCCTTCCCGATGCTTCTTGCCGGGATCGGTATTTTTGTCGGTCTCGTCCTTGCTGCCTATCTGGCAGGTGGCGCACCGACCGACATGAGCATGCCGGCCCTCAAAGGCTTTAACATTCAGGGTGGCTACAACATTTCGCCTGAATTCATGGCAGTTCTGATCGGTCTTACGGTTTACACCTCGACCTATGTTGCCGAGGTTGTTCGTTCCGGTATTCAGGCTGTTCCGAATGGCCAGTGGGAAGCTGCCGACAGTTTGGGCATTCGCCGTTCTATTGCGCTTCGCAAGGTGATCCTGCCGCAATCGATGCGTGTCGCGATCCCGCCACTGACCAACCAGTATCTTAACCTGACCAAGAACAGCTCTTTGGCTGTTGCCGTCGGTTATCCGGATCTGGTTTCTGTTTCCAACACGACCATGAACCAGACAGGTCAGGCGATCGAGGCCATCTCGATCTTCATGTCGATCTATCTTGGTTTGTCCTTGTTGACCTCGCTCTTTATGAACTGGTTCAACAAGAAAATGGCACTGGTGGAGAGGTAACATGTCAGAAAACGCAAAATTACCTCCTCTTCCGACCGGCACCTTTTCCGAGCGTGCCGTGGCATGGTCGAAAAAGAACCTGTTTGATGGATGGTTCAACACCCTCCTGACCCTTGGTTCGATTGCATTCCTCGTTTGGCTGATCCCGCCAATCGTCGAGTGGGCCATCATCAATGCGACGTTGGCGCCATCAATTGAGGCCTGCGCGGAAGCGACAGGTGCCTGCTGGGGGTTCGTTAATGCCAATTTACGACTGATCCTGTTTGGCACCTACCCGTTTGAAGAACAGTGGCGGCCGCTTCTTGCCATGATCCTTCTGATGGGAATCATTTGCGGCAGTCTGGGTGCGGTTAAGTATCCGAGCCTGCGCAAGGCAATCATTCCGATGTGGGTCATTGGTGTGCCGATTATTGCCATCCTCATGTGGGGTGGTGTGTTTGGCCTTACCTATGTCCAGAACAGCTATTGGGGTGGCTTGCCGCTGACCCTGATCCTGTCCTCGATCGGTGTGATCTTTGCTTTCCCGTTCGGGCTGCTGCTGGCACTTGGTCGTCAGTCGCACATGCCGGCCATCAAAACCGTTTCCGTGGTGTATATCGAAGTCATTCGTGGTGTGCCGCTGATTACGGTTCTGTTCATGGCATCGGTCATGTTCCCGCTGTTCCTGCCAGATGGGGTTACCATCGACAAGCTGCTGCGTGCGCAGATCGGTATCATCCTGTTTACCGCCGCCTACCTCGCCGAGGTATTCCGTGGTGGTCTACAGGCCGTTCCGCGTGGTCAGTTTGAGGCTGGTGACAGTCTTGCGCTGTCTTATTGGCAATCGATGCGTCTGATCATTTTGCCGCAGGCACTGCGTCTGGTGATCCCGCCGACCGTTAACAGCTTTATTTCCATGTTCAAGGACACCACACTGGTCGTGATTATCGGCCTGTTTGACTTCCTTGGCACGGTGAAGCTGGCACTGCGCAGTGACCCGGCCTGGACCAAATATTACGTCGAAGGTTATGCCTTCGCCGCGGCAATATTCTTCCTGATCTGTTTCTCGATGGCGAAATATTCCGCCTATCTTGAAAAAGAGCTTCGCAAAGGCGAACAAAGGTAAGGAGTGAGGAAAAAACAATGACTGTAGCAACTGAACCCACTACCGGCGCTGTGCCTCCTCCGTCCAAAGAGGATGTCATCACCGTCAACAAGATGAACAAATGGTATGGCAATTTCCATGTTCTTCAGGATATTGACCTGTCTGTTCGCAAAGGTGAGCGTATCGTTATCTGCGGCCCGTCCGGCTCAGGTAAATCGACGCTGATCCGCACCCTGAACCGCCTTGAAACCTATCAAAGCGGTGAAGTCTACGTCGATGGCATTTTGCTTGGCGACGATGTCAAAAACATCGAAGCCGTGCGCCGCGAGGTCGGCATGGTGTTCCAGCACTTCAACCTCTTCCCGCATCTGACCATCCTCGAAAACTGCACCCTCGCGCCGATCTGGGTTCGCAAGATGCCCAAGAAGCAAGCCAACGAACTGGCCATGCATTACCTTGAGCGTGTGCGAATTGCCGAGCAGGCCCACAAATTCCCGGGTCAGCTTTCCGGCGGTCAGCAGCAGCGTGTGGCGATTGCCCGCTCGCTCTGCATGCAGCCGAAAATCATGCTGTTTGATGAACCGACCTCGGCACTTGACCCGGAAATGGTCAAGGAAGTTCTCGACGTGATGGTCGAACTCGCCAAGGAAGGTATGACCATGCTTTGCGTGACCCACGAGATGGGCTTCGCAAAAGAGGTCGCTGACCGTGTGATCTTTATGGATGCAGGCCAGATCGTCGAAATGGCAGGTCCAAAGGAGTTCTTTGATAACCCGAAAAGCGATCGTACAAAGCTGTTCCTCAGCCAGATCCTGTCGCATTAATCGGCTATCAAACACCCAATCTTTGCAAAACGGCCCCCATTTGCGGGGCCGTTTTCATTTTTGTAAAAATGATCCTTGCCCAGACCCGCGCAATTGCCGAAACTCGGCCCAACACGTTCATCATCCGGATTGCCAATGACCACGCCTGAAACCAGCTCCGCGACCCATCCGGCCTTTATCTCGGTTGAAAATCTCAGCAAACGGTTTGGCGACAAGCTTGCCCTTGATGATGTCAGCTTGCATCTTCCCAAGGGCGAAACCATGGCCATTATTGGTCCGTCTGCCGCAGGCAAAAGTGTTCTGATGAAATGTCTGGTTGGGATTTACGGGGCCGATGCTGGCAAGATCCTTTTGGATGGCGATGATGTCAGTCAAACCAATGCACCCAAACGCGCCGCATGGGCGGAACGCATTGGCATGCTGTTTCAACAAAATGCCCTGTTTGACAGCCTGAAGGTTTGGGAAAACATCTGCTTTCGTCAGATTGAAACCGGTACTCTCAGTCGCAAGGAGGCGCGGGAACGTGCCCTTGATCTGTTGGGCCTTGTCGGTCTGGCATCGGAAAGTGCGGATCTGACGCCAAGTGATCTGTCTGGTGGCATGCAAAAACGCGTTGGTGTCGCAAGGGCGATTTCCACCGATCCGGCGATCCTGTTGCTGGACAATCCGACCGCCGGACTTGATCCGGTTCTTTCGAACCATATCGAACGCATGATTGGCAAGATTGCAGAACAACGCGGGACCACGGTGATATCAATCACCAACGATATGCAGATTGCCCGCACCCGCTATCAGAACCTGATGATGATGCATGACGGCAAAGTCTATTGGGCAGGTAAAACCAAAGATATCGATGACGCACATAATGCGCATCTGACCCAGATGCTGAACGGATCGTCACAGGGTCCGATCACCATGCGAACCGGCAAACGCGAAGACCACGTCTATAGCTAACGGCACACACACCCTGCCCCGTGCCGGTTCTAGTTGGCTGTATAGACCGAAACGTCGGCTTCGCGGATCACATCGGCCCAAACCGGCCCTGGATGACGGTCGGTAAACAGAGCGTCGATTTCGGAAAGATGTCCCAGGCGCACCATCGCACGACGACCGAACTTCGATGCATCCGTGCACAGGAATGTTTGGCGGGCGTTGGAAATAATCGCCCGCGCGACGCGCACTTCACGATAATCAAAATCCATCAGACTGCCATCCTCATCGACGCCGGATATCCCGACAATCGCATAATCAACCTTGAACTGGTTGATGAAATCAATGGTGGCCTCGCCGATGACACCAAAATCGCGCTGTCGCACAACGCCGCCAGCAATGATCACTTCAAAGCCCTGGTTCGCGGCACAGATTTCTGCAACATGCAGGTTATTGGTAATGATCTTAAGGCTTTTATGCCCCAGAAGCGCGTGCGCGACTTCTTCGTTGGTCGTTCCGATATTGATAAACAGAGACGCGCCTTCGGGGATATGTTGCGCCACCAGCTTTGCGATCTCGCGCTTGCTGCCAAGGTTCAGAACCTGACGGTCGGTATAGGCGGTATTTTCGGTGGTCGAGACACTGGCAGCCCCGCCGTGATAGCGGGCAATCAGGCCTTCCTCGGCCATTTCATTGATGTCGCGTCGGATGGTTTGTGGCGTGACAGAAAAATGTTCGGCAAGGGTATCAATGGTCATAAAGCTGTTGGAGGCGACAAGCTCCAAAATCTCTCTACGACGCCGATCCAGTTTCCCCATGCCTCTCTCCTTCTGTTTTCAATTTTCATCTTTATTGGAAAATTTTCATTCCTGATCAAAATGCTTTCTCTTGAGCCATTTGGCAAGCCTTGTCCGCCGAAAGCGAAATGCTCGCAGAACGCCAGCGGCGAACTTCGATAAGCGCAGAAAACAAAAAAGCCGGGTTTCATTCCCGGCTTTTTGCTTTTGACTTGGTGCCTATCACGCCTTTTTGCGTGCCACGATCCGTTCCCGTACAGCTGGTTCGGTACCTGTCGGATCGACATGCCCCTCGCCAATCACGATAGCTTCACGCAGCAAGGCGGTTGCTTCTTCAAGCTGTGCCTCGTCACGGGTATGGGCCAGGCATATTGGTGTCTCAGCCGATACCGGCTGTCCAACCTTGACGAAATCGGTAAAGCCGACAGCAAAGTCGATCTTCTGATCTGCCCGCGTCCGTCCGCCTTTAAGCGACACCAGCGCAAGACCGACCTTTCTGGCATCCATCGAAAGAACACGTCCGGTCTTGGCGGCCGTTACCGTGTTGATCATCGGGGCGGCTTCAAGATACTTGTTGGTGTTTTCGACAAAGTCCGCAGGACCACCAAGACTTGATACCATCTTGCCAAATGTCTCGGCTGCCTTGCCGCTCTCAAGTGCCTCTGTTGCCATACGCAGGCCATCGGAAACGTCGGCTGCCACACCACTAACGGTCAGCATTTCTGCCGCCAGCGCCATGGTGACGTCATAGACACGTTGTTCCTGGTGCTTGCCGGTCAGGAAGTCGATTGCTTCCTGCACTTCGAGTGCATTGCCAACTGTGTCACCGAGCACCTGCTCCATATCAGTCAGAAGTGCGACCGTGGGAACACCGTTGCGGGTGGCAACTTCGGTGATGCTTTCGGCCAGTTCACGGGCGCGCTCATACTCGTTCATAAAGGCGCCAGAGCCGAATTTCACATCCATGACAAGGCTATCAAGCCCGGCTGCCAGTTTCTTTGACAGGATGGACGCCGTTATCAACGGGATGCTCTCAACCGTCGCTGTCACGTCGCGAATGCCATAAAACCGTTTATCCGCCGGTGCCAGATCGGCTGTCTGCCCGATAATGGCGCAGCCGACTTCACGGGTGACCTTGGCGAATTCGTCAAGACTTGGTGTGGTGCGATAGCCCGGAATGGAGTCAAACTTGTCCAGCGTCCCGCCCGTATGGCCAAGGCCACGGCCGGAAATCATCGGCACGAACGCCCCGCAGGCACCAACAATCGGACCCAGCATCAGGCTGACCTTGTCACCAACGCCACCGGTCGAATGCTTGTCCACTACCGATCCGTCAAGGCCAAGCGCCTTCCAGTCCAGAACCGTACCGCTATCGCGCATGTTGCGCGTAAGGGCCGCGCGTTCGTCCATGGTCATGCCATTAAAGAACACAGCCATGGCAAGGGCGGCAACCTGCCCTTCGCTGATGCTGTTATCTGTGATGCCCTTGACGAAAAAGGCAATCTCAGCGTCTGTCAGAACATCGCCCTCGCGTTTACGGCGAATGATTTCTTGGGGCAGCATGTGCTGTCTCCTGCGCACGTGTCGTTAATTCAAATTAGCAGCCTTGAAGTCATGCGACTTCAGGAAGCGCTTGAAAAATATTGCAGTAATATCTTGATAAGATTGGCCGAACCGGACTTCGACATTTCCAATGTCTGCTCGTGGCTAAGCGGTGTCGCGCTCATGCCGGCGGCCAGATTTGTGATGTTTGAAACCGCGGCGACCTTGAATCCAAGACGGCGGGCCAGAATGTTTTCCGGCACGGTCGACATACCGACCGCATCCGCGCCAAGGATCTTAAGCGCGCGGATTTCCGCTGGCGTCTCAAAGCTTGGCCCTGTGCACCAGCAATAGGTTCCCTCAAACAGTTTGATGCCAAGCTTGGCCGCCGCACCATGCAGGCCAGAACCAATTTCAGGATCATAGGGCACATCCATGCCGACGAAACGGTCATTTCCGTGATACCCGATCAACGGATTGGGACCAAACAGGCTGATATGATCAGTGATCAGCATCAGACTGCCCGGCACGGCATCAGGGATCAGTGAACCGGCAGCATTGGTCAAAAGCAGACGTTCCGCGCCAAGTTCGCGCATAATTTCAAGCGGTTCGGCCATCAAATCCGATCGGCCATGCTCGTAATAATGCGCCCGGCCCTGCATCACAGCGACCGACACACCGCCAATACGGCCAAGAACAAGTGTCCCGCCATGTCCGACCACCGTGGGGCGCGGGAAGCCCGGGAGTTCTTCGTAGGCAATGCTGATCGCATCACTTACGGCGTCAACCACACCACCAAGGCCGCTGCCCAGAACCAATGCGACTTCTGCCTTGAAACCCGGCGCCCTGGCGGCAATGACATCAAGCGCTGCTTTTACATTGCTCATTTGAGGTTCTCCGGCCCGAAGGAATGGGGAATAAGTTCTTCACGGCTGAGCGTCAGAAGCGTTTCACCTGCATCATTGATGATAAAGATGGTCGCATCCGGACCGGTAAATTCGCGGATCTTCTGGCGGCACCCACCACACGGGGTACAGGCGATATCGCCCAGCCCGACAACGACGATTTCATTAAACCGGGTTTCCCCTGACAGTACCATCGCCGAAATCGCGCCGGCCTCGGCACAGACGCCTTCGGGATATGCCGCATTTTCAACATTGCAGCCCGAAATGACCTTACCCTCAGTCGTGCGCAGCGCGGCACCGACAAAGAACTTCGAATAAGGCGCATATGCCTTGTCACGAGCCGCAAGTGCCGCGTCAATCAGATCGCGCGGAGCCTGTTTATGAGCAACCATTTGTTTGATCCTGTTTTGATTACCTATCGCGCCTGACCAAAGCGCACATTTTTCGAAAAGTGGTTCGGGACTGCCTGTATGATAGGCCGAGACCCGAACCACGAAAAGCTCAGCGTTCCTTGACGTATGCCCGCCCAAGTGCCTTTGGCGGAATGGCCCGGCCAATGAAACCGGCCAGAAGAATAACCGTCAGGATATAGGGCAATGCCTGCACCAACTGGACCGGAACTTCGCCGATACCGGGCAAAACAACGCCCTGCAAACGTGTGGCCGCCGCATCTAGGAAGCCAAACAGAAGGCAAGCTGCCAATGCCGGGAATGGACGCCACTTGCCAAACACCATCGCGGCCAGCGCGATATAGCCCTTGCCTGCGGTCATGTCCTGCAGGAAGGATGCACCTTGCGCCGTTGAAAGATAGGCGCCTGACATGCCAACAAGCACGCCACTGCAAATTACAGCGCGATAGCGCATGGCGACAACACCAATGCCGGCCGTATCAACAGCGCCCGGGTTTTCACCAACCGCGCGCAGACGCAAGCCAAACCGGGTGCGATACATCACCCACCAGGCTGCCGGAACGGCAAGGAAGGCGACATAAACCAGAATGTTATGACCGCTCAGCAGTTCCGAGTAAATCAGGCCCAGAACCGGAACGTCCTGAACGGCGTCGGCACCCGGGAACGTGATCGGCTGGAAACGCGATCCTTTATCAAGCGCTGGCGTTTTGCCGCCTTGTGCGAAAAGTGCAATCCCGACAAGGGCGGTCAGACCCGACATCAGGATATTGATCGCCATGCCCGAAACCACTTGGTTGCCCTTGTGCGTGATGCAGGCAAAACCATGCAGCAGCGACAGCGCAATCGTGGTTGCAATCGCGGCCAGAAGCCCGACCCACGGGCTTCCGACATAGAAGGCAACCGCAGCAGCCGAAAACGCACCGCCCAGCATCATGCCTTCAAGGGCAAGGTTAATTGTCCCGGACCGTTCGGAAAACATCCCGGCCAAGGCCGCAAGAATAAGCGGTGTCGAGGTCCGCAGCGTCGCATCAAACAACAGGATAATTAGCTGAAATGTATCCATTACGCGGCCTCCCCGGCATCCTGGCGCAGACGCCAGGCTGTATAGATCTTTGTCACACGCGGACGGAACATGTGTTCCATCGCACCGGTAAACAGGATGACAAGCCCCTGAATAACCACAACCATGTCATTCGAGATGGTCGGAATTTCAAATGAAAGCTCCGCCCCGCCCTGATAGAGCATCCCAAACAACAATGCTGCCAAGAAGATGCCAAATGGATGGTTGCGCCCCATCAGCGCCACAGCGATGCCGACAAAGCCATACCCGGCGGTAAAATCAATCAGCAGGCGGTGCTGAACACCCATGACTTCGTTTAGCGCCACGAAGGATGACAGCGCACCTGAGATCATCATCGCAATGATAATAAAACGCCCGGGTTCAAGCCCGGCATAGGTTGCCGCCACCGCATTGGCACCGACTGTCCGGATGGCATAGCCCCAACGGGTATGCCAGATAAACAGCCAGACCATGACGCTGATGACGATGGCATAGACAAATGACAGGTTCAGCGGGCTTGACGCCATATCAATGCCCAGCGCGCCTGCAATGTCATGAATGAATGGCAATCGCAAATGTTCGGCGATCTGTTCGCTTTCGGGCGTCATCGAGCCTTCCGGACGAAGCACATTGACCAGCAGATACACCATCAGCGATGAGGCGATGAAGTTGAACATGATCGTCGTAATAACGACGTGCGATCCGCGACGCGCCTGCAAGTAGGCCGGGATATAAGCCCACGCCGCGCCAAAAATCATCGCCGCCAACATCGCCACAACCAGCATGATCGGGAATGGCAGGAAGTCGAGATAAAGGGCTGCCAAAGTTACACCAAGGCCACCGATATAGGCCTGCCCTTCGGCACCGATGTTAAACAGCCCGCAATGGAACGCGACGGCAAAGGCAAGGCCGGTAAAGATGAAGTTGGTGGTGTAATAAAGCGTATAACCCCACGCCTCTTCATAGCCAAACGCGCCATAAAGCAGGATTTCAACCACCTGAACCGGGTTTTCACCAATCGCCAGAACCACAAGCCCGGACACAACAAGAGCAAGCAGCAGGTTCAGTAAAGGTAATGCGCCAACATCAATCCAGCGCGGCAGTTCGACAGTCTTGCTCATGCCTGCCCCTCCGCTGCCTTGGCTTCATTTGGGTCAACGCCCGCCATCATCAAACCAAGCACGCGTTCGTTGGCCTCGGACGCAGCGACTTCACCAATGATGGCACCATCGCACATCACCAGAATGCGGTCGGCAAGCGACATAATCTCGTCAAGCTCCACTGACACCAGAAGGACGGCTTTGCCAGCATCCCGCATGGCGACAATACGTTTGTGAATGAATTCAATGGCACCGATATCGACACCACGGGTCGGCTGGCCCACCAGAAGCAATTCCGGATCACGCATGATTTCACGCGCCAGAACAAGCTTTTGCTGATTGCCGCCCGAGAAATTGGCAGCTTTCAAATCCGGATTGTCCGGACGAACGTCAAATTCCGACATCATATTGGCTGTGGCAGCTGAAATAGCATCCCAATCCAGAAGCCCGCCCTTTTGATAGGCAGGATCATCTTCATAGCCAAGAATGGCTGCCTCTTTGGCTGAAAAGGCCGTGACCATTGCCATGCGATGGCGATCCTCGGGCACATGCGCGACACCGCGACGACGGAGCTCTGCGGCATCTACCCCTTTACCGGGCGTTACATCTTGCCCGTTCAGTTCCACGGTCCCTTCGCTGGCAGATCTGATTCCACCAAGCGCTTCAAGCAGTTCGCTTTGCCCGTTACCGGATACCCCGGCAATGCCGACGATTTCGCCTGCGCGCACCGTAAAGGTCGCATTTTTGACCTTGCGAACGCCCTGCGCATTATCAACGCAAAGATTATCGACTTTCAGCACCGTTGCCGCCGGATTGGCTTCACCTTTTTCCAAGCGCAACAATACCTTACGGCCGACCATTAATTCCGATAGTTCTTCCGGGCTGGTTTCGGCTGTCTTGCGATGTGCCACCATTGCGCCTTGGCGCATGACGGAAACATTGTCCGTTGCGGCCATGATTTCGCGCAGTTTGTGGGTAATCAGAACAACCGTCTTGCCCTGTTCTTTCAGGGTATCAAGAATTCTGAAAAGATGATCTGCTTCTTGGGGTGTCAGAACACCGGTCGGCTCATCCAGAATAAGAATTTCCGCCCCGCGATAGAGCGCTTTTAGGATTTCCACACGTTGCTGGAGCCCGACCGAAAGATCACCCACCGTGGCATCGGGATCGATGTTGAGCGAATATTCGCGTTCAAGACGTTTGAGTTCTTCGCGTGCCTTTTGCACACCATCGCGCAGAACAGCACCGCCTTCGACGCCAAGAATAACGTTCTCAAGCACCGAGAACGTCTCAACCAACATGAAATGCTGGTGAACCATCCCGATCCCGACCGCAATCGCGTCTTCTGATCCGTTGATTTCACAGAGCTTGCCATCGACGTGAATGGTTCCTGCATCGGCCTGATAAAAGCCATACAGAATACTCATCAGGGTCGATTTACCAGCCCCATTTTCGCCCACGATTCCGTGGATAGTTCCTTTGTCGACCTTAAGGTCGATTTCTTTATTGGCATGTACCGCACCGAACCGCTTGTCTATACCGCGCAGTTCAATAGCGGGTTGCACGGCACCGGTTTCCCCGGCGCCGTGCATTTGATGCATCGTATCCGACACGACAAATCCCCGATTTGCTTTGACGTCTGCCTTACATTGGGCAGGCGCTATCGCTCATGTAATCGTGTACTTCAAGGTTACCGGAAATGATTGCTTCCTTGGCCTCGGCAACGGCTGCTTTCATTTCGTCGGTGATCAGGCTTTCGTTGTTTTCATCAAGTGCCCAATCAACGCCGCCCTCTGCAAGACCCAGAATGGTCAGGCCCTGCTCCCAGGTATCGTTGGCAGCAGCCTCGAAAGCTTCGTAAACAGCAACGTCAACGCGTTTCAGCATAGACGTCAGAACCGAACCCGGATGCAGGCCGTTCTGGTTGGAGTCCACACCAATACCGAGTTTACCGGCATCTGCAGCAGCCTGAAGCACACCAACGCCAGTACCACCTGCAGCATGGTAAACAACATCCGCACCACGGTCGAACTGCGATTTCGCAAGTTCACCACCCTTTACCGGATCGTTCCAGGCCGCACCGGTGGTACCGGTCATGTTCTGGAAGACTTCCGCATCACCGTTCGAATACTTCACGCCCTGTGCGTAGCCGCAGGCGAATTTGCGGATCAGCGGGATGTCCATACCACCAACGAAACCGACTTTGCCGGTTTCAGATGCCATAGCCGCCAGAACACCGACAAGGAACGAACCTTCATGTTCCTTGAAAACCACCGACTGAACGTTCGGCAGGTCTACAACCATGTCAACAATGGTAAATTTGGTTTCAGGGAATTCTTTAGCAACTTTTTCAAGTGCAGAAGCCTGGGAAAAACCAATCGCAACAATCGGATTCATGCCGCGGCGCGCAAAGTTGCGCATTGCCTGCTCGCGCTGTGAATCGTTCTGGATTTCGAAGTCACGATACTCAGTACCGGTATCTTCCTTGTACTTCTCGGCACCCGTGTATGCCGCCTGGTTGAATGAGCGGTCAAAACGACCACCAAGATCGTAAACCACAGCCGGATTGATTTCTGCAGCCGAAGCAACGCCTGCATAGCAAGCAACAGCCGCGACCACCGAGGTCAGAAGCTTTTTCATTCCGATGCCCTTCTTTGTTTGAATTCTGATTATCTTTCCGCCAATGCCCATCTTGTTTGGCGGAACTCCCTCATCGAAAACACATGTCTCGCAACATAAGCAAAGCGGCGTTGGTCAAGGACCAATGCAGCGCAGTTTGGCATGCTGCGAATGCTCATGGTAACTACAAAATATAGTGCCCTGTAAATAGCTGAGCACGCAACACGTTGCACAGACCTGTCCACTTGGTCAGCACCAATGCACTACAACCGGAACTTCAAATCGCATATCTGCGGGGTTTCCCTTAGTTTCGGACCAATCAGGCTCAAACCTGAACCAACCTTTTCTGCACGTTAATTTATCTTTGTCGATACGCGTAAATGGCATCAAATCGGGACCATTGAACCTCGAATGACTGAAATTGGTGCGTTTCCGATTCTTCCCGACATAAATGAACCGGTGCGGACCTAAGACCACAACCGATGTGTAATTTTAACCACACCGTCAACAACCGGACATACCGTTCGCGAAAGTTTGGTGCTAGCATTCCGCGGGGCAAAGATTTTCCGACCCACAGATTTGCGTTTTCATACTTTCCCTCCCGATCGGGACAGGAAGAGTGGATTATTGTTGGAGAACAGGAATGAAAAGAACAATTGCAGGGCTGCTGTCGGCCTGCACCATGCTGAGCCTTGGTGCCGGAAGCGCGTTGGCCGATTATGATTTGCGTCTGATCCATACCAATGACGTCCATGACCGCGTTGAATCGGTCACAAAATACAATAATACTTGCAGCGCCGAGGACGACGCCGAAGGCAAGTGCTTTGGCGGCTATGGCCGTCTTGCCACAGCCATTCGTGACGCCCGTGCCGAAGGCGGCAATGTTCTGGTTGTCGATGCAGGCGATCAGTTCCAAGGGTCCCTTTATTACTCGACCTACAAGGGTTCGCTGACGGCTGAACTCATGAACCTTGTTGATTATGATGCAATGGCGGTTGGCAACCATGAGTTTGATGATGGCCCGGACGTTCTGGCAAGCTTCATCAAAAAAAGCCTTACCCCCATTTTGTCGGCCAACATCGAAGCCACCACGGATGGGCTGAACGAACTAATCAAACCTGAAACCATCATCACGGTTGGTGGTGAACGCATTGGTATCGTCGGGCTGACAACGCCGGAAACCGCCGACATTTCAAGTGCGGGTCCGAACGTCAAGTTCAACGACCTTGCGCAATCACTGCAAAGCTCAGTCGATCGCTTGACCGCCCAGGGCATCAACAAAATTGTCGCTCTCAGCCATTCGGGTTCATATGCCGATTTTGAGTATGTCAGCGATGTCACTGGTGTTGACGTGATTGTCGGCGGTCATGACCATCTTCTGTTTTCCAACAGTGATGACAAGGCATCCCATCCCTACCCGGTCGTCAAAAATGGTGCCGATGGCAAACCTGTTCTGATCGTCCAGGCGTATGCCTACAGCCGTTACCTTGGAGACCTGAACGTCACATTTGATGATGCAGGTGTGGCAACCGCATGGTCGGGTGATCCGATTGCGCTTGATGCCAGCATCAAACAGGCCGAGGACGTTCTTGCCGTTATCGCAGAGGCCAGCGGTCAGGTTGATGCCGTTCGCACCCTTGAAGTCGGCAGCTTCACAGCACCTGCAGATGGATCGCGCGAAATCTGCCGCAAGATGGAATGTTCCATGGGTTCATTGGTTGCTGACGCGATGCTCTGGAAAGCCGGTGATGACTATCAGATCGCCATCCAGAATGGCGGCGGTGTACGTGCAAGCATCGATGAAGGCACGGTTACCATGGGTGAAGTCCTGACGGTTCTTCCGTTCCAGAATGCGCTGGCAACCTTCAAGCTTTCCGGTGCGGATATCGTTGCATCGCTTGAACATGGTGTATCGCTTGTCGAGGAAGGCAAAGGCCAGTTTCCGCAGGTTGCGGGCCTGAAATTTGACCTTGATCTTTCGCAACCTGCCGGATCGCGTGTTTCAAACGTCATGGTTGCCGAGGGCAACGGCTTCGTACCGATCGAGACCGGCAAAATGTATGGCGTTGTTTCCAACGACTTCATGCGCAATGGCGGTGATGGTTACGCCCTGTTCCGGGATAATGCCACCGATGTCTATGACTTCGGACCGAACCTTGAACAGGCTGTTGCCGACTATATCGGGCTTAACTCGCCAATGACCCCGACGACCAAGGGTCGCATCAACCTGAAATAAACAGGTTTTCTGCGCGATCAAGCGACCGAAAGGCAGTCCGTAACGGACTGCCTTTTTTGTTTTCCTTGCCTTCATGCGCGCTTGAGGCTTATCAACATCGCTTACAGCACATGACCGTCACCTGCGTGACGTCCCACGACAAAGAGCACCCGTTCTCTATGACGCCTAATGCTAACATTCTTTGCTTTGGTGCCGCCCATTTCGACCGCACCTTGCAATGTACCGAGACTTTTGTGCCCGCTGCCTCGAACCCGGTTCGGACATTGCATCGCAAACCTGGCGGTGTCAGCCGCAACATTGCGGTGCATCTGCGGCTTCTGGGCAATAATGTCGCGATGCTTGGTGCTGTCGGGGATGACGGGGATGGCGATCAGGTCATCGAGGCGCTGTCCGAACTTGGGATCGACACCCGTCATCTGATGAAGATCAGTGGCATGGCAACGGCCGGTTACACGGCCCTTCTTGATGAAACCGGCGAACTCGCGCTCGGCATGATGAATGCCGAGGTCTATGACCTGCTGACCATTGATCGCCTTGAACCGCATCTGGCAAACCTTCAGGCACGGCCATGGTGGTTGGTTGATGCGAACCTGCCGACCGAAAGCATCATGTGGCTTGCCGAAAACAAACAGACGACAAAACTGTGCGCAGCTACCGTTTCGCCCAGCAAGGCAGTAAGGTTCAAGCCGGTGCTTGATAAACTGGACCTACTGATTGCGAACCGCGCAGAAACACGCATCCTGACCGGCATCGAGATCAACGATCTTGCGCAGGCAAAGGTTGCTGTCGAGCTTTTGCGCGGCAAGGGTATCCCGGATGTCGTGATCACGCTTGGTGCACAAGGGGTTGTGTCCTCGTCAGCATCGGGGACGGCGTTCTGGCATCCGTTGCCCACCAAGGTCAAAGACGTCAATGGTGCGGGTGATGCCTTCTATTCCGGTTTTTTGTCGGCTTACTCGAAACCGCATACAAGCTTTGACGATGCAATGGCATCGGGCCTCGCGATGGCCAGCCTGACGGCAGAAACCGAGGGCACCACTGTTTGGGATCTGACGCTCGACGCAGTCACGGAACGCGCAGCAAAGGCCGAAAGCAAAGCCCTTTGACCCAAAGGGGCCAAACCAAGATCCTGCTTGATGATTGCATGGAACATCCAACGCAGGTAGCTTGTCCTGAATTCAACATCAAACCGGAGCCGATCCGATGCATCCATTTTTCATCTTTGTGAAATGTGAACTTGGCAAAGCCTATGACGTCGCAGCAGCGCTTGTTGAAGAAGTCGAAGGCGTTTCCGAAGTCTATTCCATCTCCGGCCCGTTTGAATTGTTGGTCAAGGTATATATTGATGACGGACAGGATATTGGGCGCTATGTGAACGAAAGTATCCACAAGCTGCCTCATATCAAGGACACCCAGACCATCATTACCTTTAACGCCTTCACCTGAGGGGCAAACGGCCGAAAAACAAGCTTGCAGAACCAAAAGCGGCGCCAATCAGGCGCCGCTTTCTTTCTGTCGGATGCAGGCAACTCAACTTAGTTTCTGGCAACATCCCGGATCACATCAAGAATGATCTCGGTCCCCTTTTCGATCAGCACAACATCGTCGCCAACGATCTGACGCAGCGCACCGTCCGTGCGCGCAGGAAGTCGCGAAATCAGGTTATCTGGCAAATCGCGCTTGGCGATGCCGGGCGGCAAGGTACCACCGCGCTCAAGCTTCATGGCAATACCGGGCGGCAAGCCTTTATTGCCTTTACCCTTGTTACCCTTGTCCTTTTTGTCGCTATCTTGGTCAGACTGCCCGGTCGCAACATCAAGCACATCGCGAATAATGAGCCGTTCTTCATCACTGAAAATACCGCCACCTTGGGCAAGTTCGACGACGGTGTGGTGATGTTCCTGATTGGCCGGATGTGACTGTACAGGTGTTGTCAGAGCAAGACTGGCACCCACAAGAACAAAACCGGTCGTAATTTCTTTGACCCAGCTGGTTGTGAACGGCATGGCGACCTCTGTCATCGTGAAAAACATCCAAACTCATGTGGGGACTTTGCCCAAAATTGCGACAAGCCCAGTAAGGATAACGTTTCACCAGCCACCTTTATGCCATACAGCAGAGAATATTTTTCTGGATTGGTCACCGGGCAGATCACGGCAATACCAGATGACGCATTTGACCTTGTCATCAATACGCCTTGGGCTTTTCAATCCGCGATGATGTTCGACCGAAAACACTGGTCGATTTAACGCTATCATATTGTTTTCATAGACAGTTCATTATGTGATACAAATCACTCTGTCATCGCGAAAAGCGACGGCAACCAAGTTTCATTAGAACAACAGAATTAATTTCCAATATGGCATCCGGTAGATTTTCTGTTCATCTTGCCAAGACCAAACAAGACCTGAAAGCGGCGCAAGAACTTCGCTTTGAGGTCTTCTTTGGCGAATTTCACGCCAAAGCCATGACCGAGCAACACTCGGCCGGCCTTGATAGCGATAAATTCGACGCGTTCTGCGAACACTTGCTGGTCGTGGATAATGAAAATGACAAGAAAGTCATCGCCACCACCAGATTGCTGCTTTCGCAACAAAAACCCGCAGATCTCTCATACATCGCGCAGGAAGAGTTCTCTATTCCCCTGCTTGGCGCTGTGAAAGACAACTGCATGGAAGTCGGCCGATCCTGTGTTCACAAGGACTATCGCGATGGCAAGGCCATTCAGCTTCTGTGGCGCGGTATCACCAAGCTGATTTTCAATCATGACATTCGCTACCTGTTCGGCTGCGCAAGCTTCCATGCGACCGATATCGACAAGATCGCCTACGAACTGTCATACCTGCATCACTACCGATTGGATGATGAACCTCATATTGCACGCGCACTCGATTATCAGTCGATGGAACGCATGGCAAAAGACGACATTGATCCGGACGAGGCCCTTGCGAAATTGCCACCCTTGATCAAAGCCTACTTGTCGCTGGGTGGCGTTGTTGGCGATGGCGTCGCACTTGATCCCGATTTCAAGACGCTTGATGTATTGATTACGGTAGATGTCGCCAAGGTCCCTGACCAATACTACAGATTCTATAAAAAGCAGGCTGATCGCCTTGATCTCACGCCTCTAAACGCGTGAGTGCGATTACTGTTAAAAGAAACATCCGTGACGTCAAACAAGGGTTTTCAAGCGCTTTGGACCAGATGGCAACACCCCACATCACTGCACCGATCACACCAGCACAGCACGTGAAGGCAGGGCTCAAATTCACGACGCTGATGGTCTGGCTGTTTGCGATGCTGATCCCTTTCCTGATCCTTGAAGGTCTCAAGCTCCGGGCCAGTTCCCAGATTGTCCGCATCTGGCACCTTGGTGCCCGCAAGATCACAGGCATCAAGGTCGAAGTCACTGGATCGCCAAGCGAAACCCTTCCTTTGCTGCTGTTGGGGAACCATACGTCTTACCTCGACATTCCGGTGATCAATGCGCTGTTCACCGTAAATTTCATCGCCAAGTCCGAAGTTCGCGGCTGGCCAGGGATCGGGTTCCTTGCGCGCTGTTGCCAAACCATTTTTGTTGAGCGCCGGGCCATCAAATCCCACGAACAGATCAAGATCCTGCGCGACAAGATCCTCCCCGACCGTCGGCTGGTTCTGTTTGCCGAAGGGACAAGTACGGATGGAAGTGTCGTCCTGCCGTTCAAATCGTCGCTGATGGAATTTGTGTTTGACGAAAAGATCGCTGAAGTTTGCCACGTTCAGCCGATAACCGTTTTATGCCTGAAAGACAGCGCGAGTGGATCTTCGCCAGAACCGGAAACGGTTCTTTACCCCTGGTTTGACGACACCACCCTTGCCTTCCATTTCTGGCGCTTCATGGCAACGTCGGGCTGTACCGTCAAAGTCCATTTCAGTCCAAGCCGTCGGGTATCCGAATTTGATAACCGCAAGGAACTGACCCGATGGGCCCATGCGGGGGTTCAAAACGGCTATGACATCATCCTGAAAAAGTCTTGAGGCAAGCCTCAAGCCTTTCGCGCACGGGCGTGTGCCCAGTCTTCCTTCATCTGATACCACTTCTTTTCGCCAATCATCTTGCCGAGATACTGGTCAATGACCTTAAGCTTGAAGATGCTGGCAAGACCCGCCGCACGCGCAGGCCAGGTTTCAGGCAAGGCGCGCAATGTCAGGCTGATGCCAGCCGTGCTGTATTCGATGAAATGCCACCAGCGGCTGGGGATAAAGATGGTATCGCCCGGCTCCAGAATGCATTCATAGCCGTGAATATCTTTAAGCTTCGGATAGCGTTCCAGATCCGGGTTCCGAAAATCAATATTGCACGAAACAGTCAGTGGATGCTGATACAGGTGCCGTCCATTTTCGCTTCCATACAGGATCACACGTTTGGTGCCGGTCATCTGCGTCAGGAAAACATGGCTGTGATCAAGGTCGTAATGGATATCGACATAGGCGTCCTGACCACCAACAAACAGGAATGGATGATTTTTCAGGAACGTAACGCCAAGGTCAGTATATGAAAAATCCTCGCGCAGTTGTGGCATATGCTTGAACACATTGAACAAAAACATGCGAAGCGGTGTCGGCCCCGCCTGAATAAGATCAAGATATTCGCCAAAGGGCATGCTTTGGGTTGAATCGAGATAGTCGTTATCCGAGTTTGCAAATGCCTCGCTGTAAAGCGGCACCTCGACATCGCCACAGCCCTGCTTCAGGTAGTCATAAGACCATTTTTCCAATGCAGGCCAGTTTGCGGCGAAACTGCGCATGATGACGGGACGTTTGGGCTTAAGATATTGGTCAATAAACTCTTCTCGGCTCAGATCATCTCGTCGATCAATGCTCAGATAGCTTAACTGGCTCGTCATTCCGGCCCCGTCTGTTTTCTTGTTTTGCTGCATACCAGAACGCTCAAGCCTTTTTTCTGTTCCACCTTCAGCTTGGAGCTTCTCAGATAGATCATAGGAAACAGACGAAATCAAGCTGGCTGCGCCGGTGGCACTATGGACTAAACAGTTGTAATTTTTGATCTCTTGCGAT
This sequence comes from Thalassospira sp. UBA4513, assembly GCF_002388495.1. Lineage (NCBI taxonomy): Bacteria > Pseudomonadati > Pseudomonadota > Alphaproteobacteria > Rhodospirillales > Thalassospiraceae > Thalassospira > Thalassospira sp. UBA4513. The sequence goes on from NZ_DGMR01000030.1 coordinate 102,497, forward strand.
GAGCCAACGTGATTTGGGAACCGATCTGGCTTCACCATAATCAATCGCGTCGGCCACGGCCCAAATGCGCGGGCTCGAAACGAAAAAAGCACCCTTTTGGGGTGCTTTAATCAATGGCGGGCAAGGAGGGATTCGAACCCTCGATAGGGCTTTTGACCCTATACTCCCTTAGCAGGGGAGCGCCTTCAGCCACTCGGCCACTTGCCCTTTATGTCCTTGGTGTTCCCTGCGGAACGACGCCTTTCTTAAACATCGCCATGGCGCATGTCAATGCCCGAAACCAGCGTTAAGGTCGTTTTCTTTTTAACAGTCCTGCCAAATAAAACCAGCAGCTTTTTGACTGCATTGCTCACTGCATTTCACGGTTGATTGGGAAAAGAGTCTTCAAACCATCACATGGCTGTCATCGGACAGAAAAAAACAGCTGTCATAACGGTGTGGTCGATTGGTTTTTCACCGTCTTTTGACGTAAATGCTGGTTGGAGAAAAATGCGTACGATCTATCAAAGCACGGATGATCTCGGTCATACCCTTCGCGCCCTCAAGATGACCAAGGAAGGTCATAACGATCCTGTTTACATGGGGCTGGTCATTCAGGACCGCGAAGTCCTGTTCCGTACCCGCGAAAATAGTTCACGCGATTTCGTTTTGCAGAAGATCAAGGAATTCGTCGCAGGCAATGCGACAAGTTTGGTATCCCAACCGGCCTGATGGCCGGTTTTTTATTGCCTGTACACACGCACCCTAACCGTTCGCGTCCATCCCGAACGGCTTGGGGTGCAAGCGACTTCAGTCGCGCCGGGGCGGCGATCCCCGTTCGCCCTGCAACTTCACCGCCGGTCGTCTTGACCGGCGGTTTCTTTTGATTTCATACGCCTGCGGTTGCTTGCTTTGCGGCATATCCCCGCCACATCAAAATCAGTGCAACACCCAAAACCGGTAACACACCAAAGTTGATCAGGCTCCAACCAGCACCGGCGATCAATGCCCCGCTGGCAATTGTGGCGACTGTCGCCGTCCCACTGTTGCCAAGTTCCATCAGGCTTTGCGCATGCCCGCGTTCCGCCGCATCATGCCCCTCGCCCAGCATCGTCGTCCCCGCCAACAGCATCATGTTCCAGCCAATCCCCAGAAGGAACGAACTGACCAGGAAAGCGGCAACCGAAATGCCCGAGACGGCAACGCCAACACTTATTACCAGCGCAAACGCCCCGAATGATGCGACCCGGCGTGGCCCAAACCGGTCGATCATTGGCCCGGCTACGAAGGCCGGCAAGAACATCCCGATCAAATGCCAACGGATCACGTTGGCCGAAACATCCACATCAAAGCCACAATATTTCATCGCAAGCGGCGTCGCTGTCATGACCAGAACCATAATCCCCTGGCCAGCGGCACTGATGGCGATCGCGCCACGAATGACTGGGCGGCGCAACAAATCGGACATAACCGCCCTGCTCGACCCGGCACGTTGCGGAATGCCGCCGTCTGGCAACATGATCATCAAGGATGCACCCAAGGCTGCGAGACCTGCCAGCGCCACATAGGCCCCGGAAAACGGAACTGGAAGTAAACCTTGGCTCGCAACAGCAATCTCAGGGGCAATTAGCGCGGCCAGAACACCCCCGCCCAGAACAAGGGCGGCAGCACGCCCCTTTTCGGATGGCGCGACAGTTTCCAGCGCGGCGTAACGATAATACATAGCCGACGCCTGATAGGTGCCAATCAGTGCAGCGGCAAACGTGACCAGCCAGAACGATCCGATATAAATGCCGTAAGCCACCATCAGGCCACCCAAAACTCCAAAGAGTGCCCCGACAAACAACCCAACGCGTCGTCCACGACGCTGCATCAACATGGCAAGCGGATGAACAGATACGAGGTTTCCGACCATAAGCATTCCAAGTGGCAAAGTTGCCATGGATGGCGCGGGCGCAAGCGATACACCGACAAGCGATGTCAGGGTAATGCCGATCAGTGAACAGGACCAATACAGCGCTTGTGCGAAGAAAAGCAGACGCAATGATCCATTGGTCAGCAACAACATGTTCCCAACTCCTGAAATTCAGACTGTGATGAAAGCCGTCAAACCGTTGTTAGTTTGCGGTGACTAATGATTTGCGGGCAAAGCGCTCCGCATATTCCTGGGGACTGACAGAAAGATGGCGCTGAAACGCCCGGCGCAGCGTTTCCGGATGACGGAAGCCGCACAACTCGGCAACCTGTCCAATCGCAAGGGCTTCGTCCTGCAACAGCGCACGGGCGGCTTCTACCCGAACCCGTTCGACATAACGCGCCGGGCTCATCCCCAGATCACGCGCAAACACCCGTGAAAAAGTGCGCGGTGTCATCCCGGCACGTTCGGCAAGCGTTTCAAGCGACAAATCCTTGGCGATATTGCCGGGCAACCATTCAAGCAGATTTGCAAGCCGTGCTGTGGCACCTGTTTCAGGGATAAGATAGGCGCTGAACTGTGCCTGCCCGCCGGGCCGTTTGAGGAACATCACAAGCCGGCGCGCAACGGACAAGGCCAGGGCACGCCCAAAATCGGCCTCCACAATCGCCAGTGCCAGATCAATCCCGGCGGTGACACCAGCTGATGTAAAAACGTGCGGATCGCCATCCAAGCCCGCGGGATCATAGCTATGCAGCCGATCGCCCATCATTTGGATTGCCGGGTAATCCCGTGCCATTTGTTCGCAACGCGACCAGTGGGTTGTGGCCATTTTGCCATCAAGCACCCCCGCCTCGGCCAGAATAAGTGCACCTGAACAAATCGAGCCTAGCCGCGATACGATGCCTTCGGCCTTTCTGACCCAATCAAGGATTTGCGGTTCTTTGCATTCTGTCAGAACACCGACACCACCTGGCACCAGCAAGGTATCGACCGTTTCCAGATCAAGGTCGCGCCACGCCATATCGGCATATATTCGCACACCACAGGATGTCTGTACCGGCCCACTCGCCCCGGCCACAACGATCCCGTCGTATCCTTGTGGCCGTCCCAGCGCGGAAAGCTCGTCATTTGCCGAGCCAAACACCTGAAGCGGCCCGATGACATCAAGACTCATGACACCATCAAAGGCGTGGCAGGCGACTAATTTCGGGGTATGGGGCGAGTTGGACATCATCGTAGCTCCTTGTCAGAGATACATCATGCCCAATCCCGAATGTGGCAACAATGACAAACACCCCACGAATCTTGCCAACTGGCTTTCGTGGGGTGGTTTGGTCATTCAACGCCAAAAGGATGTCTTCGGCTCAGAACCCGCTTCGTTGCAACAATGCATAGAAATCGCGGATCGTGCCTTCCTTGGTCGTCATGTCCTTGATGTCATCGACCAATTTGTCGGTAAAGTTGGGCTGTTTCAGATACCCGACCACCCTTTTCCGGGCCATGGCAGCCGATTTGCCCTCAATCAGAACACCACTTGAACAGAACTGAACCAGCATATAGGCGCGTTTGCGCAAATGCAGGCTCGGATTATCAATGCGTTCAATCACCTTCTCGCGGACAAGATACTCTGCCAGCCCGTCATCAAGCTTGGCACCGATTTCCGCCTTCTGTTCGTCAGGAACGTTTGATGCCGCAAGCACGTCGTTCATATGTTTGACGGTCGCCATTTTGTCGCGTGGCTTGGCGTCCGGCTCACAGAACGCGCGCAAAGCACGCATATCACCAACAGCGTCGCGCATCATTTCGTAAAGTTCGTCGGCAAAGTCTTCGACGATCCCGCTATTGGCAACCGCAATAAGCCAGGTCAGCTTCCGGAAGTTGGGGATCAGGCGACTGTTGATTTCTGCGACACCTTCGATCAGGGCCCGTGGGCCACCAACATTGCGCAACCGAGCACCACGTTCAGCAATCGCGCTGACCATCGGCGTGCCATAAATCACGCCCTGCTCTGTGATCAGGCGTTCAAGGATACCGTCAAGCGGATCCGGATCGCTTTCGTGGCGTTGCAGGCTATTGGCACTGCGCAGTTCGCGAACGATGTAATCAAACATCGCTTCCTGACTGTTGGCCAAAAGGCCAGACCCAAACAGCGGGTTCAGAAGTTCCAGAATGTCATCGGCAGCACCGCGATTGCCCTTTGCCCGACCAAGTGCGAGGTCAATGTGCAGGGTCACCGCTTCGCCAAAGCTGCGCGAACCGCCAAGCAGTTCCTTGAGTGCGACGGGAGAACCGAGAATATCGGCAATCACGTCATCAATCATCTTGCGGGCAGCTTCGTCCTTTTCATCGCCCTTGACCTTAAGCGCGAGGTCAAGCTTGCCAACCCAGTTACGGGTCGAGGACAGCACACGCGTCAGCGCAACCATGGTCAGGAAGTCGGTATCTTCCGCAAGGTTGAGGCGTCGGATTTCGTCACGCACTTCCGAAATGGTGGCGTCTTCGAATGCCGGCAGATCGACCTTCTCAACTTCGCGGGCGCGCGCAGAAAGCTGCTCAATCGCGCCATGAAGGTTGTTCATCGCCTCAATGTGATCGCCATCCGTCGCCTTGGCATGAAGCCCGGCAACCTTGTCGACCGCGGTCGGCATCAAGGTGTCATGGAACATCAACTTGCGCAGGTTCTGGTAATTGTACATTACCTCGCAAGGCGTCAGAATTTCCTGTTCGAAATATTTGCGCAGCAACCGGTTGATGGTCGCGCGGCTTTCTTTCTGCAAAAGGTCGTTATCCGTCTCGCACAACGGCGCTTCGTCGATCGAAGTTACCCGAACGTCATCGTCCTGGTCATCGCCAGCACCTTGTTTTTCGAGAAGTACCTTTTCAATATGACGACCGTCGCCGCGTTCCCAGTTACGAATAACGCGCACGGCAGAGATCTTGGTTTTCACAAGCTTTTCAGCTTCTGTAACCGCCTCCTGTTCGACATCAAATGTCGAATGGATTATCCAGCGATCCCCACGCTGGACCATAACTTCAAATGTCGTATCCGACATGACGCGCTCTGGCTCCCTAACTTCCTGTTTGGGCGGCATAAGTCTGCCGTTTAACTAGTCAGGCGCGTGTCCCAATTTTTATATTTATTCTTACTTATACTGCTATTCGGGTTCCTAAAACAATAGTTCGATGCAGATGTTTTATATACTTTCGGGTATTTCTTTAGAATTTCCTGAATTCCCCTGCCCTTCAAGCTGGGAAATTCTGACAATCGAACTGCGTATTCGCCCTTCAACCGTCCTTTTGTGACGGATCACGGTATCCGCGCCGCAATTTCGGCTGTCAAATCGGCCAGCAGGCTGCTCATGGCGATAACGGTGTTGTCGAGTGTTTGATCGACTGGTGTGCTGACCTTGTCATATTTGGCTGCTGTGACGATTTCCCCACTTTGGAAACGCACAAGCTTCCAGCGTGCTGTGAGGTTAACATTGCCATCGGCCTGCAGTTCAAAACGGTCAATATCGACAACCACCTGCCATTCCACCATGTCCCGTGAGTTCCACGGAAAGACTTCCAGCCGTGCTGCAACCCCGGTCCTGTCGAGGTTATCCATAAGAACACGATTGATGTTCTCGCCCAGCGGTTCGGCCCAGCGGTAACCGGAATTGACCTCCGGTCGATTGGCGGCACTACGCGTGACGATCGTCGATCGGTCGAGATAGCTCGGAATTGTCACCGGACCCACGCCAATGACTGTCGTTTCACCGGATGCCGGCGACACCGGCTGCACCATTGGTGACAGCAAATAATATTGGTCAGGAACCGAGGGTGACGCGCAAGCGGCCAAAAGCGGTGCAACCAGCAGCACCCCCCATCTGGAGATCATTTTCCGGACTGTGTGTCGCATCATTTATTCTCCTCCGGGCCGCTCTTGCCAAGGATAAGGGCACTCGGGTTCTGTTCGAGGAAATCGGTCAGTTCACGCAGGGAACGCGCCGTCGCACCGAGTTCTTTCAGGGCCTGTTCAAGGTTGTAACGCACAGGTGACGTTGGCGCCGTGACATCGCGAACACCGCCAAGTGCCTCGCGTGCTGCATCCAGTGCGGTCTGGGTTGCGGGTAACACACTCGCATCCAGATTGGTAACAAGCGTATTTATGCCCGCTGCGGCCTGTTGCAGGCTGATCATCCCGTTATTCAGGGCCGGCGACGTTACGATATTCTCCATGCCCTCCACGGTCCCAAGCAGGCGAATTCCGATTTCTTCAATCGGGAAGGTCTCGACCTTTTCAAGAAGACTGGTTAGCGAATTTGCAATTTCGTCCAACTTTTGCGGCAATGTCGGAAGTTCCGGCAAATTGCCCTCTTGATTGCCAAGATAGCGCGCCGGGGAAACCGGATGCATGGACAGGTCGACAAACAACTGACCCGTAATGAAACTTCCTGTCTTGAGGCGGGCACGCAGGCCATTATCAATCAGGGTTTCAATGGTTTCCTGCGGGTCGACATCCCCCAGGCGCCCACCAACGATACTTACCCGTTCGGGTTCAAGTGTGACTTCAACCGGCACACGGAAGGCATGCTGTGTGACGACATATTCCAGGTCGACACTTTCGACTGTCCCGACACGGATACCGTTAAATTCCACAGGTGCACCGCGCGAAAGCCCGCGAACCGAGGAATCAAAATAAAGCATGTAGCGCTGGCTGTATCCCTCGGCAAGCAACTCGGCCTTCTCAAGGCTTTCATGCAGGCGGAATACCGTATCTGCGGTCGCCATTTCGTCGTTTTCATTTGCAGGCGGCGTATAAAAGTTGATCCCGCCCGCCAAAACAGAGCGAACAGACTGCGCGCGCACAGAAAAGCCTTCGGCATTCAGATCAAGGGCAATCCCGCTTGAATCCCAAAATCTGGTTTGGCGTTTAACAAGCGCATCGAAAGGTTTGCGGATAAATATGGGGATTGAAACACCATCCGCATTGGCATCCAGTTCGGTATCAAGCACCTCTCCGACCTCGATCCCGCGCAGAAGGACCGGTGTCCCCTCACCCAGGGAACCAAGTTCTTCTGCGGTCAGGACAAAACGCGTGCCGTTTTCTTCATCAGGGATAAATTGCGGCTCTTCCTCGCCAACAAATTGGCGTGCCTTTTCCCCCGACTTGTCAGGTATCACTTCAATGTAGGCCCCGGAAACAATGGTTTCCAAGCCGGTAATACCCCTCGCACTCACGCGTGGGCGCACAACCCAAAACCGCGTTTTATCTGTCAGGTAATCGCTGAAATCTGCGTTCATCCGGATCGTCAGAACAACATGTTCCATATCGTCGGCAAGATTTATGGCTGTTACCTGACCGACATCGACATCGCGATAACGCACGGCTGTCTTACCGGCAGACAGACCTTCGGCCGCTTCAAACGTAACGGTGATTTCAGGACCCTTTGAGACGATATCACGCCACAACAGCCAACCACCGACGATCAAGGCCACCAGCGGCACCAGCCAGATAATTGAAAAACGGCCCCAACCTGTTCGGATGTCGGGCTTTTCCGGCTGTTGATCCGGTTCTGAACTTTTCGCGTCACTCATGACGGAATCCCCTGATTTTGAACGCGGTCATGATCTGTCTTCACTCTTGCCAATCTTGGTCGCTTGACCGTTTGCATACCGGCGCGATCCCAAATCAAACGCGGATCAAAGGCCATGGCCGACAGCATTGTCAAAATAACCACCCCACAGAATGCCACAGCCCCGAAACCGGGTTGAACTGTTGCGATATTTCCAAGTTTCACCAGTGCAGCAAGGATCGATACCATAAACACATCAACCATCGACCATCGCCCGATCAGCTCCGTGATACGATAAATCAATGTGCGCTCCTTGAGTGGACCAGACAACCCCAAGGCGGTCGCAATATAAACCCACCCCAACAGCAGGATTTTGATGATTGGCACCAGAATGCTTGCAGTAAAGACAACGATGGCAATTGGCCACTCTCCGGCCCGGACCAGCGCGCTGACGCCGGAAAGTATTGTGTCTGCCTCTGCCCGGCCAAGATACGTCACGGTCATGATCGGAAAGACATTTGCCGGCACATACAAAATGACAGCAGCCAGCAATAACGCCCATGAACGCGACAGGCTGCGTGGTTTTCGGTGATGCACCATCGCACCACAGCGCGGACAATGCACATTTTCATGCCCGCCGCCCAGAACAACCATGGAGCATGTGTGACAGGTCAGAAGTGCTCTGTCTTGCTGATCTGAACCTTGTTGGTTGCCAATATCTTCAGATGTCGAATAACGCAGGTTTGCCGGTGCCAACCGCCGCCAAACGTAGCGCGGATCAAGCGTGATATTCATCAGAAGAACCGTCGGGATCAGACAGCAAATCGCAAAAAACGCAGGACCGGCAATGACGTCAGCAAAATCCGTCAGCTTGGTCAAAGCCACCAGCAACCCGATCAGGAAGACATCCAGCATCGACCAGGGCCGGATGATCGCCAGAATGCGCCAGACCTGCTGCATGCCGGGCACTTGCCGGTTCAAGCTGATCGGCAGCAATACATAGATGTGCGCCGTAATCAGGACCAGCGGTGCCAGTACAGATGTGACGGCGACCATAATGGCCAAAAACGGAAACCCTTCACGCCAGAACGTCAGCACGCCACTGCTCAGTGTGTTGGTCTCAACCCGGCCTTCCATGGCAAAGGTCAATACCGGATAGCTGTTGGCAATCAAGAACAACAGAAAGGCCGTAACAGCCAGTGCCAACGGTTTGTCAAAGCGCACCTGTGCCGCGCGGTACAACGGCGATCCACATCGAACGCAATATGCGACACTGCCCGTCGGGATTTCTTCCTCGACATGGAGATAGTCGCAATTTTCACAGGCGATCAGTCGATGAGACATTGTTTTCCTGTCTTTACAATCCGTTATACGGACTGGTTCGCACATCAAAGTAAGCGACACTTTTGCATGCAAGTCAAATCGGGTCACTTGGCAGCGGTGAATGTCCTTGGCAAATAAGACAAAACAATGTTCAGAGAGACATGATTTTACTGCGAAATTTCCGGCAGATGACGGCGCGCCTCAGACAGGACGATATCGTTGACCTGATCAAGAAGCCGACTGTTGATGGTTTTGTGATGCCAATATAATGGACGATCAATTTCAAACGGACACGGCCGAACCAGCTTTCCGGTGAGAAGCCCCTCTTCCGCCTGATGCTGTTCAACGACGGCGTAGGCGACACCCTGTTCGGCAAGGGTCACGAACCCCTGTGAACTTGGGACCGTGTGGGCGGGGAATTCCCCGGGGTTTAGTCCGAAATATTGATGAAGGAACTGGTTTTGCAGTTCATCATGTTCGGAAAAATTCACCGCTGGACAGGCGCGCAAGGCATCCGAGGTTACGCCATCCTTGAAATAGCGTTCCTGAAATTCTGGTGAAACCACCATAAAGTAACGCATGGAGCCCAGGGGCCGCACCCGACATCCCTGAATGGGTGTATTGCGCAAACTGACCGCACCGAGCACGTTTCCTTCCTGCAAGGATTGATGATTAAGCGATTCATCATCGACGACCAAATGCACCAGAACCCCAAGTTTCTCGAACAGAAGCTTGGGCACATCAACAAACCAGGTCGCCAGACTGTCGGCATTAACCGCAAGCGTTACCTGACCAAATTCGCCTTCGGCGCGCAGCTCTGGCAGTTCTGAACCCAGATCCTGTTCAAGCAGTCGCACACTTTGATAATGCGCAAGCAACCTTTGGCCTGCAACGGTTGGGACAACCGGCTTGGCGCGCACCAACACTGGCTGACCAAGTCGCTCCTCCATCAGCTTGACCCGCTGGGATATTGCAGACTGAGTTAGTCCAAGCGCCCGCGCCGCCTTCTCAAAGCTTCCGAAACGGATAACCTCCGCGCAGGCCTCAACCAATTTGTAATCGAGCATGACCAACCATTAATTTTACTAATCCATGTTTAGTATAATTCGATTTTCTTAATCCACAAAGGTGCTATCAACGGCGGACCACTGTACAAGGAATGCCACAGAATGCTTTTAACCTATGCCACCGGATTTGGCCTTGGCGGCGGGCTGATCATTGCGATTGGCGCTCAGAATGCCTTTGTTCTCGGTCAGGGATTGCGGCGCAATCATCCGCTGATGGTGGCCTTCGTCTGTGCCTTGTGCGATGCCGTTTTGATTGCAGCGGGCGTCGCAGGGCTTGGAACGCTGATTGCTGCCTACCCGCTCCTCACAAAGGTTGCGGCCTGGGGCGGCGGTTTATTCCTGATCTGGTATGGATTTGGTGCTCTGCGACGGTTGTTTGAAACCGAGACATTGTCGGAAAAGGCGATTTCAAAAACTGGCTGGAAGGCGGTTCTTACGACCACCCTCGCGGTCACGCTTTTGAACCCGCATGTCTATCTTGAT
>NZ_DGMR01000030.1:112901-120591 GCF_002388495.1 Thalassospira sp. UBA4513
AACCCGCATGTCTATCTTGATACGGTTGTGATGCTTGGCGGTATTGGCGGCCAATATCCAGCGGACGAAAGACTTGGCTTTGCCTTGGGCGCCATGAGTGCCAGTTTTGTCTGGTTCTTTGCCATTGCACTAGGGGCTGCATGGCTTGCCCCCTATGTCGCACGCCCAATCACCTGGAAGATCATTGATGGCGTAACCTGCGGCGTGATGTGGCTGGTGGCCTATAGCCTGCTGGCACCGGAAATACGGGCGCTCATCGCGAACTAGAACGCCATATCGAGTACGCCCTACTCGTCCATCGCTTCCTTGAAATGCCGACGACAGACCGGGACATAACGATCATTCCCGCCGATTTCGACCTGTGCCCCTTCGCGGACGGGTTTGCCATCTTCATCAACCCGCAAAACCATGCCGGCCTTGCGACCGCAGTGGCAGATGGTTTTAAGCTCATTAAGCTTGTCTGCCCAAGCCAGCAGCCATTTGGAGCCTTCAAACAGCTGCCCCTGGAAATCGGTACGGATGCCATAGCACAGCACTGGGATGCCATGGATGTCGGCGATATCGGAAAGCTGCCAGACCTGGTCTTTAGACAGGAATTGTGCCTCGTCAATCAGGACACAATCGACTTTCCCCTTTTCGACCTGCTCAAGGATCAGGGCCGTCATATCGGTATTGGCATCAAACAGCAGTGCCGGTGCTTCAAGACCAATGCGCGACGCAATCTTGCCTTCGCCAAAGCGGTTATCAAACGCCACTGTCATCAGCAACGTTTCCATGCCGCGTTCGCGGTAATTGAAACTCGCCTGAAGCAAGGTGGTCGATTTCCCCGCATTCATGGACGAGTAATAGAAAAACAGATTGGCCATGCGTCTCCCCCGAAAGTCGTCACAGGGAAATAGCCCAACAATCACGAATGATCAATATGGCTGTCGCTTTGAACTTGCCCATTGCGCGAAATATCGATTTCACGCATTTCTCGCCGCATATAATCCAGAAGCGACTGAACCTTTGCACTGCGGGTCACCCCACCTGGATAAACGGCATAGATCTCAAGATCCGGTAGCTTGCAATCAGGCAAAACCCGGATTAACTCGCCGTTGTCAATTTCCTGCTGAACATCACATAACGGAACAACCGCCAAGCCATGACCTCCCCGCAAGAACTGCAATCTGGCTGTCGCGTTATCCACCCGAACACTGCCCGACACACGGATATTTCGGGTACCGTCGGCGCATTGAAGCGTCAGCGTCTCAGGAACGCGGCTATACATCACCCATTCATGTTCGGATAAATCATCCGGGCTTTCGGGCAATCCGAACTTGCTGACATAGGACTGGCTCGCCGCGATGATCCTGTGGGTCTGATAAAGTTTGAAATTCTTGAGTTCCGAATTTTTCAGTGGCCCGGAACGCACGGCAATATCAATGCCGCGACCAATCAGATCGACAACTTCGTCGCTGAGATGCACATCAATCGAGACACCCGGATAGGTTTGCCTAAACCGGTCAAGGATCGGCACAATTCGAAGTGTGCCAAGATGAACCGAACAGGTCAGCGATATCTTTCCCACCGGGTCGTCACGCAGTTCTTCGACGCGTTTTCGCGCAGCTTCGGCTTCAAGGGAAATGGTCCGGCAACTGTCATAATATCGTGCCCCCGCATCAGTCAGGCTGAAACTGCGTGTGCTTCTGCGCAGTAAAGGCACGCCAAGGCGGGTCTCAAGCTGGCGAATTTGATGGGAAATGGCAGCACGGCTGAGCCCCATCTTCCGCGCAGCCGCAGAAAACCCGCCTTCGTCAACAACGCGGGCAAAGATCATCATCGCCCGAACTTCATCAAGTGCCGACATTCTATATGCTCATTAAATTTGACAATGTGTTCACTTCATCAATCTTTTGCAAATTCTGTCAGCCAGTTATGATGAGTGCAAATGAATTCCACGCATGGAGGAACTGATGCGTATTTTGATGATTGTTACGTCGCATGATCAGATGGGTGACACCGGACACAAGACCGGTATCTGGCTCGAAGAGTTTGCAGCTCCCTACTATCGCTTCAAGGATGCCGGGGCAGAGATCACGCTGGCATCCCCCAAAGGCGGCAAACCGCCCCTTGATCCCAACAGTCAGGTGCCCGACGCCCTGACCGATGCGACCGAACGGTTTGAAAAGGACGAAGCGGCAAACGCTGTTTTCGCCAACACCGTCACCCTTGACGGTCTGAAAGCCGATGATTTTGACGCCCTGTTCTATCCGGGTGGGCACGGTCCGCTCTGGGATCTGGCAACTGATCAGAAATCCATTGCCCTGATCGAGGCGTTCGTTGCCCAGAACAAACCGGTTGCTGCCGTCTGCCATGGCCCGGCCGCCTTGGTGAACGCCAAGACGCCAGATGGCAAACCGCTCGTTTCGGGCAAACGTGTTACCAGCTTCACCAATGATGAAGAAAAGGCTGTCGGCCTTGAAAACGTTGTGCCGCTGTCGATTGAAGACGAATTCAAGAAGCACGGCGCAACGTTTGAGCGTGGCGATAACTGGGCTTCCTATGCGGTTGTTGATGGCAAACTTGTCACCGGTCAGAACCCGGCATCAAGCGATGCAACGGCCGATGAAGTCATCAAACTTTTGTCTGCATAAAACTGCTTGACCTTCCATCTACTGGAACCTCCATACTGCGTTCATAGACACCGATCATATGGAGAAATCTGATGGTAAAACTGAAGGTCGAAAAAATGAGCTGCGGTCACTGCGCAAGTGCCGTGACCAAAGCAGCAACCAAGGTCAGCGGCGTTGAAGGTGCCGAGGTTGATCTGGCAAATGGCGAAGTCGCCGTTTCTGGAAACCCGGACGTCAATGCCCTGATCGCGGCGATCACCGATGCCGGCTATCCGGCATCTGAAGCCCGCTAGAATAGTAGACACCCACGTTCGCGTCCCCCACCCGAACGTCAGAGCCGCCAGTAGTGAAAATATGCTGGCGGCTTTTCTTTACGCTGCGTGCTCGTTTGTGCAACCATCGCCACAAACAGAAAGCGGCACAAAATGACTCTTCATATTACTGCCCTGTGCGGAAGCCTTCGGCAAGCATCGATCAACAGAACGCTCCTTCAAGCGGCACAAAAGGTTGCAAGCCCCCATGGCGCAACCGTTCATCTGTTTGATGGCTTGGGCCACCTTCCGATCTTTAATCCGGACAATGAAGATACCGATGATCGCAATGTCGCGGCGTTTCGAGATGCACTTCGCCGCGCGGATGCAGTCCTGACAGCCAGTCCCGAATATGCCCATGGTGTTACCGGCGCGATCAAGAATGCCCTTGATTGGGTGGTGGCCAGTGGCGAATTCATGCAAAAGCCGGTCGCCTGCCTGAATGCGTCCGGCCGCGCAACAATCGCACAAGCAGCATTGATTGAAACCATTCGCACCATGGATGCACACATCGTCACTGACGCGTGCATAACGATCCCGCTGAACGGCAAGAACTTTGACGTTGATGATATCTTGCGCCATCCGCCCAGCCGGTCCTTACTTGAAACCGCGCTTCGACACTTAACGGCTGCTATTCCAAGCGAAATTCAAAACCAGGCCAATTAGTCATACAAAAAAAGCCGCCCAAACGGGCGGCTTTTTCTTTGGTCTGATGATTACAATCAGCCGAGGATTTTATCGCGGAGCAGCTTGTTGACCATGCCCGGGTTGGCCTTGCCACCCGTGGATTTCATGACCTGACCGACAAACCAGCCAAGCATCTTGTCCTTACCTGCGCGGATCTCTTCAACCTTGTCCGGGTTCGCGGCAATGACTTCGTCAATTGCCGTTTCAATCGCACCGGTATCGGTGATCTGCTTAAGACCTTTTTCCTCGACGATCTTTTCCGGATCCCCGCCGGTTTCGATCATGATTTCAAAGACATCCTTGGCGATACGGCCAGAAATGGTGTCGTCAGAGATCAGGTCGATCAGCTTGCCAAGGTTTTCGGCCGTTACCGGGCTATCGGCAATCCCGACTTCTGCCTTGTTCAGCGCACCGAACAGGTTGGTGATCACCCAGTTCGCCGCCAGTTTGCCATCACGGCCCTTGGCAACAACTTCGTAGTAATCAGCCTTTTCCTTTTCGGCGACAAGAACACCGGCATCATATGCCGACAGACCGTTTTCACGCATGAAGCGGGCCTTTTTCTCGTCCGGCAGTTCCGGCAGTTCTTTTTCGATTTCCGAAATGAACGCGTCATCAAATACCAGCGGAAGCAGATCCGGATCCGGGAAATAGCGATAGTCATGTGCCATTTCCTTGGAACGCATCGAACGGGTTTCGCCTAAACGCTGATCATAAAGACGGGTTTCCTGCTGGATTTCACCGCCACCTTCGATCACTTCGATCTGGCGTTTTGCCTCGATCTCAATCGCCTGCATCACAAAACGGATGGAGTTGACGTTCTTGATCTCGCAACGGGTACCAAAACCTTCGCCCGGACGACGCACTGAAACGTTGGCATCACAGCGCATGGAGCCTTCGTTCATGTTGCCATCGCACGTGCCAAGATAACGCACAATCGCGCGCAGCTTGGTCAGGTATGCACCGGCCTCTTCCGGCGAACGGATGTCTGGCATGGAAACGATTTCCATCAGCGCCACACCCGAACGGTTCAGGTCGATATGCGAATATTTCGGGTCCTGATCGTGCATCGACTTACCGGCATCCTGTTCAAGATGCAGGCGTTCAATGCCAACCGACTTGGTCGAACCATCAGGCATATCCAGAATGATCGTGCCTTCGCCGACAATCGGTTTGTCGAACTGCGAAATCTGGTAACCCTGCGGCAGATCGGCATAGAAATAGTTTTTGCGGGCAAAAACGCTTTCCTTGTTGATCTTGGCCTTAAGACCCAGACCAGTTTTAACCGCCTGACGCACGCATTCTGCGTTCACGACCGGAAGCATGCCCGGCATGGCCGCATCAACGAGGCTGACGTTGCTGTTGGGCTCGTTACCGAACTTGGTCGAAGCACCAGAAAACAGCTTGGACTTGGAAATGACCTGGCAGTGGACTTCAAGACCGACAACGATTTCCCACGGGCCGGTAGAACCTTCAAGAATATAGCTCATGGATCAGCCCTCCTGCCCGGCAGGTTTTGCGGTAAAGTTGGCAGCACTTTCGAGCACGCCACCAACACGCAGAACGGTTTCTTCATCAAACGGCTTGCCAATCAGCTGAAGCCCCAGCGGCAATCCTTCGGCCGAAAGACCGGTCGGCACCGAAATGCCCGGAAGACCCGCAAGGCTTGCCGGAACGGTGAAGACGTCATTGAGATACATCTTGACCGGATCACCTTCGTTTTCACCAATCGCAAAGGCCGCAGACGGTGCGGTCGGCGTCAGGATCGCATCGACCTGACCAAACGCACCTTCGAAGTCCTGATAAATGCGACGACGGACTTTAAGCGCCTTGTTGTAGTAGGCGTCATAATAACCAGCCGACAGCACATAGGTACCGATCATGATACGGCGCTGGACTTCCTTGCCGAAACCGGCAGCACGGGATTTCATGTACATGTCATCAAGGCTGTCGCCGTCATCCATGACACGCTGGCCGTAACGAAGGCCGTCATAACGTGCGAGGTTCGACGACGCCTCTGCCGGGGCGACGATGTAATAGGTGCCCAGCGCATATTTGGTGTGCGGAAGGGTCACATCGACAACTTCGGCACCGGCATCTCGCAGCATGGCAACGCCGTTATCCCAAAGCTTGCTGATTTCTTCAGGCATGCCTTCGACACGGTATTCCTTCGGAATACCGATCTTCATGCCACGGATGTCACCGGTAAGGGCCGCCTCGAAATCAGGCACGGCAATCGGTGCAGACGTGCTGTCCTTGGCATCGTGACCCGCCATCGAGCCCAGCATGATCGCCGCGTCGCGAACGGTTTTGGTCATCGGGCCCGCCTGATCAAGCGAGCTTGCGAAGGCAACAATACCCCAGCGCGAGCAACGACCATAGGTCGGCTTCAGGCCAACAATACCGCAATAGGATGCCGGCTGACGGATCGAACCGCCGGTATCAGTACCGGTGGCTGCCAGCGCCATGTTGGCAGCAACAGCAGCCGCCGAACCACCGGATGAGCCACCCGGAACCAGATCCTTGCCGGATTTGTCTTTCCAAGGGTTGATCACGTTGCCGTAATAGGACGAGGTGTTTGACGACCCCATGGCGAACTCGTCAAGGTTCGCCTTGCCCAGCATCACCGCACCATTGCCAAACAGGTTGCTGGTGACAGTGGATTCATACTCCGGTTTGAAACCTTCAAGGATGTGCGATGCCGCCGTGGTCTGGACACCTTCGGTGCAGAACAGGTCTTTGACCGCAATCGGCAGGCCTTCCATTTTGCCAGCACTGCCCTTGGCGCGCTTGGCATCGGATGCCTTGGCCATTTCCATGGCCTTTTCCGGGGTTTCGGTGATGTACGCATTCAGATTGCGATGTGCGTCCATCGATTTCAGGTGTGCTTCGGTCAGTTCGACCGAGGTATAATCACCCTTTGCAAGCCCGTCGCGGGCTTCTGCAAGTGTCAGCTTTGTCAGATCAGTCATTATTCAACCACCTTGGGCACAACAAAACAGCCAGCATCGGTCATCGGTGCATTTGACAGCACTTTTTGCTGGATATTGCCATCGGTGACTTCGTCCTTGCGCAGCGGCAGGGTCAGATCGGCAACAGATGTCAGCGGCTCGCAGCCTTCAACATCAACTTCTTGCAGTTCCTCGACAAAATCGAGGATACGGGTCAAATCTCCCGCCAGTTCGGAAAGGCCTTCTTCGGACACGTTGATACGCGAAAGATAGGCAATACGGCGAACTGTTTCCTTATCCAAAGACGACATGGATGAAAGTCTCTCTTAAGGAATGACAAAAAACCCGGCAGAGAGATATCTGCCAGAACGTGAATTACAGCGCGGAAACTAGCACCCCGCCGCCCCTGCCGCAAGGGTTCGAAGCAACGAAGAACGCCTGTTGTCGCGCTGTCTGACAGATAAAACTGTCACGCGCGAAAATATCACCTGCCCAGATCGGATCGGGCATACGAAAACAAACAGGCCGACAACAAGAATGTTGCCGGCCTGTTTCGTGTTTATGCCCTGCCCCGTGTTACGCGACAGAATGCCAGATCGGCTTAGCCCGGGCTCATACCGCGCAGACGTTCGGAACGACGACGCAGCAGCTCCACGGTCAGAAGCAGCAGGATCGAGACAGATACAAGGATCGTCGCGGCTGCCAGAATGGTCGGCGAAATCTGTTCGCGCAGGCCGGTATACATCTGCCATGGCAGGGTTTGCTGACGGGCAGAACCGACAAACAGGACCACAACCACTTCATCAAACGAGGTGATAAAGGCAAACAGACCGCCCGAAATCACACCTGGCAGGATCAGAGGCATCTGAACCTTGAAGAAGGTGGTGACCGGATTTGCCCCCATGTTTGCCGCCGCACGGGTCAGTGACTTGTCAAAGCCAACCAACGTCGCGGTGACCGTGATGATGACAAACGGAATACCCAGAACAGCGTGTGCCAGGATCACCTTTACATAGCCGACAAATGCCTGGTTGAGGCCAAGATTAAGCTCAAGCCAGTTGCCCAGCGGCGCGTAGAAGAAGAACATGCCGGTGGCCGAAATGATCAGCGGCACGATCATCGGCGA
>NZ_DGMR01000030.1:120715-120930 GCF_002388495.1 Thalassospira sp. UBA4513
AGCGGCACGATCATCGGTGAAATAAGCACCGCCATCATCGCCTGACGGCCCGGCACATGCGATTGGCTAAGACCGATCGCGGCAAGAGTCCCAAGGGATACCGAAATCAGCGTCGCAATCGGCGCAATAATCAACGAGTTCTTGAGCGGCACCATCCATTCGTCGGTACCAAGGAAATCGCGATAATGCTTGAGGCTATAGCCCTCTGCCTTGAA
>NZ_DGMR01000030.1:121121-121667 GCF_002388495.1 Thalassospira sp. UBA4513
GCGATCAGGAAGAAGAACACAAACGCACATATAAACAGGAATGCGTTGTGCCAAAGAACCTGACCCGGCGTGTAGTAGATAGGAACGCCGGCGCGATACCGACCGCTTCCAACCCAGTTGGCAAACCAGCCCATCGAAATACCGACAAGGAAGCCACCAAACAGGCCGCCAAGCCCGCCGAAAATCATGCCTACACCGCCGAAAAGCACTCCAGTTGCCAGCGTTTTCTGTTTGCTTTTCACCTTGATGATTTTCGAGAACACAAAGGCCAGTGCCGCACCAACCACAGCACCGATGACGAACCCGACCCACGGGCTGCCAAAGATGTTGCCGGTAATGAAGCCGAACATTGCGCCCAACAAGGCCACAAGTGGCATCGTGAAGGTCATCAATTCGGGCCGTCTTACGTATGAGATTACTTCATTCATGTTCTTAGCCCCCCAACTTCACGTTATCGATGCCCACAATCTTGTCGTAGCACCAGTACAGGCCAAGAACGACGACGAGAAGGATGGACCCGAGTGCGGCCGCGAGGCCCCAGTTGAG
>NZ_DGMR01000023.1:0-203 GCF_002388495.1 Thalassospira sp. UBA4513
TTGCCCGAGGGCAGCTTTCCGGCCTGGTTTGATATGGCCTTGATGGCACGACTGGCGGCCGAGTTTTGTCTGCCGCTGACCGAAAGCAGCACGCGCGCAGAGTACCTTTTCAAGCGGGCCGAGGATCAGTTGCGTGAAGCCAGGCTTGCCGATGCGCAGCAATCGACCCCGCATGCGATTGATGATTTTTCCCTGATTTCTGC
>NZ_DGMR01000023.1:366-23451 GCF_002388495.1 Thalassospira sp. UBA4513
GATCCCCGCCTGCGCGGGGATGACGATCCGCAGGCGCATTACCGTTATTCAACGAGGGAGCACCCCATGGCACGCCGCGTTCTGGAGAAAAATACCTTTTCGACCGGCGAACTGGCCCCGGAATTGTGGGGGCGATCGGACTTAAGCGCCTATGCCTATGGGGCGGCACGCCTGCGCAATGTGTTTATCGAGCCATCGGGCGGCGTGCGTCGCCGTCCCGGCATTCGATTGATTGATGAATTGCCGGGCCCCGCGCGCCTGATCCAGTTCGAGTTCAATACCGAGCAGACCTATCTGCTGGCCTTTGGCGATAACCGCGCACTGGTGTTTGAAGACGGGGTTGAGACGATCTGGTTTGAAACCACGTTTGGGCTGGAACACCATGATCTGCTCAACTGGACGCAGAGTGCGGATACGCTGTTGGTCGTGCATCCCGATGCCAAACCGGTCCGGATCACACGCACCGGCGATGGCAGCTGGCAAACCAGCCTGTGGGCCTGGCGAGAAACCAATTTTCGAACCAGCCAGCCTTACTACAAGTTCGTTCAACCGGCCGCGACCCTGACGCCATCGGGCACCAGCGGAACCGTCACGCTCACTGCCAACATCGATGTGTTCGTGCCAGCGCATGTCGGGACCCTGTGGCGGATTCAGGGGATTGAGGGCGAGATTAAAAGTGTCGCCAATGCTCGGTCTGCCACCATCGCGCTGAAGCAGGCATTTCCCAATACCGATGCCACCGTCGATTTCGTCGAGCAGGCCTTTTCCGATGTGCGGGGTTGGCCGCGCAGCGTGACCTTTCATCAGGACCGCTTGATCATTGGCGGATCGCGCGATCTGCCCAACCGCCTGTGGATGTCAAAATCCGGCGATCTGTTTAATTTCGAGCTCGGCGAAGGCCTTGATGACGAGGCGATTGAATTTGCCCTGCTTGCCGATCAGGTCAATGCGATTACCGGCATTTTCGCCGGGCGTCATTTGCAGGTCTTTACCAGCGGATCGGAATGGATGGTCACGGGCGATCCGCTCACCCCCGCCAATGTGCAGGTCACGCGCCAGACCCGGATCGGGAGCCAAAGTGATCGCACTGTGCCACTGGTCAATGTTGATGGCGCAACGCTTTTTGCCGGGCGGAGCGGGCGCGAAATTCGCGAATTCCTGTTTACCGATGTCGAGCAGGCCTATGGATCAGCCGACCTTGCTTTGCTGTCACGCCATCTGACCCATCATCCCATCGATCAGGCCTTTGATCCGGTTCGGCGGCTTTTGCATGTGGTGATGCGCGATGGATCGCTTGCCACCCTGACGCTGTATCGGTCTGAGGCCATCACCGCCTGGTCGGCGCAATCGGTTGCGGGATGTGCCTTTGCATCCGTTTCGGTGTCGGGCGGGGATGTCTATGTCGTGCTGGAACGGGGTGGCCGTTATTTCCTGGGCGTGTTTGACCCGCAATGCGGCTTTGATCTTTATCGCCGCCAAGCGGTGGCCGCGGGTGAGGCGCCACGCCGACATTGGGGCAATCTTGATCCGCTTGATGGCCTTGATGTCAGCGTTTGGCACGATGGCGTTCTTGCCCGTGACATCCCGGTTGCCGGGGGCACGATTACGCTGCCAGATCACATCGGTGCGGTGCCGGAGATCGAGGTCGGCTTGCCCTTTACCCATGAAATCTATGCCCTGCCGCCGGCCGCATCGGATGGCAGCCGCCCGCATGGTGGTAATGCCGTGCGTCTGGTCTCGGTGACCTTGCGTTTGCAGGAAACCGGGCAGCTTCGCGTCGATACCGGTCGGGGATTGCGCGATGTGGCGCTGCCGGTTTCCGCCGATGACAAAGATGCGCTCTATAGCGGGGATATCACGCTCCGCGCACTGGGCTGGCGGCGGGGCAGTGGCGGGACAGTTAAAAGCGGATTATGGCGCATCGCCGGGGCATTGCCCCGGCCTTTTTTGTTGCTCGGTGCGGCCAGTGAAATGGGGGTGAATGACTGATGGGTGGATTTACATCAATCGTGCCGATGGCGGCATCGGTGCTGCAAACCGGACAACGGATTAGCGCCAACCAGACCAATGCACAAAGCCGTATTGATCAAACCGAAGCCGCCCGTAAGGCGGAGCTGGCCGAGATCGCAGCACGCGAGCGCGAAGACGCCACCAATCGCGAAGAAGACCTGCGTCGTCGTCAGGCAACCGCACGTGCCCGGCAAGGGGCTGCGGGCCTGATGGCCGGTGGATCGGGATCGGCCAGTGCGGTTCTGGCGGGTTATGAAAAAGCCACCCGGCAGGATGCGGACCAGAGTGCCGATGCCGCCGCGAGAAACCGCAATCGCATCAACCAACAGGCCGCCTGGCGTGAAAAGTCGCTGTTGCGATCTTCGCAGGATGACACTGTTGCGCGGCTGAATGCCTGGTTTTCAAAGCGCGATGGCTGGGGCTGAGGTTCTGGGGCTGAGGTTTATTAGGGGGAAGAAACTATGGGCGCTGTTTTTACCAATCAGATCCGTGCCGCCATCGCCTTTGTTGGCGATGGTACGCGCGACAGTTTTCCGTTTGATTTTGATGTGTTTGATGCGGGCGATGTGCGCATCAGCATCAATGGGGTGGAAACCGATACCGGCTTTCATATCGCACTTACACCCAGCGATCAGGGCGGGGGTGGCGTGGTGCGGTTTGAAAATCCGCCGGCAAATGGCAGCACGATCCATATTGCCCGGCAGTTGCATTTGCGCCGCCTGAGCAGCTTTGACGCCATGTCGATCCCGCGCGGTGATGCGCTGGAGCGTGATCTTGATTTCATGACGGCCGCCCTTGGCGATGTTGATCGCGCGCTTTCCGGGGCTTTGCGCTTTGGCGCGGATCAGGGGGAGGGCACGTCGGCTGAGCTTCCGGTGATCAAGCCCGGTCGGGCGCTGATCTGGAACGCGGATGGCACGGGGCTTGCCAATGGTCCGACGGCCGATGATATCGCGGTCGCAAGCCATAAGGCCAGCCAGGCACAAGATGCCGCCAACCGGGCCGAGGCTGCCGAAAGTCGATCTGAAATCGCGGTCGCGTCGTTTGAACGGACTGCTGCCGGGGCGATGCTTGATCTTGATTTTCGCAGTGGTGATGTGCTGGCGTGGGAGGATGAACGCCGCATGCCGGTGATTGATGCGCCGGTTTCGCGCATCATGGATATCCGCGAAACCGGATCGCTGGTCCGGCTGTCCAGCGGGGCGCAATTGACCCTGCCGGTGGCATCGATTGCGCGCAATGGGGTGCGCTTTCGGGTGTTTAACGGTGATGGCACGATGGTCGATATCACGACGGCGGCGGGGAATGTCATTCGCCCGACCAATGGCGGGGCGGAGGCAACTGTTTATCCGTTGCCGACACGGGGTGACATGGTCGATCTGATCTGTGATGGCACGCGCTGGTTTGCCGCCCCGATCCATGAAAGCGGCCCGGTGGTGAAGCTTTTGCGCACGGCCAGCCAATCCATTCCGGCGGGCGGGGCGTTTCTGGTCGAATGGGATCAGGTGATTGAAGACAGCCACGGGCTTTATGACAGCGGCGTGCATGGGGTGACGGCGCTTCCGCCGGGCTTTTATCATGTTGATATCGGGGTGCGTTTCCCGATTACCGACCAGTCGGTCTTTACAACTTTGTCGCTCGAACGCTTTGACGGTACGGATTGGTCAAGCCACCTGCAGGCCAATGATATTACCGCCATGGGCAGCGGGGCGGCACACAGTTTGCGCCTCAACGGCATTGCCCGGATTAATCCCACACCCGGCACCGGATTGCGCCTGCGTCTGTCGCATAGTGATGCGCAAACACGCGACATTGGCGCAAGCGGCCTTTTGACCTGGTGTCACATTCATCGCATTGGCGGCTGACGCAACGCCACCATCCATCACATGCCAAATGAACGGAGATGCACCCAATGGGATTGCGCTATCAGCCGCTTGCGGCCTGCATGAATGTTTCGCGCGCCAGCACAAAGCTTGTTCGCGGCCAAAATGGCCTGCTTGAAACCCGCGCGATTGATGAACCGGCCTATGACCATGATCGGCTTGGCCGGCGCTTGGGCCTTTTGATCGAGGGGGCGGCGACCAACCTGCTGCGCTACTCAATGGCCTTTGACAATGCGCTTTGGGAAAAGAACAGCGGTGTGGTGGTAGGTGCCAGCACAATCGCCGCCCCGGATGGCAGTGAGAGCGCGATGCAGCTTGATCTGCCGGGTACTTCCGGTGGTGCGGATGGACTTTATCAGAATGTCGGCGGGCTTGTTGCCAGCCAGACATACAGCCTTGCCATTTGGATGCGCGCAGTTTCGGGCATGGCTGACATCACGCTTGGCGGGATTGACGGGGCTTCCGCGCATGGCTTTACACTCGATGAAAACTGGCAGCGGGTCTGGATCGCCGAACCGGCATCCGGTACGACCCGCTATCCGAAAATCAGCACCGCAGTTTCGGCCCTTCCGGCCTCCATCCTGATCTGGAATGCCCAGCTTGAAACCGGACCAGCGCCGACAAGTGACATCATCAGCAACGGTATCCCGGCGGCACGTGCGGCCGATGATGTGCGGCTTGATCCCGGCGACTGGTTCGCGCAAGGGCGGGGCACCTTGGTGTTTGATATCCATACCGCGTCCGATTGGGATGGTATCTGGCGGATCGTGCAGCTTTATTCGCTGAGTCTGAATGATGATCACCTTGATCTTGGTTATGACAGTGCCGCCGATCAGTTGCGCATTTCGCTACGTTCGGGTGGCGTGCCGGTCGTCACCCAGTCGCTGTATGGCACGCTTGCCAAGGATAGCCGTCATCGCATCGCGCTGGCGTGGGATGATGACGTGATCTCGGTAGGGCTGGATGGTGTGGTGTTGTCATCCCCCGATGGCTTTGCCATGCCGCGCAACTTTTCCAATATCGTGCTGGGTTCCTTTGGCGGCACCGACAAGGCCCTGAACGGGCATGTGCGCAATCTCGCCTATTGGCCGGAAAAGCTTTCCAATGCGCGGTTGTCAGAGCTTTCAACTGTCTGAGGATGGGCGATGCGTGAGACGGAAAACACCGATCCAATCGCCACCTTGCGAGCGGAACTGCTGCGCGATTTGCCCGATGACATCAAACGGGTGCGCAATGCCTATCGCCGGGCGGCACAGCAGGCAGCGCTTCTGCGCGAAGCCAAGGATTTCAATGCGCATCAGGCGGCGTGCAAAACCGCCCTTGGGCATCTTGATGGTTTGATCAAACTGCTGCGTTGGGCGTCTGAGGGGCAGGGTGCCGGGGAAGACGACGGCGCGGACGATGCAATGAACACCAGCGATTTGATCGCCAAAGCGAAGGAGGCGCTTGAAGGTGCCAGCTGAGGGATTGGCGTAAAGCATTGTGATCTTTGTGTGATGGTATCACATCCGTGATTGTCGAGACGTCCTTGAAAGCTGCCGGCATAGGTCGCGCAGCGATAAATGCCTAACTTTAGAAAGGACAGACCATGAAAAATGCGATGATTGTTTTTGCCAGCCTGATGTTTATGGCAAGCCCTGCATTTGCCAATGGTGGTGACGAGGAATCGGCAAGTTCGAGCTCGGAAGACAGCCTGATTGAACAGGTGCAGGGTGCGACCCAAAAGCAGAAATGCTGGTCTGCTAAAAATTGCACAGGCAAGGTTCTGAGTAACCGTGATGCCCATAACTGCAAGGACAAATCCAAGGGCAAGTCCTGGGAAAGCAAATTTGGGGTTTGTACAAACCTCTGACCCGCAATTCTCATCGTGATGTGAAGGGCATTCGGCGGCATGCGTTGCCGAATGCCTTTTTGTATTCAAGATAAAGAAATCTGATCATTTCGAGGATCGAGCAAATGGCAAGCTTCGCCGAATTCGTTTGGATCTGGGATCAGATGTTGGGGCTGAGCCTGCCGGCCCATCACCGCAAGATGGCTGATTGGCTTGAGGACTGCTGGCAGTCGGGCAAGCGGGAAATGCTTTTGATGGCATTTCGTAATTCCGGCAAGTCGACACTGGTCGGGTTATTTTGTGCCTGGCTGCTCTATCGCGATACCGATTTGCGTATTCTGGTTCTGGCCGCCGATCTTGATCTGGCGAAAAAGATGGTGCGCAATGTCAAGCGCGTGATTGAACGTCATCCGTTGATGGGGGCCCTGTTGCCCGAAAAGCTGATTGATTGGGGGAGCGAGCGGTTTACCGTGGCGCGGACGGCTGTGTTGCGTGATCCGTCGATGCAGGCGGTGGGTATTGGCGGCAACATCACCGGATCGCGCGCCGATCTGGTGATTTGCGATGATGTCGAGGTGCCGAAAAACAGCGACACCGCCCATAAACGTTGCGAGCTGCGCGAAAAGCTTGGCGAGATTGCCTATGTGCTGGGCCCAACCGGTGCGCAGCTTTATGTCGGCACACCGCACAGCTATTATTCGATCTATGCTGATGAAGCGCGAATTGAAATCGGCGAGGTTGCCCCGTTTCTTGACGGTTTTTCACGCTTTGAGCTTCCCATCGTCAATAAGCACGGGACATCAAACTGGCCGGAAAAATTTGATCTGGCCGCGATTGATGCGATGCGGGCCCGCACGCCAGAGCGCAAATTTCAAAGCCAGATGATGCTTGAAATGATGGCCCCGGTGGCAGGCATCCTCGACCCCGCGTCACTTCGGTTTTACGACGACGCGGCCGAGATCACCCATGGCAATGGCCGCATGAGCCTTCGGATTGGCGGGCGCACCATGGTCGCGAGTGCCTGCCATTTTGATCCGAGTTTTGGTTCCATGCGGGGCGACGGTGCGGTGGTGGCGTGCGTTTATATCTGCGATCAGGGGGAATATTGGCTGCAGGATATCGCGTGGTTGCGGGCGTCTGATCCAAGTGCACCGGCGGCAAACTGCGATATGCCCTGGCGCGATGAGGCCAGCCAGCTTTGTGCGCAGGTGGCCGACTTTATGGCGCGCCATCATTTGCCGTCGGTCCGGGTTGAGACCAATGGCATTGGCCGGTTCCTGCCCAATATCCTGCGGCGTGAATTGAAATCAATCGGATGGGCAGCAAGCGTCGTAGAACATCATGAGAGTACCAACAAGGCCACCCGGATCGAGGATGCCTTTGGTGCGGTGATGGGGGCGGGGTTGTTGCATGTGCATCGCGCTGTTTGCCAGACACCGTTTCTGCGCCAGATGCGCGATTGGCATCCCGATAACAGCAATGCCAACAAAGGTGCTGATGACGGGCTTGATGCGGTGGCGGGCTGTATTTTGCATGATCCGGTGCGTTTGCCACGGGTCGATATGCCAGTCAAACGCGCCGACTGGCGGGCACAAAGCGGGATTTTCCGGGCCGAGAGCCATTTCAATCCGTGAGGGAGGAAAAAACTTTCTCACAATGCCAAATGGTTAGCGCAGGTCTGTATCACATTTGTGAAATATTCATGGAAAATTCAGCTTTGGTCCCTACGTTTATTATATGAAAGCATAGTAAGTAATTTTTATTCCTATACTAAAGTGAGTTTTCGAAGCCAGAAAAAGACGGGTCCCGGCCCATGAAGCCGGCACAAGGAAGCGGCCAAAGATCATTTGTTGATTGATTTTGCAGTACAGGAAAACAAGACGTCCATGTGGGCGCACCTGACTGCCAGGAGGCCTGACCATGTTGAAAACACTGAGCTTGATTGCTGTGGTGGCAGGTGCCGTTGCAGTAACACATACCCCAGCCTCGGCATCCCCCGTCTGCGGGGATCGATCCAAGGTGATCGACAGCCTGAGCGCAAAATATTCGGAAGAACCGGTCGCGGTCGGCGTGACATCCAATGGTGGCGTGATCGAGGTGCTTAAAGCCCCCGATGGCCAGACCTGGACCATCCTGTTTACCTATCCGTCCGGCCCAAGCTGCCTTGTCGCCTCTGGCGAGGCCTGGCAGGACCTGGAAGAAAAGCTCAAAGGCCCGGCAGCTTAAACCAAGCTTCCCCGCCTCCTGACTGCTTTGACCGCTTATCCAGCCCGCGGGATGTCGCCCCGGGTGGAGGAGAGGTCGACCTGACCCGCAAGCCATCGGTTTGCGGGTTTTTCTTTGTCTGAAAATCGAGGCCCCCATGACCCTGCCTGTGACCCAGACGGTTGATGTGATCTGGTGGATCACGGCTGTTGAAATTCCCGCTGTCGCCAGCCTGTTCTGGCTGCATTGGCGGATGCGTTCCGAACTGCTTGGCCGGGTGGAGCAACTTCGCACCCGCGAAGAGTCAGATGCCAGCGACCTGCGCGATGCCTTGGCTGCCTTCAAGCTCGATGTCGCGCGCAACTATGTCTCCATCCCCTATCTCAAGGATGTCGAAAAACGCCTGACCGGCCATTTGCTCCGGATCGAGGCCAAGCTCGACATGCCCCCCCTCCCGAGCAAAAAGGATCTGAGCCTATGACCGTTATCCAAACCCTGACCAGAGCGGCCCCAAATTCGACATCCCAGCCGGTCACCGATCCCGATGCGCTGACTGAGGTCGAAGTGCTTGCCCGTACCCTTTATGGCGAGGCGCGCGGCGAAGAACTTCCCGGGATCGAAGCCGTGGCGTCGGTCATCCTCAACCGGGTGGCGTTTGCGAAGCGGCGCGGGCGTTATTGGTGGGGCAATGACCTCAAATCGGTGTGCCTGAAACCGGCACAGTTTTCCTGCTGGAACGCGAATGATCCCAACCGCGAGAAGCTTCTGGCACTTAGCCCGCGTGACCCGGCCTACCGCTTGTGCAAACGCATCGCCAAGCGGGCGGTGGCGGGCGACCTTCCAGACCAAACCGATGGCGCCACCCATTATCACACCCATGCGGTCGATCCGTTCTGGGCGCGTGGGCATGTGCCGTGTGCCGAGATTGGTGGGCATCTGTTCTACAAGAACATCGGCTAATCCGATGGCCGCTCTTGCCGCCAAGACGGACTGCAAAGAAGCATTGGCTGCGCTTCCGGTGCTCACGTACTGACACGTACGCTGCGCGCCGGTTCTCGCCAATGCTCCTTTTCGTCACGCCTTAACGACAATCCCGACCATCGGTTGGGCATTTGACTTTGATGGAGAACATTGATGATCCCGGCATTGCTTGCCCAGATCGGCCTGCCGCTTTTGATGAAGGCGGTGGGTGCGGGGCTTGATCATATCGACAACCCGATCGCCAAAACCGCGGCCGAGGGCCTGAAACAGGTAGAGGCGGCCGTGACCAAGGGCGACGTCACGCCTGAACAAATCCATGCTGCCAACCGTCACACCGAACGCATGGCCGAAATCGAACTGGCGCGTGATACAGAAACCCTGAAATCCGTCAACCGCACCATCCGCGCCGAGGTCGCCAGCGAAGACGCCTTTGTCCGCCGCTGGCGCCCGAGCTTCGGCTATGCCGTTGCGCTGACCTGGATCATGACCATGGGTGCCATCGCCTATGCCATCATCCTCACCCCGCTACAGGCCCCGGCAATCATTGCAGCACTCGTCAATACCAGCCCGATCTGGGGCATTGCTTTGGGTGTTTTGGGGGTGAGTGTGGTTAAGCGGAGTGCGGATAAGAAGATTTAGTGATTTCGTTTATTGCGTTTGTTTCGAATATTGCGAATAAATGGACGCGTGTGTATAAGTAAGAAAGCTACAAGAAAAATTGTAGAAAATTTGTAGAAAACTTGTAGCCGTGCGCCGGAAAGTGAAATGGAGATTGCAATATGTCCGCAATTCGCAAAGACGATTTTGGCGGTAGATTGCCCACGCAAATTGAAAGCGCTACTGCCGATCAGCTCCGCCAGATTATCGCATCGCAGACCAAAGAAGGTGAAGATACCAAGCTGACTGTCATGCCCGGTGACGGTGAGCCGAAAACGATTACGCTCAGCCCGGCTTTGACCGAAAGCCTGATGTCTTTGTTGCGTCTGGTGTCCAGCCGTCAGGGCTTTCAGATGATCCCGCTTTCGGCGGATTTGACGACGCAACAGGCGGCGGATTTGCTGAATGTGTCTCGGCCCTACCTGATCAAGCTGCTTGAAGCCGGCGAAATCCCGTATGCCACCGTCGGGCGGCACCGCCGGATCAAGGCAGAGGATTTGTTTGCCTATAAGGAAGTCCGGGATGCAGAGCGCCGGGAAGCCTTGTCCGAACTGGCAAAAATGGACGCAGAGCTCCTGCTAAAGGGATATTAGGCGCAGATGACATATCGGGCAGACCATTTTACAGCAATCCTTGATGCCTGTGTTCTGGCCGATGTGTTCAAGCGCAATCTGTTGCTTCATCTTGCCGAGGCAGAACTTTTCCGCCCGCGCTGGAGCCCGCAAATTCTTGATGAACCCGAGCGTGCGATCCTGAAAATCACCAAGGGTGAGGCGGATGGCACCAAGCAGCGTGCGGCAATCGAGCGGGCATTCCGGGACGCCTGCGTGACCGGATATGATGCGCTGATTTCGGCGGTGTCACTGCCAGATCCCGATGATCGCCACGTTCTGGCCGCGGCAATTCACACCAACGCGCAGGTTCTGGTGACAGATAACCTCAAAGATTTTCCGCCGAGTGAATTGGCGAAGTTCGGGGTTGAGCTCAAATCACCTGATGAATTCATTTCCGATACCATTACGCTGCATGAGCAGACAGCGTTTGGCGCGTTGAAAACCATGCGGGCGGGCTATCAAAATCCGGTGCTTACGACAGGCAAGATCATTCAGTTTGCCGAAAGCCGTGGTTTGATGACAACGGCGCTTTTGCTCAAGGAATATGAGCAATATTGGTAAAGCAACTGACGTCAGAGCTCCAAGGCTTCTGATGGATGAGATAAGAAGTAGATTTTCGTAAAGCCTTGCAGATCAAAAGACCTGCTGGTCGTAGGTGAGAGCGTGATTTTCCCACTGTTATTCAGGTGGTTGGCGACCAAAAGTAAGCGTATATCTGGTCCTGCATTCTTACGATAAGTACCCAGCTTTTTGCATTTTTCATCAATTGCAGATTGAATTAGCTCAATGGGATCTTGGCTTACCCATCCGACTCTATCGTTTATAACGTACCAGCGAGAATGAAATTCTTTGGTAACCCAAACCTTGGTTCCGCAACTGAGAAAAAATTGAGTTTGGTAGCCGTTTTCTCTGCTTTCAAGGTTTTCTGCCATTAAGGCTTGATGCAGTTCTTTCAACTCGCATTCAGAGATATTTCCAGCATCTGGCTTCCTAAGGAGCCGAACATGCAAAGCCAAATTAGATTTTTTCTCAAAACTATGAGCAAATTTTTCTAATTTTTTGCTTCGATGTTGTTCTGTCTGTTTTACGGACGATCCTCCTTTGTTCTTGTTTTCATTAAGAAATATTTCCCTTACCTCCAGCCCAAAAATAAGTGCGCCCTCTTTTATGATAAAATCTGGTTTCTCGCGCTGTTCTAAAATTTCCCACGAGGTATTTAGTAGCTGAGATGCTTTGAGCACAAAGTTACGCTCATCACGCTTTTGAGAATCTGAGGTCATTCTTGAGTTCTGCCTCTTTGGAGGTGTTCAAGGAACGCCGTGATATCCTGTGCCGAATACCCCAACAACTCTCCCATCCGCGCGGAATCTGCGTCATGGTCCTTGACCGTCCCAGCGCATAAATTACGACACATAACCAACGCTTCCTCGATCCGCCATTCTTCGCCGGGCAGGGCGAAGAACAAGTAGCGCATGTCATGGGGTGGGCGCGGGATGATTTCTTGGGCGCGGATGATCCGGCCTGATTTGACGTGCGGGGCAAAATCGGCTTCGGGGAAATAATGGCTGACATGGACTGCGTCCGAGAACATTGCCATCGGCTTTGTTCCGGCCAGCATCAATTCCAGTTCGCGGTCATTATGCGGGCCGATGCCCGGCGGGAGGTCGAAATCATCATCCATGCGATCACCCGAGTTTGCGGATCCAAGTTTCACATCGGTTTGAGACATCGTCAACGATATGGTTAAGCCTTGGGCTATCGGCGTCGGTATCACGAACTTCATCGCGCAGCGGGGTAATGGTTTCGCGCACTTTCTTTGCCATGGTGAGCAGCGCCTTGCGAAGCGCGGTGGGGGAGCTGCCGATCATGCGGGCCTGGGATTCCCAGTGGGGCCAGTCCAGTTCGGTCGGGTCATAGCATCCGCCGATGGATTGGGCGAGGCGGGGGCGCTGGCTTTTGAAGCAATCGCGAAATGCCGCACCATTGTTGACGTCATAAAGCGGACTGATCGCGGTGTGGACATTTGTCGCCTTGGCATTTGTCGGGCGTTGCCGATAGATCAGCGAATAGTTCTTGGCGTGCGCATCCGGGTTGCCGATCAGGAAATTGAAAATCACAAACCCAAGCAATTTGGGGATATCGCGCGCCGGGATGGTGGATGCCTGTTTGGTGAGCGCAAACATCGCGGCAAGGTCTGGCCCGCCTTGACGTTCATATTTGACATCCGGGTTCACCCCAAGTGCCTGACAGAAATCTTCCTGATGCAGGCGGGTGACGCGGACGCCGTTTGATGTCTGGGCATAGGCGCGGTCAAAGCGGGTGACGAACAGGACAGGGCGATCATTGAACAGGCGGATTTTGGTGTGCGCGGCATCAAGACCGATCTTGCGCGCAAGCTTCATGCAGAAATGCTCGGTCCGGGTAGAGTCCGGCAGGCGTTCGATATCGATCTTGAGGATGTGGGTACTTGGATATCCGCCAAACGGCAGGGAGATTTCCTGTGTGGCTGGATCGATATAAACCGCGGCCTTGTCATTCACCCCGGCCAGCGACAGGACAACTTCATCCTCTTCGATGAAAAGCGGTCTTTGGGGCAGCTCGGCAATGCGTTTGGCAAGATCATCGGTCGAGATCGCCGAAAGACGGGCATCGGATTGCAGGGGGCTTTCCGCCTGATCGGGATGGATCAGCATCAAGGCCCCGGCGCAATCGCGCCCGATATGTTCCAGAATGCCAAACTCGTCCGTCGGGGCGACATCAAACAATGCTGCGATCTGGCGGCGGACATCTTTTTTATCGGGCAGAAGCCCGTCAAAGAACGGTTCAATGGCCTGATGGTCAAACGCACCATCCCGCAGCGGAATGCTTTGCGAAACCGGATAGGCCGCAGGGCTTGCAAGCCATTCCGGGTCATATTCAAATGACATATAGCCACGCGCATCGGCGCGCAAAACGCCAACCCGGTCGCGGCCATTGGCAAGGACCAGAAGGGTTTTGGTCATGCCGTGCCCCCGTCCGTTTGGGCGGGATCGGGTTCGGATGACATATCCGACCAGTCCAGCATCACCTGACCGCCAAGGGCACGGGTGATATCCAGGATATTGGCAAAGCCCGGATTGTCGGCCTTGCCGGTTTCAAGCTGGCTGAGGAACTTGACGCTCAAGCCCGTGGCAAGCGCCAGATCGGTCTGCGACAGGCCAAGCGCCTTGCGGGCCTTGCGGATTTCCGGGCCAAGCTCGTCCATGCGGGTGATGTGCACGGCATCCTCCAAATTTACCTATGGGTAAATTTAGGGGGTTTTGCTGTGAATGTAAAGTGAAGTTTACCTGTAAGTAAAATTTCGTGGTTTTAGGGCGATTTTTGGTGAAGTTTTACTTATGGGTAAAGTATGGCGCTTCTGCGAGTGTGCGGAAGCGCCAAAGAGGGGAGGTCTAAAGCGCAATCTCAAGGTTCTTCATTACCTTGCCCTGACCGCCTGCCAGAAGGCCGGTGATGCGGTCATCTTTAAGCTCCAGCGTGACCTTGATTTCGCTTGGGGACGGTTCGGTCATGAATTCGCCCTGGGCGATCAGGAAGCTGTCCTTTTTGATTTCTAGTAAATCATGGAGGACGCAGGCCAGCGGGCCGGCGGCCATGCCGGTGGCGGCTTCCTCGGTGATGCCATAGCGCGGGGCGAACATGCGGGTGGTGGCGTCAATCCCGGCATCACCTGTGTCACCGGTGTCGGTGGTAAAGATGTAATAGCCGATCAGGTCCAGTTTCTCGCTGATCGCGTTGATGGCATCCTGATCGGGCGTGATGTTGGCGAGCGTCGCCTGATCTTTCACGGCAATGACGATGAAGTTATTGCCGGTGTTGACCAGAACCGGGCGGGCGCGGTCATCGAGATCATTAGACGTGATCGCAAGCGATTTCAGCACATCATCAAGTGTTACACCTTGATCAATCCAGCGGGCGGCCGGGGTGTAGGTCGGGGCCAGTTGCTCCATATAGGCCATGCCGTGATCAAGGATGATCTTACGCGGGCCATCGACGGTTTCCTTGGAGGTCTCGCCATCGCCAAAGCGTTCGAGTGCGGCGAGATAGGAAAAAGTCGCGATGGTCGCATGGCCGCAATGGGCGATGCGTTTGGTCGGGGTAAAGAAATCAAGCTTTATGCCGCAGGTCTCGGATTTCGAGACAAAGGCGGTTTCCGACAGGCCGACTTTCTGCGCGATGCTGAGCTTTTGCGCGTCGCTAAACTGGTCGGCATCCAGTACGACACCGGCCGGATTACCGCCCTGACCATTTTTCACAAACGCATTAACGATCTGCACCGGGACGGTTTGGGTATTTTGTTGAGATGTACTCATGACTCTATTCCTGCTAAAATCTCTGATGAGGCTGTTTTAAGTGTTTTGTCAGGAATTTCGGACTCATATATAGATGAAGAAACCTCATGAAATGTCGCGGGCGGATCTGATCGGACGGGTGAGCCCCTTGGCCCCGGTGTTGGCCGCGATTGCGCGTGAAAACAGTTTCAGCAAGGCGGCCGAAAAGCTGGGTGTGCATCAGTCGGCCGTCAGTCACCGGATCACCCAGCTTGAAGAGGCGCTTGGCTTTGCGTTGTTTGAGCGCACCACGCGCCAGATCACGCCGACCGAATATGGCCGGGTGCTGTGTGCGGCTGCGCTTGAGACGGTGGGTGTCTGGGACGGGGCGTTTGACCGGCTGGAGAAATTCAGAACGAGCGGCACGGTGCGCCTGTCGGTGGCATCCGCGCTGGCGATGAAATGGGTATTGCCCAATCTGGCGTCGGCACAGGACGCCGGGCTTGAGATTGCCTTGGACGTCAATGACCGGCCGGTGGATTTCAGCGCTGGCACGATGGATGCCGCCATTCGCTTTGGCGCCGGGCCCTATCCCGGTTTGCATTCCAGCTTGCTTAAAAAGGCAGCGATCGTGCCGGTCGCCCGTCCGGGTTATGTCGCCGGGGGCAGGGGGCTTGAAGAGGTTCTTGGCGACAGTGATGTCACCTTGCTTAAGGATGCGGTCGGGGAGCGTGATGGCACGGATTTCAGTTGGGGCTATTATTACGCAAAGGCCGGTTTAAGCCTTGATGCGGATCGCAAGGCGCTTGCGTTTGATCGTGCCGATCTGGTGTTACAGGCCGCAATCAACGGCATGGGCATCGGGCTTGGCCGAACCCTTCTGATTGAGGGCGATATCGCACAAGGGTTTCTTGCGCCGGTTGGTCCGGAGGTTCCCATGAAATCGGCCTATTGGCTGGTCTGCAGTCCGGAATTTTCCAAGACGGAACGGTATGCGAAGCTTTTGGGCTGGCTGAAGGATCAGATGAAATAGGCTTGCCGTTTCGCACGTGTCTGCCTAAATTCCCGCCATGACAAATACAACTGATGACATGATCTATCGCGTATTGGGTTCGGATGAATGGGCAGAAGCGCTCAGTGCCGGACAATATGACGGTGCGCCGCATGATATTGCCGATGGCTTTATCCATTTCTCGACCCAGGATACGCTGGCCGCAACGCTTGCGCTGCATTATGCCGGGCGGGATCACTTGAAATTGCTGCGGGTGCCGGTCGCGCCGATTGCCGCGAAAATCAAATGGGAACCGGCCCGCGGCGGCACGCTGTTCCCGCATCTCTATGATGTTCTGTCCGTGGAGCACGTGACCAAGGTCGATGAAATTCGCCTTGATGAAAACGGTGTTCACATCCTGCCCGAAGATCTGCGTTGATCTGCGCCAGCTCCGCCTGAACGCGCCGGATCTAAATCCCGCACGGCTTCCAAAGATATAATCGCCCGCCGCCTTTCTTCGTGCCGGTATCGATCACGCCGGGCAATTTCCCGGCGCGCACGGCATTCAGGAATGAATGGCCGAGTTTGACCTTGTCGCCGATATAAAGCGCGTCCCAGTCACGCCCATAGATTTCATGGAAATGAAAAGGGCCGGGGCTTCGCGCGGCAAGGGTTGCTTTGAGTTTATCAAGATCAAGCTGTGTCATGGGGTGATCTCAGCATAGTTGCGGCGGGTTTGCATTGTGCTGGCGCAAATTGCGCGGAAACAAGCGCGCCCGTCAGGCGTTGTGGTTTCATGCATAACATTCAGATCCATAGCCGAAAGGCCCGGCCATGACGGCGCCGAAAAATGCAAAGGTCGCGGACATCGTTGCGCGGATTGACAAGCGCGCAGAAGGCGACCGCCATGTTTCGGTCGGTGATATCGTGGCCGAGCTTGGACAACGCAGTCAGGGGCCGTTTCTTCTGGTGCCGGCTTTGATTGGTGTGTCGCCGATTGGTGGTATTCCCTTCGCGCCAACCTTTCTGGCCGCACTCGTTGCCGTGTTTTCCCTGCAAATCATCATCGGGCGCAGGCATTTATGGCTGCCCGATGTCTTGGCAGCGCGGGAAATCGGGGGTGACAAGGTCCGTGCCGGACTGGAAAAGATTGATCCGGTGGCCAAGCGGATGGATCGCTGGTTTGGTGGGCGGTTTGAAAGCCTGATCAGCGGGGTTGCCGTGCGGATCGCAGCCCTGATGTGCCTGCTCCTGTCTCTGTCGATGCCGATGTTTGAACTTGTCCCGTTTGCCGCCATCGCCCCCATGAGCGCCATTGCCGCCTTTGGCTTGGCGATTTTGGTCAGTGACGGGCTTTTAATGCTGGCCGCCGTTGCCATGACCCTCGGCACCGTGATTTTGATGTTTCAGATCATCTGAGGCATTTAGCCATCTAAACCGCCTGATATGCAAACAGCCCGCCGATGGTTCGGCAGGCTGTTTTTTTTGTGTTTGTGATCGGTGTTAACTTAGGCGAGTTCTGCCAGGGCAGAGGCGTTGAAGTCTTCCAGCTGATCATAGGCGCCGTTTTTGACCTTGTTGGCCCACTGGGCGTCGCTCAGAAGCGCGCGACCAACCGCGATCAGGTCAAACTCGCCCTTTTCCATGCGATTGATCAGCTCATCAAGGCTGGCCTTTTGCGATGCTTCGCCAGAGAACGCACCGATAAAGTCAGATGACAGGCCGACAGAGCCGACCGAAATCGTCGGCGCCCCGGTCAGTTTTTTCGCCCAACCGGCAAAGTTCAGGCCCTTTTCACCATCGATTTCGGGGAATTCCGGTTCCCAGAAACGGCGTTGCGATGCGTGGATGATATCAACCCCGGCCTCAACCAGCGGGCCGAGCCAATCTGTCATTTCATCGGGCGTATAAGCAAGGCGGGCGGTAAAGTCCTGCTGTTTCCACTGGCTGACGCGCAGGATGATCGGGAAGTCCGGGCCGACGGCGGCCCGCATTGCGGTCACCACTTCGCGGGCAAAGGTCGAACGTTCCTTGATCGTCTTGCCGCCAAAACGATCAGTGCGCAGATTGGTGCCGGGCCAGAAGAACTGATCAATCAGATAGCCGTGCGCGCCATGAATTTCAAAGGTATCAAAACCGGCATTCTTGGCATCAAGGGCGGCCTTGGCAAAGGCTGCGATCGTGTCGGCAATATCAGATTCCGACATGGTGTTGCCACGCGGATCATCCGGGCCAACCAGACCTGACGGGCTTTCGACCGGTGCGTCCGGTTCCCAGTCATCAGGCGTGCGGGTTGATCCGGTATGCCAGATCTGCGGGCCCATCTTGCCACCGGCCGCATGCACGGCATCGGCAACGGCCTTCCAGCCCTTCATGGCGGCCTCGCCATGGAAAAGCGGAATGTGCGGAAGGTTACGCGATGCCGGACGATCAACCACGGTCCCCTCCGAAAGGATCAGACCAACACCTCCTGCGGCGCGCTTGCTGTAATAATCCGCGTTGACTGCACCCGGAATGCCGTCCGGTGCCTTGTTACGGGTCATCGGGGCCATGACAATGCGGTTGGGAAGATCGAGCGTTTTCAGCTTGAAAGGTGTGAAGAGAATGTCGGGTTTTGACATTGGATATCCTTTGATCGGAATTTCTGTTTTGGTCGCTCCTAGATATTCCGGAAATGGCGGCTGTCAATCTGTGGCTACGCGATAAAAACATCGGTGCATGATTTTATGCAGTACAACGCCTGAGATCGTTGTTGGTGCGATCATAAGAAAATAACCGGCCGCATGGCGCCACTTAATGCCATTGATCCTTGCCCTAAACCCGTGAGCCGCGTAAGAAAAGGGCATGTCCTTTCAAGCACGGAGCGTCTCGCGTGGGGTGGTATAAGTCACTGGTTTTGCCGATTGTCCGCTGGATTGATGCCGAGACCGCGCATGGTCTGGCGATCTGGGCGCTGAAAAACAATCTGGTGCCGCGCGCCGATGACGCGACCGACGCGACCCCGATGCTGGAAACCGAGGTGTTCGGGCGCAAATTTGCCAATCCGGTCGGGCTTGCCGCGGGCTTTGATAAAAACGCCGAAGTCCCTAACCAGATGCTCTCGCACGGCTTTGGCTTTGTTGAGATCGGCTCGGTGACGCCTTTGCCGCAACCCGGAAACCCGAAACCCCGCCTTTTCCGGCTTTATTCCGACCGGGCGGTGATCAACCGCATGGGCTTTAATAATGACGGGGCCGAATTGGTGGCCGCACGCCTGCGCAAACGCGCACGTCGCGGGGTTTTGGGCGCTAACCTTGGCAAGAACAAATATTCCGAAGATGCGGCTGATGATTACGCCAAGGGGGTCGAGGCGCTTGGTCCCTATGCCGATTATCTGGTGGTCAATGTGTCCTCGCCCAATACGCCGGGCCTGCGCGCTTTGCAGGGCCGTGCGCCGCTTGAAAAGCTGCTTAAGGTCGTGATCAAGGCGCGGAATTCCTTTGCCAAGGGTGTGCCGGTGTTGTTGAAAGTCGCCCCGGATTTGACCGAGGAAGACAAATCCGACATCGCGGCTGTGGTCACCAAAGTCAAACTTGATGGCATGATCGTATCGAACACCACGATTGACCGGCCGGTCGGGCTTAATTCTTATGATCAGGATGAAAAGGGCGGTCTTTCCGGCCCGCCTTTGATGGAACCCTCGACCAAGGTTCTGGCCGACTTTTACCGATTGACCGAGGGCAAGGTGCCGCTGATTGGGGTTGGCGGGATTGCATCGGGCAAGGATGCCTATGAGAAGATCCTCAATGGTGCTTCGCTGGTGCAGCTTTATTCCTCGCTGGTCTATCACGGTGTGGAGTTGGTGACCGAGATCAAGGAAGACCTTGCACGGCGCCTGCGCAAGGATGGCTTTTCCAATGTATCGGATGCAGTCGGTGCCGCCTTCCCGGAGATTTCGGGCAAAGGCATTCCGGTCGATGAAGCCCGTTCTGCCAAGGCAGCTGTTGCTGCCAAATCAAACAAGAAGTAACACAAGGATCCGGACGGCATGAGCAAGCCCGCGCCCTATGAAATGATCAATGGCCTGTCCGAGGTGATTGGTAAATATGATGCCGTGATCCTTGATCTGTGGGGCGTTGTGCATGACGGGGTGACACCCTATCCAAGCTCGATCGCCGCGATGACAGCCCTTAAGGAAGCCGGTATTCCGGTGGCCCTTCTGTCGAATGCGCCGCGCCGTTCCTCGGTCGTGGTCAACCGGATGGAAGATATGGGCATTTCGCGCGATTTGTATGGCCCGGCGGTGGCATCGGGCGAGGTTGCCTATGCCCAGCTCGTCGCGCGATCCGATCCCTGGTACGCCAAGCTGGGTCGCAAGGTCCTGATGGTCGGGCCGGTGCGCGATATGTCGATGTTTGAAAATCAGGATGTCGAAATCGTCACCGAGGTCGATGATGCCGACTGGGTTCTGATCACCGGCCCGAACGAGGATCATGATCAGGTGTCGAAATACGAAGACCTTCTGCATGCGCTGAAGGCCCGCGACCTGCCGGTGCTGTGTCCCAACCCGGACCGTGAAGTGATCCGCGGTGGCAAACGCATCATTTGTGCCGGTGCCATTGCCGGGCGTTACGAAGAACTGGGTGGCAATGTCCGCTGGGAAGGCAAGCCGTTGGCAAGTGCCTATGACTTCTGCCTGCAGATGTTTGATAAGGGCCCGGATGCCAAGCTTCTGGTCGTCGGCGACAGCATCTCGACCGATATTGCTGGATCCAACAATGCCGGTCTGGATGTCGCACTCGTCACCGGCGGCATCCACGCCGAAGAACTCGACGCGCCGCGCGGTACGCTGCCGGAACGCGAAAAGCTTGATGCGCTTCTGGCCGCCACGGGCCGTCACATCACCTATGCGATGGGGGATTTCTGCTGGTAGCAGTTAGGTTGCTCTTGGCATAATCAAGCTTGTTTTTGACGGCCAATTTATCTTGGAACTCGAATGGTTACGTTGGCTAACGTGTACGAGAAGTTCGGTGAAGTTTCTGAGGCCGCCCAGCTTCTGGAAACTGAACTCGGAACAATGCTGTTTACGCATGAATGTTTGGATGCCGACCTAATTCGAAACCCTGATTCAGCCAAAGCCAGTGAGATTGTTCAAAAGGTGAACAAACACACGCTTGGTCGTTTGATTTCCGCTTTAAAAGCAAAGCAGAAAGATTCTGCGGTTTCTGCGGAAATGCTTGAGACTGCTTTGCGTGCAAGAAATTTTTTAAGCCATTCCTTCTATCGGTATCACAACTTTCGGCGAAACTCTTCTGAGGGTCGTGAGCTGATGCTGAATGATTTAGAGCGGCTCCATAATGAAATCCTTGCCGCATATTTGGCTCTATTATCTGCTTCTGGTATAGATATAGATGGGCAAATTGCATCGGGCGGAAACTCGCAGCTTCCGACGCGATGGGTGAAAATTTAGCATGTCATTTAGGTGTGGGCAGTCCTATGTATTCGGAAGGGAAACGGGCATGCTAACCGATGAGATCCGCGACTATGCCAATCGTTCGGTTCTCTGCTGGCTGGCGACAAGTTCTGATGCCGGACCGTCGGTCAGCCCCAAGGAAATCTTTGCGTGTTTTGGGGATGACCGCATCATCATCGCCAATATTGCTTCCCCGCAGTCGGTTGAGAATATCGCGCGCAATCCGCATGTTTGCGTGAGTTTCGTTGATGTTTTTTCGCAACGCGGCTGGCAGCTTTATGGCGCGGCGACCCTGATGCGCAAAGGTGACGCCGGGTTTGAAGAACGCCAAGCCATCCTGCAGGACATGGCAGGCAACGCCTTCCGGGTGGCGACCCTGTTTGATGTCACGGTCACCAAGGCGAATGAAATCCTCGCCCCCAGTTACCGGTTTAAAAACGACGTGCATGAGGCCGACATGCGCGAAAGTGCGATGCGGACCTATGGCGTCAAACCGCGCGACTAGTTTTCCGCCGCCACCTTGCTTTCGCGGAAGATCACGAAAAGCCCGCTTGCGGTAATGATGGCTGCCCCGACAAAGGTCAGAACATCGGGCGTTTCACCCCAGAACATCCAGCCAAGTGCGGTTGCCCAGATCAGGGCCGTGTAATCGAATGGTGCCACCGTCGGGGCCTCGGCAAAGCGGAAGGCCTGGGTGATCATGGTCATGCCAAGCGAGCCACAGAGCGCAATCGCCAGAAACAGCCAGATGTCCTCCGCCCGGACCGGGCTCCAGACAAAGATCACCGGTATGCTGGTCAGGATCGC
Organism: Thalassospira sp. UBA4513; assembly: GCF_002388495.1. Taxonomy (NCBI): domain Bacteria; kingdom Pseudomonadati; phylum Pseudomonadota; class Alphaproteobacteria; order Rhodospirillales; family Thalassospiraceae; genus Thalassospira; species Thalassospira sp. UBA4513. The sequence goes on from NZ_DGMR01000023.1 coordinate 22,108, forward strand.
GCTGGTCAGGCTGAGATAAAGCAGCAATGTCCACATGCTTTCGCGCGTATCGACAAAGCGCGCGCTTAGCATCAGGATCGCATAGGTAAACGCAGTCGCAATCGGCAGGAGCGATATCAGCTCAAACGTTGCGGCACCAGGCCGGACAATTACCAGAACCCCCAGAAAACCAACACTAACCGCAAGCCAGCGCCGCCAGCCGACCCGGGCAATGAAGATTGCCGACAGTGCGGTGATAAATAACGGTGCGACAAAGGCCAGTGCTGTGGCTTCGGCAAGACCGAGGTGGTGGATGCTGGTAAAGAACATCACGGTGGCGGCAATCCAGACGACACCGCGCATGAAATGCACGTGAACGCGGCTTGACCGCAAGCTGCGAGAACCGCCCATTTTGAGCGCCACCATAAAGGCAAAGGGAAGGGCGATGATGTTGCGCAGGAAGATGATCTGGATCGGGGAATAATGATCCATCAGGCTTTTGGCCAGCGCATCATTGATACACAGCGCTGCCACCCCGCCACACATCGTCATGATGCCGACAAGGTTGTTCTGGCGGGAAGACGTTTGCGTGGCCAATGGGGCTTCCTAGTTGATGGTGACGTTAGCTTTCAGCTTTACGGGAATTGTAGCGATGAGGCCAGCAGTTAAGCAAAAACGCCGCCCGAAAGTGGGCGGCGTTTCGCAGTTTGATCGGCTTTGAGGAGACGATCATATGGATGTATTGGCAGCCGATCAGATCGCCATTTTGCGGTTGGCGTCGATATAAATCTCGCGCAGGCGCTTGGCGACCGGGCCGGGGACGCCATCGCCGATTTTCTTGTCATCGATCTCGACAACCGGGCAGACAAAGGCCGAGGCCGAGGTCGAAAAGGCTTCAGCCGCATTCTGGGCTTCTTCGATGGTGAAGTGGCGTTCTTCGACCTTGAGCTGAAGTTCCTCGGCGCATTTCAGAACCGCGGCACGGGTGATGCCGTGGAGGATGTCGGTCGAAAGCTCACGGGTGACGATCGTGCCGTCCTTGGTGACGATATAGGCGTTGTTGCTTGATCCTTCGGTGACATAGCCATCCAGCACCATCCAGGCATCGTCCTTGCCCTTGGCAGCCGCATCGGTTTTGAGAAGCGACGCATAAAGCAGCTGGGTGGTTTTGATGTCGGACCGGCGCCAGCGGATGTCGGGGAAGGTGACAATCTTCTGGCCGCGTTCGGCAAGGGCCGATTTGATCAGGGATTTGCTTTGCGTGAACATCACGATGGTCGGCGGCGTTTGCGGGTCGATCGCGAAATCACGATCACCGGCCGAACCACGCGATACTTGCAGGTAAATCAGGCCTTCGGTGATGTC
>NZ_DGMR01000023.1:23594-83948 GCF_002388495.1 Thalassospira sp. UBA4513
TCATACACGCCGTCGGCGAACAGGAAGGATCGGTCAAAAATCGAAATCTTTGCTTCGGTTTCCGGCAAAAACTCGCCGTTCACATAAACAGTGCGCATGGTTACTTCCCTGTCTGGCAAACGGATCTGTTGCGATCCGTCATGGATGGATAAGCGACGTTTCCAAAGACCCGTTCGCGCACGGCCAGTGCCATCGCGATCATTGGCTTGTTCGGTTTCTCCGCTCTTTAGAGTCTCAAATATCACAGGGGGACGCAATCTGTCGCGCAAAAGCTCTATATCGTGCGTGTAAAAGGTGAATTGTTGCTTGAATGGGCCGTGATCATGGGGTGTATGCTGTGAATAAGGCCGCGATTGGTGATATTATTCGAAGATTATTCGATTTAAAATTTTTCGATTTTATGCGTTTGACCGTAACATAGGTTGAGGTTTTATCGTCCTGCTTCATGAGATCAAACGATGATGAAAAGACATCGTCAAAGGAATGGAGCCTTGTGATGAATAGCCACCAGCCCGTCACCCATAACGCCCCGGTCGCACCAGACCATGACACTTTGCAAAGCCGGATCAATGCCAGTTGGGCCGCCCCGATCAAACGCCCGAGGCAGGAAGTGGATCTGGATGCCTATTTCGCCCGGATCGGCTATGACGGCCCGCGCGAAGCCACATTGGAAGTCTTGCAAACCCTGCATGCGATGCATCCGGCAACCATCCCGTTCGAAGCGATTGATGTCTTCAACGATACCCCGGTCAGCATCGATCCGGAGCGCGTCGATCAGAAGCTTATTCATGACGGGCGGGGTGGTTATTGTTTTGAGCAAAACGGCCTGTTTCGCCGGGTGTTGCGCAGCCTTGGCTTTGACGTCGAAGGTCTGGCCGGGCGGGTTTTATGGGGCTATGGCCCGAATGATCTGCCCCGTCCGCGTTGCCACATGGCCATTCGGGTGATGATCGACGGCGAAGCATGGCTGGCCGATGTTGGGTTGGGCGGCTGCGTGCCAACCGGGCCGTTATTGCTTGATATCGAAACGCCACAAGCAACCCCGCACGACACATACCGCGTGACCAAGGGCGCGCACAGCTATCGGATTGAACTGGAACGTGATGGCGTGTGGAAGCCGGTGCATGAGATCGATATCGCGCCGGTTTCGGATATCGATTACGAGGTCATGAACTGGTACGCATCCGATCACCCCGACAGCGGATTTTGCAAGACCCTGATGGTCGCGCGTTCTGCCCCGTTTGCGCGCTTTACCCTGCTTAATAACCGCCTGACCATCCGGCTGGTCACCGGCGAGGAAGAGCAACATACGCTCAGTGTTGGGGATATTCCCCAAACGCTTAAAGACATCTTTGGCATCGAGCCGGACCCGGCCTGGCGCGGCGCCTTTGCCAGACTGGTCAATCACAGTCACGGATAAACGATTGTGCGGTGTTTATCCGTGTGTGTTTGATCAAGGGCGGGGAGTTTTGCTCCCCGCCCTAATTACGTTCAAACGGCTTATTTGCCGGCCTTCGCGTTGGCCTCGTTTGTCAGGCTTTCCATATAGCTCAGCAGATCGGCGATGCTTTGCGAGGTAAAGGAAAATTCCGGCATGGTCATGTTGTCATGCGATACCGTGATGCCTTCGGCCAGGGCTTCTTCAAGGTTTTCCAGCGGCCAGCGTTGCCCGAAACTGGCAAGGGCCGGGGCGGTGGTGACGTTCGGATCGGGCAGGGGATCGCCTTCGAATTTGGTGTGACAGCGCAGGCAGGTCTGCTCGGCAATCGATTGCCCGCGTTCGACATCGCCATAGGCCTCGCCCTTGTGCGCCATGTAATCGCTGATCCCCCACATGCCCAAGGCCACAACACCGGTCAACAGGATGACAAGGCTGGTTTTCTGCATGGCGGGCTCCCGGATGGTGTTTCTTCGTTGTCTGATGACTGATTGTATAGCAGGGCAAGGTAACGAATTTCCTAAAGGTAACGTCGTTGCATTCTAATGGCAGTAAGAATAAAATCGAAAAATTCATACGATTTGTCTGATTTCATTCAGGGGAGACAGGAATGAAAAAATCACCGCTTTACGCTTTTGCGCTTTCGGTTTTGTTTGCGACGCCTGCATTGGCTCATACCGGGGCCGGTTCGGTTTCCGGGTTTGCGTCGGGCTTTAGCCATCCGATGGGCGGTCTTGATCATCTGCTGGCGATGATTGCGGTTGGCGTTCTGGCTGCCCAGCAGGGCGGGAAAGCCGTCTGGCTTTTGCCGGTTTCGTTTGTGACGATGATGGTGGTTGGCGGTGCTTTGGGGATCGCAGGCGTCGCAATGCCTTTTGTCGAGCTGGGTATTGTGGGCTCCGTGATTGTCCTGGGCGCTGTGATCGCGCTTGGCAAACACATGCCGACCGGCGCTGCGATGGCGTTGGTGGGTGTTTTGGCGGTTTTCCATGGTCATGCGCACGGAACGGAAATGCCGATTGATGCCAGTGGTGTTGAATATGGTCTTGGCTTTGCGATTGCGACGGCAATTTTGCACGCGGTCGGGCTGGGTATTGGTTTTGGCGCAAAAAAGATTGCCGAAAAAATCGCACCTGTCGCCGTTCGCATCGGCGGTGGCATGATTGCCGCGGCTGGTGTGGCCTTACTGGCTGCCTGACGAGTGATATAATTCCATCCGATCTGTCTCGGATGTGGAAAAGAAAGGGGTGGCATAAAGCCACCCCTTTTCATTTCATGGATCAATTCAATTAAGCGGAATGTCGAGCCCTATCCGGAAGGTGCTTGCCTGGGTTGAGCTTACATCCTGATTAAATGAAGATTTGAACTTGCTGTTATCCGGCAGGAAACCGAAAGTTACCGGCGTGTTGGCAATGATTTCAAAGCTATGGGACTCATAGTTCGCCAGGCCAATGCCGTCATAGGCATATTTGGCGTAGATACTTCCGCCATCTTCAAAGGTGATGTCTCCGCCAAGTTCCGCTCTGGCGCGCAGCTTTTCGGTATCTACTTGGCTTCCGTTATTATGTGCAATCGGTGGTGCCCGGAAATCCCAAATGCCGCGAAGAGCAACGAATGGCCGATATATTGGGCCATCTTCGACTTGCAAAACGCGAACAACTTCCGGGCCGAACGTAAGGTTGCCGAAGGTTATTGTCTGGGCTTCGATCCGCTCCCCGCCAAAGTTTGTGTATGCTTTTTGTTCTTCACGGAAGTAGTTGATGCCGATCTGCGGATAAAATTCCCAATTTTCTGAGCGGATGTCGCCGGTCAGATTGGTTTCCAACTGTGAGCGTTCACCGTCATATTTGTCCCAACCCCGGCCGAGCGGATTGATCTTGTTTTTTGATTCGCCCCAGGCAACGCGACCATCCCAAATCAGGTTTTCATCCAGTCGAGACACCATATAGGGCCCGACCATCCAGCCTTTTCCCTCACCTTGGCTGTCTTGGCCAGTGGCAGTCGATTTGTAGAGGTCATATTGGCCAAGGATGCCAACCATCGTGTCTTTATCAACACGATAGTCGATGCCCGTCATAAACAGGCCGAAATCGCTGTCTCCTGCTGTGCCACCCCGACTATCATTAATGCCTTCCCATCTGCCCTTCACCCACAGGTTCATCGGGCTTTCAAAATTGGAAAACGCGCTGGGCGGGAGACCACCTGTATTTTGCTCTCCGGCAGCCAGTTCTCCCGTCCAGTTCATCACACTATTGAGATTTGCTGCAAAGTTGCCTCTTCCTTCGTTCAACTCCAGTGCAACCGGCAAAGTCAAACCTGTGGATTCCGTCAGGGCATTCCCGAATGCGGCGCTGTCGCCAAACAAACCGCCAAGGCTGCCGCCGCCACGGCCAAATCCGCGTCCGGTAATCAATCCGGAAAGGCTAACACTTTGCGACGTCATGTTTCTGATATGCGTAGCAAGTACAGTCTTGATCGCAGACTGGGATTCTTCAAGGTTCCCGGCGGGGGCAAGTGTGTTGTCAAACAGCTTTAGGCTCGCTGTTCCTTTCACCGTGCCGCCTGAGTTGCGCAAGGTAAAGGAAATGAAAATATCGCGCCCGGCAATCTGGGGAAGATTGAACGTGACTAATTGTCCTGCAATGGTGGAGCCGCTCAGAATTAGTCCGTCGAAATTAGCAAATGATCCCGGCGTCGTTCCTTGTTGGATGGTGACGGTGAGCGACGATCTTCCTTGGGGCGATCCCGAGAAGGTTGCCCAAGTCAGGTCACCAGTGCCAGCGCCGCCCGCACTCGCTTCGAGAGAAATGTTGGCGTCACCAAAGGTCGCCCCGCCACTCAGCGAGATTTCCAGCGTATCGCCCGCTGCAAATCCGGATGGTGCCGGATTTGCCTCCTGGAAGAAGGTCAAGCTGTCGCCGGACACTCTTTTGCTGGCTTCGGTTGTAATCGTCTGTGTCGGTGTCGCTGCACTGCCACCCGCGTTTGTTACGCTGTAGGCATAGGCGCTATTGGGCGCGACAAGCAAAAATAGTACACCAGTGCAGAGCCGCGCGAAGTTGGTTTTTATCTGCATTGTCGATTTTGTTTTTTTGTACCGTGTTGTTTCACGTTTTATATTTATTTTCAGTGTGTTGTTGGTAAGCCTAGTTATAAGAAGCAATGCCCGCCACAATATGTGGCCAGACTTAAAATAGCTTTCCATAGCTCAATCGTTCTCCCAGACAATGCGTTTTACGCCACTGTTGTCTTCTGGCTGCTCTCACAGCAAACAGGGTCATCGTGTTCATGCCATAAGGTTTGCCTTATGAACTGCATTGGGGATGAGAAGGGCTCTGAAAGTCTGCTCTGCTTGCGCCTGATCACATCATCGGATTGCAAAACGCCAAGTTTTTTACCCGGGTCAATGCTTCAACGGTTATCCGCCAGACAGGTCTTTGTCTGATGCATGAATTTCCATCACGCAAAGACACCTTGAAGATCGGCTAAATTTTCAAGTGAACAAGAAACGCTTCAATCCCCGCGCAAAAAATTAAGCTGCATCTCCGATAAAGAAACATGCAATTTGGTGCGGGCATACGTTTGCTGCGCTTTGGGGATACTCTGTACGCTTTCTGGATATCGCACCCGGTTTCTAGCCGGATCGACCATTTGAATGAGTCTGGACCCTAGAACAATAGACGTCGAACGTGCGTTAGAGGCAGGCGAGTGCGCGGCTGGAGATCGATACCGAATTCTTTGCCGGATCTTTGAGGTTCGCGAACTGGTAGCTGTCGGCTAGATGGATCGGTCCGACAGCTACCCCGGATTTGATCAGGGCGTTTCGGGTGCTTTCGACATCCTCGACTTCAAAGACCAGTTTGATCAAAGACTGGCCCGCTTTCTGACATTTGCCTGCCGGATGCGGCATCAGGATCAGGCCCCATCGGCACGGCGCAGTTCGATGATGCGATCATCGTCTGATGGATAGGGTGCTTTATTGATGTTGATAATCAGTATCATTTGCGCTAAGCGTGTCATCCCATGCGGGCACCGGCTTGCCCGCATCGTGCAAAGGACATTCTGATTGGCTTCGAACGCGACATCAAATGTGACGTCATTGGCGCTGTTCATGCGCCAACGATCCGCACTTGTGAACTATGCCAGCAGCATCATCGGCAGCCGCGTGCAGGCCGAAGATCTGGTGCAGGAAGCATGGTTGCGGTTTGATGCGGCGACCAAGGGGCGGTTTCTGGACGATACCACCGGCTATCTGTACCGGATCGTGCGCAATCTGGCACTTGATAGCAAACGCCAGATTGCCCGTGAAAGCAGCCTGACTGGTGCATCTGATTATGACGTTGCCGTGCAAACCCGCGCATCCGACAGCCCGGACCCGGAAACAGTTGCGGTGTACAAGGATGAATACGCGATTTTGATGCAAGCCCTTTCCGAACTGCCCGAACGCACGCGCATTGCCTGCGAGATGCATCGGGTGGGTGGGGCGAAACTGCGCGAGATTGCCGATTATCTCGATATTTCCGTGCCGCTTGCCCATAAGCTTGTATCTGAGGGCATTGATCATTGCCGTGAACGGCTGGGTGGCTGGCCATGAGGATCATTCATCGCCCGACCAAACAGTCTGACCGTGCAGAAATTTGCACCATAACCCGCACAGATGGTGACGTGTTGCGTGATATCGGCTATATCGCCCTGATCGCGCCAGGTGGTGCAACGGAGGCGCAATAGGCTGATGGCAGAGATAACCGATCCAGTTCAAAAACAGGCGGGCAAGGCCGCGACCGACTGGTTGATCCGCCTGCAGGAAAATCCGGAAAACCCGGAACTGCAAGCGCAGTTTGCCGATTGGTGTGCCGAGGATCCAGCCCATCTTGATGCCTGGAACGCCACGCAAAAGACCGCCGATCTGATGGCGAAGGCCGCACCGTCTGGCAGAGCCGATTGGCAGGCGTTCCTTGAAGCGCGCCGTGAGGCTGGCGACAAAGGCGGTGCCGACGGTCAACAGAATGACGCGGTCGCGGCCCTGCTGAATATTGATTACGAAAAGGCCGTTGCCGAGGGCAAGGTCATCTCGGCGCAAACCCGGTTTCAAAAGCGCGGCAATATGTCCTGGCGCGGCATCGGGCTTGGCGGAGTGGCGGTGGCCGCATCCCTTGTGGCCGCCATCATCGGGCCGGATATCGCAACCCATATGCAGGCCGACCATGTCACCGCAACGGGCGAGATGCGCACCATCACGCTTTCTGACAACAGCACGGTGACCCTTGCGCCGGAAAGCGCGATTACGGTGCATTTTGACGGGTCAACACGCTTTGTCGAGCTGCTCGATGGCGAGGCGTTCTTTGACGTTACCCCGGATCCGCAAAAGCCGTTTCGCGTCGGGGCGGATCAGGTGACGGTGACGGTGCTTGGCACCGGGTTTGATGTTTCCGAAGGCAATGCGGTCTCCATGGTTGGCGTGGAACACGGACGGGTGCAGGTCGAAAATGCCGCCAATGTTCCGGCGGTTTTTGAAATTCTTGAGGCTGGGCAGAATGTCCGGGTCGGGCAGGATGGCACGGTGACCCGTCATCCCTCGCCGACAAGCCAGATCGGTGCCTGGCGCAAGAACCAGCTGATCGCACAGGATCAACCGTTATCCGAAGTTGTTGATCAGCTTCGGCGCTATTTCAATGGCACCATCCTGATCACCGATGAGGTGTTGGCTGCCCAGACGGTCACAGGGGTCTATCGCCTTGATGATCCGGTGTCGGCCTTGCGCGGTATGGCACGGGCGCAAAAGGCGACGGTGCGTGAAATCACCCCGTGGGTTCTGGTTGTCTCAAAGTCCTGATGGCGGTGGGGGCTGGATTTCGGCCCCGTTTATGCTCACTTGCCAGAAAAAATAATGCCTTTCAAATCCGCAGAACTTTGCGGGTTTGGAACCATCCTGATGATTTCCCATAAAAATTTTTGAAAAAACAGAACCGGCATCCGTTTTGTCTTTTATGCGAAATTGAGAAGCGTTTGCATTCTCAATTTGTTTCAGGCATAGGACATGAAACGGAGATAGAAGAAAATGAACAATGGGGGTGCAGCTCGACTGCAAAAACGTGGTCGTGTTGTGGTAATAGCCAGTGCCTTGATGATGACAACCGCCTTGGCGCCGGTCGTGTTGTTTGCACCTGATGCAAATGCACAGGTCAGTGCGGGCGGGATCAATGCCGAGCACACATTTGATATTCCGGCCCAGTCACTGACCAGTGCGCTGGCGCAGTTTGGCGTACAGGCCGGTGTGCAGGTCACGGTTGACGGGGCGCTGGCACGCGGAATTGATGCGCCGACCATCAATGGCACGATGCGCGCAAGCACAGCCCTGGAGGCGCTTCTGCGCGGGTCGGGGCTTGACTATGACGTGACCAGCGATGGCACGGTTGTGATCGAAGCCGTCACCAGCAGTGCCGGTGAAGAAGTTCTTGAAACGCTCCGGGTCGAGGCCAATGCAGCAGAGGCCTACGATCCCGCTGATGCCGTCACCGATAGCTTTGTCGCACCGCGCAGCCTGACGGCATCGAAAACCGATACCCCTGTTCTGGATGATCCGGCCTCAATTTCCGTGATCACCCAAAAGGAAATGGAAACCCGCAAGGTTCAGGATTTGCAACAAGCGGTATCTTACACAGCCGGTGTCGCGGTGGATGATTACGGCTCGGATGACCGCTATGATTTTATCCGTATTCGCAGTTTTGCCCTGAATTCGCTTGGCGGTTACCGGGATGGCCTTGCAGAGCGCATCTATGGCTGGACCACCAGCCGTTCTGAACCCTATGGCCTGCAACAGATTGATGTTCTGAAGGGCTCGACCTCCAGTCTTTTTGGCCTGAATGGGCCGGGTGGTCTGATTAACGGGATCACCAAGCGCCCGGAAGACGAGGCGCGCGGTGAAGTTTTTACGACATTTGGTGAAAATCACCTGACCACCGGTGGCGACGTGACCGGACCGGTTGCCGAAGACAGCAACTGGACATACCGTCTCACCGCCCTGTGGCAGGACGCCGAACGCGGACAGGATTATTCGCGTGATGATCGCCTTTATATTGCGCCTGCCTTTACCTACAAGCCCAAGGCAGGGACCGAGTTCACCATCCTGACCGATTATAGCGAGCGCGACAGCAGCCTTGGTTATGGCTTCCCGCGCGGTGTTGATGTTGATCCCGACACTTTCCTGGGCGAGCCCGATTTCAACAGTTTCGCAACCGAGCAGTTTGACGCCGGTTACCTGCTGTCCCATCAGTTCGCCGACAAATGGACAGTGCGCCAGAATGCGCGTTACACCCATGTTGAGCTTGATAACAAGCAGGTCTATGGCGCGGCGATCAATCCGGCAACAGACCGAACCGCCTGGACGGTGGATGGTACGCTTGATCGTTTCTCAATCGATAACCAGCTTCAGTACGACACGTCCTGGGATCAGTTCGACAGCAAGACCCTGATGGGTGTTGATTTCACCAATGACCGCAACCGGGAAACGGTACGGACCGGTACGGCTGACGGGATCGATATCTTTAACCCGGTCTATTGCGGGCTATCATGCATCAATCTGAACAAGCTTTATCGCGATTGGGATGTAAATCAGAAATCCTACGGGGTTTATGCCCAGGAACAGCTGACGATTGATGAAAAGTGGATCGTGACCCTGGGCGGGCGGTTTGACTATGTCGAGACCGAGACGGAGTATCTCGATACCGGGCTTGTTGAGAATGACGAGGCCGATGCTTTCACCACCCGTGCGGGCCTGACCTATAAGGTGACTGATGATTTCTCGGTCTATGGGAACTATTCGGAATCCTTCCAGCCGCTTTATGCCGCAACGGCAAACAGCCTTACCTCCGTCACCGGAGAGCTCAAGCCACAGGAAGGCACGCAGTATGAAGTTGGCATGAAATATGTGCCTGCCGACTATGATGCTATTTTTACCGCTGCCTTGTTCGATCTGGCGCAGACCAACGTCCCCTATAACATCAGCCCGACAGAGAAAAGCCAGGTTGGTGAAATCCGGACACGAGGACTTGAGCTTGAAGGCAAGATGTCCTTGACCGATCACGTCAACATGACGGTTGCCTATACCTTCATGGATTCCGAGATTGTTGACGATGGCAACGGCACTGACGAGGGCAATCGCCCAAGCCTGACGCCAGAGCATATGGCGTCGGCCTGGCTGGATTACACCATTCCGCAAAGTGGCTGGCGCGGCGATCTGACCTTTGGTGGTGGGGTGCGCTTTAACGGGCAGACCTATGGCGACAACGCCAATCAGGTCAATGTGCCGTCCTATACGGTGTTTGATGCTGCAATCAATTACGCCGTGACCGACAATGTCGATCTGTCGATCAATGCGACCAACCTGTTTGATCGCGAATATCGCACAACCAGCTATTTCGGGACCGACTATTACGGCGATGGCCGCAAGGTTCTGGCGACTCTGAAATACAGCTGGTAACGCCAAGCCTTTAAACAGAAGCGGCCGCCTGCTGTGATCACAGGCGGCCGTTTTGTTGTGTCGGGACGGGGTATAAAGACCTAGCTGCCGTCAGCAGTACGAAAGACCGTCATGCCGTTGACGACAACCCGCCCATCGGGCAGCAGTTGGCCATCATATTCGGTCGTGCCTTGCGGGCCGGGGCGACCGGCAGCAAGGCCATTGACGGCAAAGGGCACAAGCGCGCCAAGGATGGTCGGGTTGTCTGGCGTTCCCAATAGGTCGACCAGCTTTTCCTGACCCAGAAGTCTGAAATCAAACTCACCGGTGAAGCCATAACGTGCCGCGGCCTGTGCCAGGAATTCGCCAGAACCCAGCGCCTCAAGCCCGCGGGATTCAATATAGAACTCGTCAACCTTGACCGGGGCGCCGTTCTGGGCGGCCTTTTTCCACAGCGCATCGCCAATCTGGCGACGGGCAAAGCGCGGGGCGGTGCCGGTCAGGATATCGTGGAAACCCTTTTCGATAATGGGCTGGGCATCAGACCATGGCAGACCGGTACTGCTGCTTTTGACCCGTACCGTGCGGGGCTGGATCAGGCTTGGCAGCCACAAACCATCATGGGAATAATCAAGGTGGGTTGCGCCGTCTTTGTCAGGATAAAGCGTGAAGCTCGCCGATTTGATCGATCCGCGCTTTTCGCGGTTCGGCCCGGTCCACTCGGCTGCCTGCCAGGCGATCTTCGCCATTTCGGGCAACCATTGAATGATCAGCCCATTCATCAGCCAGTGCTTGCGCGAAACCGGTTCATCGCCGACCAGAAAATCGGCAAAGCCGTCAAAGGTAACCGGCACATTGCGCGCGGTATCCCAGCGCAGATAACCCCCGGCATTGCGCAGCGTAAGGTCACGTTGATCCGTGGTTGCCTCGGCCAGCATTTTGGCCTGTGTGGGCAGTTTGACATCAAGATCAACCTGATTGGCACTATCGGTATCGCGCACCGTGACCAGAACGTCATCCATCGCCAGCTGGCGCGGGCTGGAATAGCCGCTGAGATCAATGGAAACCGCGTCATAAACCAGTTCGACCGCATCGCCATCCACGGGGCGGGCATCGACCTCGGTCGCGGAAATGCCCGATTGCATCAGGATCGCATCAACGGCAGTCCGGGCATCTTCGACTGAAATAGCGTCGGCACGCGTGGTCAGGCCGGCAATCGAAATTGCCAGAACGCCAAAGCCGGTAAGTGCCTTTCGCAACTGCATGACGGGATCCTTTTGCTTGCCAGAAGGGGGAAATACGCCCTCTGTTGGTAACGCAGGCCAGAGTTTACCCCAAATTTGGTAATGTTAGGGCAAAGTAATTCAGGTGTGATGCAGGTCACCCTTCGGGAAATTTCGCCACGATCGGTCATAACTGACAGGATGCTGTCAGGAGGGGCTGGCTATAAAACCGGTCACCGACGACGAAGGGGGATTTATTTGTTCGCACAGTCGAACGTGTCACGCGCTTGCGGTGTTGCGACACCACACAGGAAGGTTTCAACCGCGCGGGCAACGCGTTCAGCAATCTGCTGATCGGTCATTGGCGGGCGCGGGTTGTGTTTCATGATGCGCGACAGCCAGTCTCCGATGACCATGGATTCAAACATTTCAGCCGAATGATCCGGGTCGTCGATGATCATATTGCCAAGCTTTTGTTGCCTTGAAAGGTAATCGGCAAGGTGCTTGCGCGTGCTGTCGGGGCCAACTTCAAAGAATTTCTCGATCAAGGGTAGAAAATGCTGGCCTTCGGAATACAGAATCTGGGTGAAGCGGGCGACTTCCTCGGTTACAATCTTTTGGGCCAGTTTCGTGCCGAAGTCCGTAAGGGCATCACGGGGAGGGAGATCGGTTTCCAGTGAAATATGCAGTTCGGCTGAGAATTCTTTGCATTGCTCGGTCATGACCGCAGCCAGCAAGCCATCCTTTCCGCCAAACGCTTCGTACAGGGTTGTGCGCGACCCGCCAGATTTTGAAATCACGTCATTGAGGGTCACGCCAGCAAAGCCACGTTCAAGCAATAACGCCCATGCAGCATCCATCATTGCACGACGGCGTGCAGTACCGCGAGAATGTTGTTTTTCAAGCTTTTCGGGCGTTTCACTCATCTTTCTTGGCTCTGCTGTTTTTGGCTCTTGATCGTGCAGCGCACAATGTGTACTGTACCGTACAGTATTTATAAAAGCAATGGCAAAGCGCACACCACACGGCTTTGCGCGGACTTAGAAGGAATAAGCATTTTGTCCATGCGATCTTGTTTGAAATTCGCTGGTATGGCAGCGCTTGTCGTGCTTGTAGCCGCCTGCAGCGAGCAGAGCGAAGGTGACCAACAGGCAGCCGCCCAGCAACAGCCACAGGCGACCCCGGTCGGTACCGTGACGCTGAACGCGCAGACTGTTGGCCTGGTTGAGGAAATGCCCGGTCGTACCGTTGCCTTCCGTCAGGCAGACATCCGCCCGCAGGTCGATGGCATTATCAAGGAACGCAACTTCACCGAGGGTGCGTTTGTTGAAGCCGGTCAGCAGCTTTATATGATTGATCAGGAAGTGTACCTGGCGCGCGTTGATGCCGCACAGGCCGAACTGACCCGTCAGCGCGCAACCCTTGATCAGACGACCAAGACGCGTTCGCGCTATGACCCGCTGATCAAGTCGCAGGCCGTCAGCCAGCAAACCTATGACGATGCGGTCGCCGCAGAAGCACAGGCAAAGGCAGCGGTTGCCGCGGCACGTGCCGAGCTTGAACAGGCGCGCATTAATCTCGCCTACACCACGGTCACCGCACCGATTTCCGGTCAGATCGGCTCGTCGGATTATTCCGAAGGTGCGCTTGTGACCGCCAATCAGTCGGCAAAACTGACCACCATCACCCAGCTTGATCCGATCTATGTTGATGTGACCCAGGCCGGTGGCCGGTTGCTGAAGATCAAGGAAGCCATCCGCAATGGTCGCATCAAGGGTATCGAGGAAGGCCAGATCGAGGTTTCCCTGATCATTGATGCCACCGGTGAAGAATATCCGCACAAGGGCACCTTGCAGTTTTCCGATGTGACGGTGAATGAAACCACCGGCACGGTGCGGTTGCGCGTTGTGTTCCCGAACCCGGATGGCACGCTTCTGCCGGGCATGTTTGTTCGCGGTCAGGTCCGTCAGGGGCATCTTGAGGACGCATTCCTTGTGCCGCAAAAAGCGGTGATGCGCCGCCCGGATGGCTCGGCTTATGCCTATGTCGTCGAGGATGGCAAAGTTGCCTCCAAGGATCTGACGATCGAGCAGTCGCAGGGACAGGATTGGCTGGTGACGGCCGGTATCGAAGATGGCGCGCAAGTCATTGTTGATGGCATCCAGCGTATCGGACCGGGTGCACCGGTTGCGCCACAGCCCGTTGAAACCGCCAAAGCCGCCGAATAAGGACTTATTCAATGGCAAAATTCTTTATTGATCGCCCCGTCTTCGCCTGGGTTGTCGCCCTGGTGATCATGTTGGCGGGGGGACTTTCGCTTTGGCAGTTGCCAATCGAACAGTATCCGTCGATTGCACCGCCGTCGGTCGAGATCGAGGCAACCTATCCGGGGGCATCGGCCCAAACTGTTGAAAACACGGTCACCCAGGTGATCGAACAACAGATGAACGGGCTTGATTACCTGCGTTATATGTCCTCGACGTCTTCGGGGAACGGTCAGGCAACAGTGACCTTGACGTTTGAGCCCGAAGCCAATCCGGACATCGCCCAGGTTCAGGTGCAGAACAAACTGCAGGCTGCCATGTCGTCGCTTCCGACCGAGGTGCAGCAGCAGGGTGTGACCGTCAGCAAGTCCAGTGGCTCGTTCCTGATGGTTGTCGGCTTTGTCTCGGCAGACGGATCGATGGATGCCGAAGACCTTTCGGACTTCGTCGTTTCGTCGGTGGAAGACCCGATTGCCCGTGTGAATGGTGTTGGTTCGGTTCAGGTGTTCGGTGCGCAGCACGCGATGCGCATCTGGCTCGATCCGAACAAGATGCTGTCCTATAACCTGACGGTGATGGATGTTAACAATGCCATCGAGGCACAAAACACCGAAGTCACCGCCGGTCAGATTGGCGGCGCGCCGTCGATTGACGGTCAGCAGATCAACGCAACCATCACCGCCCAAAGCAAACTTCAGACGGTCGATGAATTCTCCAACATCCTGCTAAGGGTCGAAACCGATGGCTCTCAGGTGCGTCTTGGCGATGTTGCCCGCATCGAGATCGGTGGCGAAAGCTATAACATCGTCGGGCGTTACAATGCGCAGTCGGCAACCGGTATTGGTATCAACCTTGCCACCGGTGCCAATGCGCTTGATACCGCAGATGCGGTCAAGGCCCGTCTGGCAGAACTAAAACCGTTCTTCCCGCAAGGCATCGAGATCGTCTATCCCTATGACACGACGCCGTTCGTCGAAGTGTCGATCGAGGAAGTGGTCCATACCCTGTTCGAGGCGATTGTCCTCGTCTTCCTGGTGATGTTCCTGTTCCTGCAAAACTGGCGGGCAACGCTTATTCCGACGATTGCCGTGCCGGTTGTCTTGCTCGGTACCTTCGGGATCCTTGCGGCCTTTGGCTATTCGATCAACACGCTGACCATGTTTGCGATGGTGCTGGCCATCGGCCTTTTGGTCGATGACGCGATTGTTGTGGTTGAAAACGTCGAACGTGTGATGCACGAAGACGGGCTTCCGCCACGCGAAGCAACGCGGAAATCCATGGGCCAGATTACTGGCGCGCTGATCGGTATTGCCTTGGTGCTGTCAGCCGTGTTTGTGCCGATGGCGTTCTTTGCCGGGTCTACGGGGGCGATTTATCGTCAGTTCTCGGTCACGATCGTTTCGGCCATGGCGCTTTCGGTGGTTGTGGCAATTGTTCTGACACCGGCCCTTTGTGCGACCATGCTCAAACCCGGTCATGAAGATCCAAGCAAGAAGAAAGGCCCGTTTGGCTGGTTTAACCGCGGGTTCGATAAGACCAACAACTTCTATCAAGGCAGTGTTGGTCATGTCGTGAACCGCAAATGGCGCTATCTGTTCGTCTACGGCATTCTTGTCGCGGCCCTGATTGCGCTGTTTGGTCGTCTGCCGGGATCGTTCCTGCCAGAAGAAGATCAGGGCATCATGTTTGCCATGGTCCAGCTTCCGGCTGGCGCATCTCAGGAACGCACGGTTGATGTTCTCAAGAAGCTTGAAACACACTTCATGGAGAACGAGGCGGAAAACATCGATGGTCTGTTCACGGTTGCCGGCTTCTCGTTCGCCGGGAGTGGCCAGAACGCCGGTATTGCCTTCGTGAACCTGAAAGACTGGTCGGAACGTACCCGTCCGGATCAATCGGTTGATGCGGTGATTGGCCGTGCCTATGGCGCATTTGCGGGTATCCGCGAAGCCATGGTCTTTGCCTTTGCACCGCCGGCGATTATCGAACTTGGTACGGCAAACGGCTTTGACCTGCAGCTTGTGGATCGCGGTGGCATTGGTCACGATGCCCTGATTGCGGCCCGCAACCAGCTTTTGGGCATGGCATCACAGGACCCGCGTCTTGTCGGTGTGCGTCCGAATGGCCTCAATGATACCCCGCAGCTAAACGTCAATATTGATCAGGAAAAGGCAAGCGCCCTTGGCGTGAGCATTGCTGATATCAACCAGACATTGGCAGCAGCCTGGGGGTCAAGCTACGTCAACGACTTCATCGAAAACGGCCGGGTCAAGCGCGTCTATATGCAGGCAGATGCCAAATACCGCATGATGCCCGAAGACATGGATTACTGGTATGTCCGCAACCAGATGGGCGAGATGGTGCCGATTTCGGCTGTCTCGACAAGTGAATGGACATATGGTTCTCCGCGTCTGGAACGCTTCAACGGTCTGTCCTCGCTTAACATTCAGGGCTCAGCCGCCCCGGGTGTGGCATCGGGTGACGCGATGAACGCAATGCAGGAACTGGTAAACAAGCTTCCGGGTGGTATCGGCCTTGAATGGCAGGGACTGTCCTATGAAGAACGCGAAGCGGGCGAGCAGGGACCGGCATTGTATGCCCTGTCGATGATCGTCGTGTTCCTGTGTCTGGCAGCGCTTTATGAAAGCTGGGCCATTCCGATTTCGGTGATGATGGTCGTGCCGCTGGGTGTCCTTGGTGCGGTGATCGCAGCGATGCTGCGTGGCCTGCCTGATGACGTCTATTTCCAGGTGGCCATCCTGACCACGATTGGTTTGTCGGCCAAGAACGCCATCCTGATTGTCGAGTTCGCCCGCGAACTTTATGACCAGGGCATGGGGCTTCTTGAGGCAACTGTCGAGGCCGCCCGTCAGCGTCTGCGTCCGATCATCATGACGTCGATGGCCTTCACCCTTGGTGTTGTGCCGCTGGCGATTTCGACCGGCGCCGGTGCCGGGGCCCGTGTGGCCGTGGGTACCGGTGTGATGGGCGGGATGATTGCGGCAACCGTGCTTGCGATCTTCTTCGTGCCGCTGTTCTTTGTTCTGATTGTTGGCACCTTTGCCAAGAACCGGAAGAAAAAGGACGAAGTCCAAGCCGCCCACGAACATCCGGCAGAATAAAATTTAAGGCCAGCCTTGATCAAAAGGCTGGCCTTAAACGGCATCGCGCCGTGACGGTGCAGAATTTAAATTTCTGCATGATCCCCCGACCCCGCCGTTGCGCGTGCGAAAGAAAGGGCCGATGCGTTTGCATCGGCCCTTTTGTTTTGACCGCAACCCCCAATAAGGTCAAGCGCCTTTTGGATGGGCCAATGGCCGTCAAACGGGCCTTAACCCGGGCGATAGGGCCAATTCACAGGACGAAAATCAGGTTTTACTCATGCTATCAAGGGTCTGGCGATGGGTATGCATCTGATGGAAAATCGCGTATCGGCGATCATGATCTGCCTTGGCTGACGGATCTGGTGCGTGGGCGGTTTCCTTGCTGGCCATCTGGCGTGCGGCCCGGGCAAGGCCGCCTTTTGCATCCAGGGCACCGGCGGCCAGCATCGCCGATCCCAGAAGAACCGGCTCCTCGCAATCAGACATCACAACCGTGCAGCCGGTGACATCGGCATAGAGTTTCACCAGTACCTTGCTGGCGGTGTGCCCGCCGCTTAGGTGAATGTGGGTGATGTCATAGCCGGTATCATTCATCGCATCGATGATATGGCGCGTGCCATAGGCAATCGCGCAGGCAGTCGCCCAGTAAAGCTTCAGGAAGCTTTCCTCGCTTTGATCCAGTGTCAGGCCGGAAATCACGCCAAGCGCTTCCGGATCGGCCAGTGGTGATCGGTTGCCATGGAAATCTGGCAGGACATGCAGGCGCGGCGCCAGATCGGTCTTTTCCGCCATCATCGGCATCAGTTTTTCACCGGCAAGCTTGTGGGCATCACGGCCCATGTCATGGGAAAACGGATGCATGGCAACGATGTGATCCAGCAACGCACCGGTCGCCGATTGCCCACCTTCATTAAGCCAAAGGTTCGGGGCAATCGCCCCGAAATAGGGGCCCCAAACTCCTTTGATAAAGCGCGGTTCTTTCGATAGCGCCATATGGCAGGTCGAAGTCCCCGCGATCATGGCAAAATGCTGATCAAGGTTGCCATCAAGATATTCACCAAGGGTACCCAGCGCCCCGGCATGGGCATCAATCAGGCCAGCCCCGACCACACAATCGGTGGTCAGGCCAAGGTCGGCCGCCCCCTGTTCGGAAAGCGATCCGATCAGTTCCCCAACCGCAAGCGCGGGATCATGCATGTTGATCTTGTCATTCAGGTCTTCCATGCCGATGGCTTTAAGGAAATCGCGATCCCAGGGTTCATCCTGATGGGCAAGATAGGTCCATTTGCATGTCACCGTGCAGCAGGACCGGGCGTTGCTGTCGGTTGCGCGGAACGACAGGAAATCGGCCAGATCATACGCCGCGCCCATTTTCTGCCAGGCGGCATTGTGATGGCGTTTCAGCCACATCAGCTTGGGGATTTCCATTTCGGGTGACATGGTGCCGCCGATATATTCCAGCACCTTCGCACCGGTGGCGGTGCATTCCTCGGCCTCGCGCACGGCGCGGTGATCCATCCAGACAATCACATCCCAGTTGTCCGCGCCATTGGGGGTGACGCCCAGTGGTTTATTATCCTGATCGCGGATCACGAGCGAGCAAGTGGCATCAAACCCGATGGCGGCGACCTTTTGCGCGGGGACCCCGGATTTGGCCATGGCATCACGCACCGACTGACAGACCGACTGCCAGATATTTTCAGAATCCTGTTCGACGAAATCGGGTTTCGGGCGGTTCATTGCAATCGCGTGTGCGGCACTGCCCAGCAATTTGCCATTGGCGTCAAACACGCCGGCGCGCGCACTTCCGGTGCCGACATCGACACCGACAAAACACGGGTAAGTGGGACTCATGATCTGGTACTCCTCCGCATATCCCCTAGCTTTTCGGGATTTCTCCGATGCCGGGTGATCTTTTGTTTGGGCTGTTGTTTCGTCTGTTTTGGGCTCAATTTTGCCTGAGTTGATCAAAAGTTCATTAATTGGTCAAATGTTCATTTTTGTTGACGCTGAACTTGCCAGTTGGCTAGGCTGTCGGGATAACACAAACGAAACAAGCCAGGTTTAACATGGCAAATGAAAATAAAGTCCGAGGAAACAATGTCCAAGGCCCGACCGATGATGGCGGGACCGGTATCGTAACGTCAGCATCAGAGATCCAAGGTCTGTTTGACGCCTGTCGTGTTGTCCTGTTTGACTGTGACGGCGTTCTGGTCAACAGCGAACCGATCTCGCTGGCAACCCTTGTCGATGTGCTGGAACACTTTAACGCGCCGCTCAGTCTGCGCGACGTATCTGACCGATTTACCGGACGATCAAGTTCCGCACCGATTGAATATATCAAAACCCAAACGGGGCGCGATGTCAGTGCGGAATTCAAACCGTATTACTATAAAATGCTGTTTGACCGCTATGACCGCGACCTGACCAAGATTGACGGGATCGAAACCGTCCTGACCGTCCTTCAGGCACGCGATATTGCCTTTTGCATTTCATCAAGCAGTTCTGTCGAACGGCTTGAAAAAACCATGCAGGTCACGGGCCTTGGCCCTTGGTTTGACGGGCGTGTTTATAGTGCGGATTTCGTTGAAAACGGCAAACCGGCCCCGGATCTTTTCCTGCATGCGGCCAATGCCATGGGATATGTCCCGGGTGATGCCATCGTGATCGAGGATTCTGTTGCCGGGGTGACGGCGGCACGGGCGGCGGGCATGAAATGCATAGGTTTTGTCGGCGGCGGGCATTATGCCGATGACCGCGAAGGGGCCAGCCTGCGACTTTATGAAGCAGGCGCCGACATTGTTATTTCCGACATGTCGATGTTGGCACAGGCGATTGCGGTTTAGCGCAGCTTACCGCTGGGTCAGAAGTTTCTGATAGCGGGTCTGGCTTTGGCTTAGGTGATCGCGCATCGCCTTGCGGGCGGTATCTTCGTCGCGCGCGGCAATTGCATCATAAATCCGGCGATGTTCACCGGTGATCATCTGCATATAGGCCTTTTGGTCTTCGGCCTCTGGCGGACGACGGCGCAATTGCGCGCGCGGTATGGTTTTATCGCCCAGATGTTCGAGGAACTCGGCAAAGCGGCGATTGTTGGTGGCGGATGCAATCGCGCTGTGAAATTCGAAATCGGCCTGTTCGGTCGGCTCGCCCTTTTCAAGTGCGCGTTCCATTCTGGCCATCGCCTCGTAAATCTTGGTTTGCTGCGCGACAGAGCCTCGCGTGCAGGCAAGCCCGGCCGCCTCGATCTCGACCGCCATGCGCAATTCAAGAATTTCCAGAACGTCGGACACTTGCGCGTAATCAACCGCAAAGATCGATTTATCATTGGCCCGCGTTTGCGGTGAGAGAACAAACACCCCGGCACCCTGACGCGGTTCCAGCAACCCGTCGGCCTTAAGGGCGGCAATTGCTTCGCGGATCACGGTGCGGCTGACGCCAAACTGTTCGGTCAGAACCGGTTCGGTCGGCAATTTGCTTCCGGGTTCGCGTTGCCCGCTTTCGATTTCTTGGCGCAGGCTGGCAATGACTTTTTCGGTCAGCGATACTTTGCGCGGGGCGGCCGACACACGGGGTTTGTTCATTTTGCGTATCCGATAATTCCGGTGTAAAACAACCGGATATAAAAATGGCAGGTTGGCGTTAATCTTTGTTTGCGCCATTGCAGTTACCATCTTCAATTAATCGAACGATAGTGGTTCTGTAAAGTCATCATATGATTTTGGTTGGATTTGAGGCACACAGGAATGGCCAAAAAAGGCGAACCTGAATACCGTTGGAACAGTGGTCCTTTTCAGATCGGAATTGTCCCAGAGGGCGGGGCAATATCGCGGATTGACTGGATCCGCCCGGATGGCAAGGGCATTATCAATTTGTTGCGTCCGGTCACCCCGGAGGCGATTGCATCGGGCAATCCGTCAAATTTGGGCTGTTTCCCGATGGTGCCGTTTGCCAACCGACTGGCCTTTGCCGAGTTCGAGTTTGATGGCCGTATCGTCAAGGTCCCTGCCAACCGCCCACCCAGCCCGCATGCCATTCACGGCTTTGGCCGATCTTCGGAATGGCAGATCGAACGCCCGACTGTTGATACGCTGCGCTTCAATCACAAACATGACGATCCGCAAAGTGGCTTTGTCTATGTCGCCTGGCAGGAAATCAAGGTCACCGAGGGGGATGTGACCATCGAAATCGGTGTGCGTCATCTGGGTCGAACACCGATGCCCTATGGCATTGGTCTGCATCCCTGGTTCCCGGGTGGCGAAGATGTTTCGGTCGCCTTTATTGCCTCTGACAGTTTCGCAACCGACGAGGATATGCTGCCAACCGCGCGCACGGTGATTGATCTGGGTCGCGATTTTTCCGATGGTCGCATGATCCGCCATAACCTGGCACTTGATGCCCATTATGCCGGTTGGCACCTTGAAGCCGACATGGTCTGGCAGGATGCCGGTTACAGTGTGAAGATGCTGGCAAGCGACAGCCTGTCAAACGTGCAATTCTATATCCCCGAAGACGGCAAGACATTCTGTGTCGAACCGGTCTCCCACGTTCCAAACGTTCATAATCGTCCGGAATTCAAGGAACTCGGCGATCTTGTCGTACTTGATAACAACCAGACGCTGACCGGGACCATGACGCTGATCCCGACCTTGCTTGAGACACCCGATAACGGCTTGGTCGACGAGGACGAGGTTTTCGGCAAACCGGGCAATCGCGACTATTCGCTGGTGGATTGATCCGAAACGGCGGGCAGATCGGCAAAGGCTTTACCGACCAGAAGTTTATCGATAAAAACTTACAAGTAAGTTTTACAAGATAACAAGTCCGGGGGACGGATGTCGGAATTGCTTTTAAGGGTTCAGAAGCGCGAAAAGCTTGCCGATCAGCTTTATGGTCAGATCCTTGAACAGATCATCTCGGGCAACCTTGCCGAAGGTGCCAAGCTGCCCTCGGAAAATGAAATCTGTGCGTCCTTTGGGGTGTCGCGCCCGGTTGTGCGCGAAGCGTTGCGCAAACTGCAATCCGATGGGTTGGTCTATGCCCGCCAAGGGGTCGGGTCGTTTGTTAAAAAACGCCCGCCACAAGGTCTGATCGAGTTTGGCGGTGTCAGCGATGTCGCGGGGCTTCTGCGTTGCTTTGAGGCACGTTCCGCGATCGAGGGCACAACGGCCCGCATGGCCGCCGAACGCGCCAGCCCCCGCCATCATCGCGAAATTGAAAATGCGCTTAAACTGCTCGAAGACGGGGTATCAGCCGGTGATATTGCCGATAAGGCCGATCTGGCCTTTCACATGGCAATCGCACGCGCCAGCGGCAATGAGATTTTCGTTACCATCCTTAATTCCCTGCATGAAGTGATGTCGAAATCCATGCGTGTGGCGCTTAATATCACGCGCGGGGGCTCGGCCGAACGTGCGCAAAAGGTGCTTTCCGAACACCGTCAGATCTATGATGCGATCCTTGGTCATGATGGCAATAGTGCCGAACTGATGATGCGCTATCACCTGCATCAGGCCCGCCAACGCGTTACCGACCACGCCCGCGACAAGTAATCAGATGTGCCGCCCGGCCTGACGGGTGCGGGCAGGGGCGGGCACAAATCCTGTTGACGAACAGGGCCCCGGACTGGCAAACCAGACACAACAAAAATTAATCATATGAATTTGGGAGTGTGCGATGGCCGGTGGTGTAATGTATCAGCCGGAAATTCTCAGTGATGAGACTTTCACTTTGGCGGAATGCCCCAATTGGGATGCGGCCAACAATCGGCTTTACTGGACAGACATCCTTAATTGCAAACTGCACGCGCTTGATGTTGCCACGGGCCTTCGCAAGACATGGACCTTTGACAGCGAGCTTGGTTGTTTCGGGCTGACCGATCAGGGCCGCATTATCGTGGCCCTGCGCAAGGATATCCTTTTCCTTGATCCGAAAACCGATGCGCGTGCGCCGCTGTGTCGCATTGAAGACGGGATCAACAGCCGCACCAATGATGGCAAGATCGGGCCGGACGGCGCGTTCTGGGTCGGCACCATGGATGACAATCCTGAAAAGATGCCAATTGCCTCGCTCTATCGCATTACGGCCGATGGCAAGATCGAGGAAAAGGCAACCGGTTTCAAGATTTCCAACGGCATTGCCTGGTCCGGTGACGGATCGAAAATGTATCACTCGGACTCGCGCGGGCCGTGGGTCAATCGCTGGGATTTTGATGCTGCCACCGGCAATATTTCCAACTGCACGCGTTACCTTGATCTCGATGATACGCTTGGCCGCCCGGATGGCGGGGCAGTGGATGCCGAAGGGTGCTATTGGTCGGCGGGTGTGTCGGCGGGCAACCTTAATCGCTTTGCCCCGGACGGGACGCTTTTGAAATCAATCCCGATGCCAATGCCAAATCCGACCATGCCGTGCTTTGGCGGGCCGGACATGAAAACGCTTTATGTCACCAGCCATCAGGAAGGCTATAGCCCGGAAAAACGCGCTGAGTTCCCGCATGCCGGGAAGCTGGTCAAGCTGCGCGTTGAAGTGCCCGGTGTGCCGGTCACAGCGTTCCGCGAAAATAGCGAGCGCCGTGCGCAACCCCGCTAAGAGGTCCGCTAAAACCAAAAAGGCCATGCAGGGAAATCTGCATGGCCTTTTTCTTTGGGGTCGGTTTGATCAGACCTTTTTGATTTCAGCCGTCACAGTGCCAAGTCCCTCAAAGATCGCCTCGATCTTGCCATGCGGTGTAATGGTCGGAAGGGCGCAGGCACCGGTGGTGATGACGTCACCTGCCTTCAGGCTTTTGCCGCGCTTGGCAAGGAACCCGACCAGATATTCCAGCCCGCCAAATATCTCTGGCCAGGCATCCGGATCATCATTGCTGGCAAGAACTTCGCCGTCACTTTTGGTGGTGACTTTGCCGCCAATAAAACCAAGATCACGCCAACCGTCAATTTCAGCACCCAGGATGAAGTGACTGGTCGAATTCAGATCCGCCAGTGTCTGGATCGGGTCTTGCTTTTCGTGATAGCGGCGATCGGCAATCTCGATTGCCAGATGCATGCTTTTGATATGATCAAGGATGTCGCTTGATGTCGCATCCGGGGCAGGGGTGCTGTCCATGACAACCGCGATTTCCGCCTCGATATTGGGAAAATGGATGTCCTTGGTGGTCAGTGTCGCGCCATCGCCAAGAATCCGTCCATCCAGCAAAGGCCCCACCAGCGGGCCATCGGCACCGATCTTTTCCTGTGCCGCACGGGTCGCAACTGCAAGCTTCCAGCCCGCCTGCGCAATACCGACCGTGGCAAGGGTGGCATCCTGAATGGCATAGGCCTCCTCAAAGTTCTTGGGCGCAATGTCAGCAGGCAGGGGATCAATCAGGGTGTGGGTGGTGAAGGCATCGGCAAGGATGCGGCTGGCGGCAGTGATATCAGTCATTCCCGGTCTTCTTGTTTGTGGCAATTGATTTGGTCGCCAGAGCCTAGCGGGCTTTGTTGCCAAAGTCATCATACCAATTGCCGCGATTCGGTGAAATCGACCAGATCTTCCTGATTCATTCCAAAGTCGTACATCGTCGGAATGACCAAGAAACCCATGTTTTCTGCGGTTTATGGCGATTTCAAAAAGTCTGAGTATTATGTTTGACAAAGTGATATGATGAATTTATAGAATCGTCATAGTTATTTGACGTATTCAGACATTAGGGACGCTTGATGCACTATCTAGAGATGAAAAAGGCGATTGGCGCCGGGTTGCTTTCTTTTCCGGTGACGCCTTTTGATGCCGAAGGCGCGCTTGATCTTGCGACCTATCGCACGCATGTCGGCTGGTTGTCGCAATATCCGGCAACCGCCCTGTTTGCCGCCGGTGGCACCGGGGAATTCTTTTCCCTGACCCCGGCCGAGGTGGTCGAAACCGTGCGTGCGGCCAAGGAGGTTGCGGGCGACACCCCGATCATCGCCGGGTGTGGATATGGCACGGCAATGGCGGTTGAACTTGCCAAGGCCTGCGAGGACGCCGGTGCAGATGGTCTTTTGCTGTTGCCGCAATATCTGGTTGGTGCCGAACAGGAAGGCCTGTTTGCCCGCGTGAAGGCGGTGTGTGATGCGGTTGATATCGGCGTGATTGTCTATAACCGCGACAATTCGATTATTACGGCTGAAACGCTCGCCAAGCTGTGTGATGTCTGCCCGAACCTGGTCGGGTTCAAGGACGGCCATGGCAATATCGAAATGGTCACCAAGGTTTGCACCGTGATCGGGGATCGCCTGTCCTATATCGGCGGCATGCCGACAGCCGAGGTCTTTGCCAAGGCATACAAGGCAGCCGGTGTGACAACCTATTCATCGGCGATCTTTAACTTCCTGCCGCAACAGGCGCTTGATTTCTATGACGCGCTCGGTCGCGACGATGACGCCGCGATGAGCCGCGCACTGACCGAATTTTTCTATCCGTATTTGGATATCCGCAATCGTGGAAAGGGTTACGCCGTTTCCATCGTCAAGGCGGGCATGCGCGTGATCGGGCGCGATACCGGCCCGGTGCGCAGTCCGCTGACCGATTTGACGGATGCGGAACATGACATGCTGGCCGATGTGATCCGCAAGGCCTATGGCGACGCGGCACTTCGCGCCGCCTGATGGCGGGTCGCCAACGCGACATATGACTTGTTATTTCCCGGCAGGATCGCCTGCCGGGGAAACAGAATGGGACGCTAAAGCTGCAATCGGTGATCGGGAATTTGATACCGGTCGCAACTTAGTTGTTAACAAATCTTACAGTTATGTTTACAAGTGATGAATTGTAGGATTAAATGATAAGAACAAGACCCAAAAGGGCAAAATGCTTCAATGAAATAGACAACAGATTGTCTGGGAGGACCTGAAATGAACAAGTTTATCAAAACCACAACGCTGACGATTGCGGCGGCTGCCGTATCGGTGGCGCTGGCATCCGGTGCGCAGGCCAAGGAATGGCGCGGCTGGAACATTCATCCGCCGGAATACCCGGTTTCGACCGGCATGGAAGAATTCGCCAAGCTGATCAATGAAAAGTCCGGTGGCGATCTGGAAGCCAAGGTTTACCACGGCGGCGTTCTGGGCGATCAGCCTGATGCGATCCAGCAGGTTCGTTTGGGTGGTTTGGACTGGGCTGTTTTCAACCTTGGCCCGCTGGGTGAAGTCGCCCCCGAAGCCAACGTTGTGTCGCTGCCTTTCATCTTTAAAAGTGTCGATGCCATGCATGACGTCATGGATGGCCCGGCTGGTCAGCAGATCGCCGATGGCCTGATCGAAGCTGGCCTTCAGCCGCTCGGTTGGTATGACTCTGGTGCGCGTTCGTTCTATAACTCCAAGCGTCCGATCAATACCCCGGCGGACCTTGACGGTTTGAAATTCCGCGTCATGAGCAACGATCTGTATGTTCAGATGGTTGATGCGCTTGGCGGTAACGCGACCCCGATGGCCTATAGCTCTGTCTATCAGTCGCTGAAAACCGGCGTGATTGACGGTGCGGAAAACAACTACCCGTCCTATGACAGCTCCGGCCACTTTGAGGCGGCGAAATACTATTCCGTCACCCAGCACCTGATCCTTCCGGAATGCCTGTGCATGAACAAGGCGCTTTATGACAGCCTGTCGGACGAGGAAAAGAAAATCGTCCACGAAGCAGCTGAAGCGTCGGTCACTGTACAGCGTGCCGCATGGGCCGATCGTGCAGAGCAGTCCAAGGAAAAAGTCATTGCCGCCGGCATCGAAGTCAACGAGATCGCCGACAAGCAGGCTTTCCAGGATGCCATGCAGCCGGTCTATGACAACTTCCTGAAAGCCAACCCGGATCTTGCCGATCTGGTCAAGGCGATCCAGGACGCGCAGAAATAAGGCCTTAAATATCTGAAGGGCGGCGATAATATCGTCGCCCTTCTTTTTGGCTGCGCTTAGTATGTTCGTCGTTTATCTGTTTCTGGTAGCGCGTAGATGTTTTCTCGTTTTGTTAATGTGATTGATCGCTTGGGCGGTGGGATTGCCGGGGTGCTGAACCTGATTGGTGGTTTGGCCCTTGTCGCACTGATCCCGAGTTTCGCCTGGCTGGTGTTCGGGCGTTATGTCCTCAATGAAACGCCGACCTGGGTTGAACAGGTTTCGCTTATTCTGATTGTGCTGATTACCTTTCCGGTCGCAGCTGCTGGCATCCGCGACAACAGCCACCTTTCCGTTTCCTTTTTCCGCGATGCTTTGCCGCCGAAAATGGCCGCCATTGTTGCGGCCATCGGGTATGGCGCGTCGGCCTGGTTTGGCTATTGGATGCTGATCGGGGCGATGGATCTGGTCGCGTTTAACTGGGCCAAGACCATGCCGATCATTCATATTTCAGATGGCTTGCGGTCCGTTCCGATGGCGGTATGCGGGGCCGGGATCATGTTTTACAGCGTGGTTCATATCCTCAAGATCGCGGCGCGGTGGAAAACCATTTCCCAAGCCCGCATTTACCATGACGATCTTTTGAACGAGGACGTGAAATAACATGGGCATGACCATTCTTCTGGGCGTGTTTGCCATTGGTATTCTGATTGGCATGCCCGTTGCCATCGCACTTGGCATTGCCGCCCTTGGCGCGTTCTTTGTCGAAGGCCTTCCGACCCTGATTGCGTTTCAGCGCATCGGATCGGGGATCTCGGCCTTTTCGTTGCTGGCCATTCCGTTCTTTATCTTTGCCGGTGAATTGATGCTTCACGGCGGGATTGCGACCCGGTTGGTACAATTTGCGACCGCCCTTGTCGGCAGTCGCCGCGGCGGCCTTGGCATTGTGAATGTGTTTTCATCAATGCTGTTTGGAGGCATTTCCGGTTCTGCTGTGGCCGATACATCGGCCCTTGGCTCGATCCTGATCCCGGTGATGAAAAAGGAAGGCTACCGCGCGGACTATGCCGTCAACGTCACCGTGACCTCGTCAATCGCCGGGATCATGATCCCGCCCAGCCACAACATGATCCTTTATGCAGTGGCGGCCGGTGGCGGCATTTCGATTTCCAAGCTGTTCATGGCCGGTGTGGTGCCGGGCATTATCATGTGCTTGTTGCTCGGGCTTGCGACCTGGCTGGTTGCGATCAAGCACGGCTATCCGGCGGAACCGTTCCCGGGTTGGGCAGTGGTTTGGCAGACAGCAGTCCGTGCACTTCCGGGCTTCTTTACCGCTGTCATTATTGTCGGCGGGGTGCTGAGCGGTGTGTTCACCGTAACAGAATCAGGGGCGATCGGTGTCGCCTATGCGCTGATCATTACCGGTTTGGTCTATCGTGAACTGAGCTGGGCCGGTTTTATTGCTGCGGTCAAACAATCGGCCAAGACGACGGCCCTTGTGATGCTGCTGGTCGGCTGCGCGTCGGCCTATGGTTATATGCTGGCGTTCTATCAGGTGCCTGATGCCCTGGCCGATGCGATCACCGGCATTACCGACAATCCGATCATGGTGTTGTTGCTGATCAATGTCATGTTGTTGGTTGCTGGCATGATCATGGATATGGCGGCCCTCATCCTGATTTGTACGCCGATCTTCCTGCCGCTTGCCATGCAGTTCGGCATGGACCCGATCCAGTTCGGCATGGTTTTGATGATGAATTTGGGCCTTGGCCTGTGTACGCCGCCTGTGGGATCGTGCCTGTTTGTCGGCTGCGCAATCGGCGGGGTGAAAATCGAAAAGGCCGTTCAGACGATCTGGCCGTTTTATCTGGCGATCCTGACGGCACTTTTGCTGACAACCTATATTCCTGCGATTTCATTGACGCTTCCGAACCTTGTGTTCGGGGGAAATTGATCGCGGGAAAAATCGATACCAAAGAGGATAATTATGAAACGTTTGCTGATCACCGGTGCCGGTGGAAACCTTGGCAAGATCTGCCGCGAAGGGCTTAAGGGCTATGCCGATGTCATTCGCCTGTCTGATATTTCCGCAATGGATCCGGCTGGCCCAAACGAAGAAGTCGTGCAATGCGACCTTTCGGATCGTGCCGGCGTCATTGACCTGACCAAGGATGTTGATGGCATCATCCATCTTGGCGGCATTTCAATCGAGGCCGCCTTTGATGACCTGCTTCAGGCCAATCTTGCAGGCACCTATAACCTTTATGAAGGTGCGCGTCAGAACGGCGTCAAGCGCATCATGTTTGCCAGCTCCAACCACGCGATTGGTTTTCACAAACGCACCACCAAGCTGGATGACACATCCGAACAGCGCCCCGATAGCCTTTATGGCGTGACCAAATGTTA
Organism: Thalassospira sp. UBA4513; assembly: GCF_002388495.1. Lineage (NCBI taxonomy): Bacteria > Pseudomonadati > Pseudomonadota > Alphaproteobacteria > Rhodospirillales > Thalassospiraceae > Thalassospira > Thalassospira sp. UBA4513. The sequence goes on from NZ_DGMR01000023.1 coordinate 52,333, forward strand.
CGGCGAGGCGATGGCAAGCTACTATTTCGACAAGTTCGATGTTGAAACCGTCTCGGTGCGCATCGGGTCCTGTTTTGAAAAGCCAAAGGATCGCCGGATGCTGTCCACCTGGATGAGCCCGCGTGATTTTATCTCGTTGATGAAGGCGATCTTTAACGCCCCGATGACCGGCCATCTCGTGATGTACGGGGTTTCGGACAACACATCGAAATGGTGGAGCAATGATCACGCGGACTTCCTTGGCTGGAAACCGCAAGACAGCTCCGAACAGTTCCGTGCCGAGATCGAGGCTGCCTTTCCGCCCGAAGATCGCAAAGACCCGGCTGTGATTTATCAGGGCGGTGGTTTTGCCGCCAAGGGCCATTTCGAAGACTGATATAGGGTCGTCTTTCGATCTCAGGGCTACCTAAAATCAATGGCCCGAACGAGTTTCGTTCGGGCCATTGTTGCAACAGGTAGGCACGTCAAAAAGTTTGTCAGATGTGGTCCGTTAGCCTTGCAGCAACCGCAGCAGGTTTTGCGGCATCTGGTTGGCTTGGGCCAGCATGGCAACACCGGACTGAACCAAAATCTGTTTGGATGTAAAGGCCGTCATTTCAGCGGCAACATCCAGATCAAGCAGGGTGGAACGCGCGGATTCCGTATTTTCCTGCGTCGATGCAAGGTTCTGTGCTGCAAAGTCCAGACGGTTCTGGGAAGTACCAATTGCGGCACGGGCGCGCTGCAAGTCGTCAATCGCACGCGTTACGACTTCGACTGCGTTTTGGGCGCCAGCTGCAGTGTTAATAGCGTTAGCACCAAGATCCTCGAGCGTTTCCTGACCGATACCAGATGATCCCAGTACCGCAGAGTCAACTGCGCTCAAATTAATCGAAAGACGATCATTGGCGGTGTTGCCGCCACCGACCTGGAACTCAATTGTGTCGGAAAGCTGCTGGCCCGAGTCCTCTTCCATGAAAAAGAGCTGACCGGCGGATGTGTCGACGCCAGTTCCCATGAAATCGGTGTTAACCGAACCAAAGCCGAAATCATTGGAACCTGCGGTACCAGCCCTAACATAATCAACGGTGTCGGAGAAGTTGGTGTTTACCGTAATTGAAAGACCCAGCTCATCAAAATTGAGCACCGTGTTCTCGCCAGCAGCAATGGATCGTGACCCGCCGGTCGCGGCAAAATCGGTGATATCAATTGACTGGGTCCGCTCGATAGAGCCATCAATCGCGGTAAGTACAGTCATGATGACCTGCTCGCCGGAACCTTCGTTAATTCTTATCTCTAAACCGTTATCGTCGACACCATCTGCAGCTACGTCCTGTGCCCAGTAATTGTTGTCCGTGATCGCGAACCGGTCAAAACCGAAAGCGGGCGTGAGCGCTTCATTGTTGGTGGCAGGTGTGAGATTGATTGCAACATCACCCCCATCGCCAAGCAGCTGAATACCATTGAAGTTGGTCGAGGATGCGATCCGGTCGATTTCGTCACGCAGTTGGACGAATTCGTCATTAAGGAAGCCGCGCTCGGTATCTGACAGGTTGCCAGACGATGCCTGGACAGCCAGGGTCTTCATACGAACGAGAACATCATCAATGGTTGCCATACCGCCATCGGCGATCTGGAGCATTGAGTTGGCCTGGCCAACGTTGACGGTTGCGGTTTTGAGAGCCTGGGTGGTTGCATTCAAACGCGCACCGATGGCCATGGAAGCGGCATCGTCACGTGCAGAAACAACACGGGTACCAGAAGACAGTTTCGACAGCGAACGGGTCGCCATCTCGTCAGAAGCAGACAAGTTGCGATGCGCAACATTTGCCGCATAGTTGGATATAATGTTGAGTGCCATTGGATTTCCTACCTGGAAAGTGGCGATGGTTTACTACGTGTAAAGTTCGCAATTAGTGATAAAGCTACAGTAACAACTATAAGTAAAATATCCTCTTGTCGAGCGAAATCTAATTTATACGACAGATAAACAGTATGTTCCTATTCTTTAGGGTAGGTTTTGAGCGGCTATTTTCGATGAACAGAGTGCGAAGCAATGCCACTCTGAGACCGCATGTAGAGTTTCTGTGCCGGGACTCGCACCGTCTGGCGGTTTCGCATTCTGTCATTGAAATAGCTCCGCCACAGAGTTGGGGTTTAAATCGGCAGTTGTTGTGTAGCGAACGCAGCAAGATCTTCGTATCGCGATGCTGGCTTTCAAACCCGGGACTTTCCCAAGGGGAATGGTCGTAGGGGCCTATGCTTTTTGAATTGACGCATGGTCAGGATTGCTTATAAGCATAAATAAAAATGATAATAGTTATCATTATCGAATTCTGGATGTGCAGCGATGGCGGTCTGTGACCGTTCCTGGGATAGTCTTTATCAGCAATATCATGACCGTTTGTTGCGACAGGTGCAGAAATATCTGCCGGCGCGCGACGAAAGCCAAGATGTGTTGCAGGATCTTTATGTGCAACTGCGCCATCGCAAGATCGATCCGGCTGACATTGCCAATCCTCCGGCCTTTCTGATGCGCATGGCGACCAATCTGGCAATTGATGCCTTGCGTCGTCACAATCGCAATCCGGTTGAATTCACCGACCCGACCGAGATCAGCGAGATGGATGGCGCAGGCAGCCAGTCCGTCACCCCCGAACAGATCAGTTCTGATCGCCAGCGGCTTGAGATCATCCGACGCGCGATTGATGATCTGCCACCGCGCTGTCGCGAGGTGTTCTTGCTGTGCAAGCGCGATCATCTAAGCACGGTGGAAGTAGCCGAACAACTTGGCATCAGTCGCAATATGGTCGAAAAGCATTTGCGTCAGGCGCTTGGACATTGCAAACAGGTGCTGGCGCGCCATGAAAATTAAACATCCTCTTTTGCGCGGCCCGTTCGTCAAACATACAACAGCCTCCTCCGTCAGAAGCCGGGTAACGACACTGCCATGACCGAATTCCGCTATCCCGACGACTGCCAAAGCAATGATGACATTGCCGATTACTGGGCCGTACGCCTTGATGATGTGCAACTAAGTGTCGCTGAAGAAATCGCCTTTGAACGCTGGCAGGCGGCGGATCCGAAAAACCCTGCACGCCTGATCCGGGCCCGTCAGACATGGCAGGGCATGGAAATCGCCGCAGCCGAATTTTCAGACGATGAAGACCATTCGATCAGGTCGCGCAAGCCAGATCATGACACCGGCTTTGATAGCGAAGCCGTCCGGCGTGATCTGGAACGATTAGGTGCGCTTGAAGGCGGCAACAGTCGCCTGCCGGGCATGCGATCGGCCAAACGCCGCGCCCGTCCGATGTTGGCGATTTTCACCATTCTGTTGCTGCTGGGGCTGTGGGGCTATTCCGCGTTTCAACCTGATGCCGACCTGATTGCGGAAAGCACTCCCGGTGTTGTCGGTGAAGTTCATGAGCTGTCTGACGGTTCACGCATCTGGATGGAGCCGGGCACACGCGTTGCCTTGGCCTATGGCGATCGGTATCGCGACCTTACTGTTCTTGAAGGCGGTGTATTCATCGAAGTCGCCAAGGATAGCACACGCCCGCTGCGTATTCATCTGAACAAACTGACGGCAACGGCGGTCGGCACGGCATTCAGCGCCTCCAAATGGGGCGGTCATGTCCGGGTTGAGGTGTCCGAGGGCACGGTTGATCTTGAAAGCCGGACGGCAAAACTCGCCCGCCTGACCGCCGGACGGGCATCGTGGCAGGATGCAGATGGCGACATGCATTACGGTATGGTGGCACTGGATCGGGTTGGCGCGTGGCGCGATGGTCGCTGGGTGGTCGATGACTTGCCGATTGACGAATTGTTCGCCCGTCTTTCGCCTTTGATGGAGGGTATCAGCTTCGTGCGCGATCCGCGCTTGGGTGATATTACGGTTTCGGGCAGTTTCGATCTGACCAAACCGGACGGGGCCTATGGTGCCATTCTGGCGGCCTATGGCCTGACGGACCACATTGTTCCGGGCGGTTTCAGAATAATTTCAAAAAAATAGAAAATTTCACCTCCTCATTTCGCGGCGGTGTTCGTCATGAAGGTAATAGTGATTTGCATTATTATTCTCATGCGAAGGGGTTCGAACTTGAATATCGTGACTTTTGGGGAAACCAGAAAATTCGGAATGTCTCGCCTTGTGGGCAGCACAGCCCTGTTTGCCACACTGATGATCACATCGGTCCCACAGGCCATGGCACAAACCGCATCTGATACTGCGCAGCCGGTTGCGGTTGCCGCAGGGGATCTGCGCACCGCCCTTGATCAGGTTGCCGATCAGTTTGGTTTGCAGCTTGTTGTGCAGGGGGATCTTTCGGGCATCGAAAGTGGTGCGCTGACCGCCGACATGTCCGCCGGCGAGGCCCTTCAAAACCTTCTGTCGGGCAGTGGTTACAGGTATGAATTTGTCTCTGAAGACAGCGTCATCATCAAACCAGTCACAACCACCACAAGCGACACACAGAGCAAGGTCACCTTGCCTGAGGTTGTCGTGACTGCCACCCGTTCGCGCAGATCAATTGCCACCATGTCGCCGTCGGTCGTGGTGATCGGCCCTGATCAGATCGAAGCCCAGTCGGCCAAAAGCAGCGACATCACCAATGTTATTCGCAACAATGTGCCGGGCTTCATGTTTGATGATCAAAGCCTGATCTCCAGCACCGAAACCTTCCGTGGTCGTGATGTGCAGGTCCTTGTTGACGGGATCGCTCGCAACACGCCGCTACGCAACAGCAGTCGTATCCTTTCGATGATCGACATCCAGCAAGTCGAAAGCATCGAAGTCATTCCGGGCTCGAACGCGATGAACGGGGATGGCGCGACGGGGGCGACGATCAATATCATCACCAAGACCGGTGAAGTCGGCAAAAACGTCTTTGTCGTTGATGGCCATGTCAAAAGCTACACCGATGATATCGGGGAAAGCTTCTCGCCGTCGTTGACCCTTTCGGGCAGTGGTGGTTTTGGCGCCGTCGATCTGGCGGCCAGCATCACCGGTTCGAAAACCGGCAATGCCTATGACGGTTATGGCAATCAGGTGCCATCAGATGCGATGCTGGGGCAGGGCGGGTTTGATAACGCCGAAGACCTCAATGTTTTCGGCAAGGCCGGTGTCACTCTTGCCGAAGGCCATCGGGTGTTTCTGTCCTCGGAAGTCGTGCGGTTCCGTCAGGATATCGAATACTATGCCGACCTTTCGACCGACCCGGTGTCGGTCAATTATGACAGCCCCTATCTGGCGCAACCGCTTGAAGATGAAAGCCAGTATTTCACCGGCGGTTACGAGTTTGATTTTGGTAAGATCGGTGTTGGTGATCTGAAGCTGTTTTACAATGACAGTTACAAGCAGGCCGCACGTGCTGAATATAACGCGTCGCATAATCCCGGCCTTGTTTCGCTTGCCAGTAACGGTGCGATTGAAGATCCGTTGGGGCAATCGGTTATCGATACCGTCAAGTATGGCGTGAAGCTATCGACCGACACCAACCTTGATGCCGCCTATGAGGGGCTGACCTTGACCTGGGGTGGGGATCTGACCTTTGACGATGTTAAATATGAAACCGTCAGCGGGCGGGATATCGGCGCCCCGATGGAGCAGGAGGGTCACGCCATCTTTGCCCAGCTTTCAGCACCTGTGACAAAGTATGTCGACCTGTCCGGTGGTGTGCGTTACGAGGAATATGATCTGACGGTCAAGGATTTCACCCGTCCGAGCTATATGCGATACAACGGTGGAACTCCGCAGCAGATCCTTGCCGCTGCGGCCTTCACCGGCGGCGAAACGACCTATGACGCCGTGACCTACAATGCCTCGGCCGTGGTGCACTGGACGGATCGCATTGATACGTCACTTAGCTATAGCGAAGGTTTCTCTGTTCCGGATGTTGGCGCCTATACCCGTCGCGCCGGACTGAGTGGCACGTCCATCCCACTTAACTTCAATGACATTGATGTCGAGGCCTCCAAGGTCAAAACCTATGAGGTGGCGGCACGCTATGACGGAACCGATTTCCGCTCTACCGGTGCGATCTATATGAGCACCAATGAGCGCGGTGATAACTATGATTCCTCGAAAAACAAGCTCAGCCAGGAAAAGGAACGCATCATCGGGGCGGAGCTGACCGGCGAATATTACATCTCGGATGATACCTATGTCGGGGCATTGGCGTCCTATGTTGAAGGCCGTTATGACACCAACGAAGACGGTGATCTTGATAGCTGGCTTCCCAACAACCGCATCCCGTCGCCGTTACGCTTTACCGGTTATGTCGACAGCTACGTCTGGGGCGACCTGAACATGCGCTTTGACGGGACCTATACGGCGGGCCGTTACAAGATCGAAGATGCCAAGATCAAGCCAAGCCTTGTTTTCAACCTGTCGGGCAACTATCCGCTGCTGGGCGGCACGGCGCGCTTCGGGATCGAAAACATCCTTGATACCAGCTACGAAAATCCGGCGGCAACCGCACTGCGTGGCTATTCGGTTGCCGGTCATGGCCGCACCGTGACGATGGGGTATCGCCGCGAATTCTGATGACGGCACCTGCATCTGATGGACCCATCCAACGGCCCGGCGGTTTTCCGCCGGGCTCTTGCGCGTAAAGGAAACCAGTATGTTTCGATCAAGCAACCCCGCCCCGGACATCGTCCTGTTTGAAATGATTGATCGGCAAAGTGATGCGGATGGTAAGGCCTATCTTGCCGCACTTGAGGCACTGGCCGCCCGCCGCGATCCGGCCATTCTGATTTTCCGCGTGGCGGGATTTGCCGATCAGGATCACGAAATCCGCAAACAGGCGGCCATCTGGTTCAAGCAAAACCGCGACCGGTTGAACGTCTTTGCCAAGGGCCTGATCCGCGTCGATGAGGGGCACCATCATGGCGATGGCGCGGTTCACCGTCACGATGAAGAGGACCCGCAACAAAGCAACTTTGCCCGAATGCTGCCATTCCCCGTCAAACATGTTGCGACGCTGGATGCCGCATTTGCCCTTGCCCGTGATTGGCCGCCGTCGGACCACTAACGGATCGGGCGAACTGAATACGGATCCGGGGTTGGAATATGATAAATGTTCATGTTATGTTCTTTTTAAAAGGCATCACATAACAGGATTTAAAAATGATCAAGGGAAGCTGCCTGTGCGGCAAGGTTACGTTCGAAATTTCCGGCGAACCATCATCGCTGAGCTATTGTCACTGCTCGCGCTGCCGCAAGGCGGCGGGCGTTTTTTCCGCTGTGGTGATTGGCAAGGCGGATGATCTTCATATGCTGACCGGTGAAGAGGTGATTGGTCGCTATAAGGGGCCGGACGCAAAGTTTGACCGCTGCTTTTGCAAGGAATGCGGCACATCGCTTGGTGATTTGTCTTCGGGCGACATTTACGTTGTGGCGGCATCCGCCCTTGATGATGATCCGAAAATTCGCCCATCCGTGCATATCCATACAGCGTCGAAGCCCGACTGGTATGACATCAAGGATGATCTGTTGAAGTTTGACGGCGACTACATCCCGCCAAACGGCTAACGCTAACAGACCAGATTTCGACAGGAGTCATGAAATGCCATGACGCCTGTGATCACCGTTTGCGAACCGCAAGGATCAGGAAATAGCTCGTCCCGATCAGGGCGGCGATCAGGCCGGTCGGCAGTTGTGCCGGATAAATCATGTTACGCGCCAGCCATTCGGCCACCATCATGACATTAACCCCGATCAGAACAGCGCCCAGCAAATGACCACCCGAAAGGCGGTATCCCGCAACACGTGCCAGATGCGGTGCCATCAACCCAACGAAGCTGAGCGGCCCGACCAGAAGCGTCGCGCTTGCCGCCAGAATGGCAGCAAGCAGCATCATGGCAAACTGAAAGCCGGAAATCCCAAGACCCAACGATACGGATTGATCCGTGCCAAGCGATGCCAGTTCCAGCGGACGGCGAAGTGCAATCGCCACCACCAGAAGCACACCGGTGACGGCGGCGACAATCATTACCTCGTCCATATTGGTGAAATAGGTGGTGCCTGCCAGCCAGGACATCAGCATTGATGTCTGCGTGCCGCCGCGGGTCAGAACAATGCGGACAATCGCGCCGAGAATGGCCGTCATCGCAAGACCGTTGAGTAACATGTAATGCGGCGCGTGGGTGAATTTGCGACAAAGGGCAAGCAAGACGAAAAGCGATGCAATCCCGCCCGCGGCCCCTATCACCATCAATTCCGCACGTTGTCCGAAACCGAAAATCGCCAGTGCCATGATCATGGCAAGGGCAGTGGCCGAACTGACCCCGGTGATTTCCGGGCTTGCCAGCGGGTTACGCCCGACACGCTGAATAAGCGTGCCCGAAACCGCAAGGGCGGCGCCGCAAATCATCGCGGCAAAGGTGCGCTCTGCACGCCCGATCAGGATATCAAGACTGATATCCTGCCAGCCCAGAACAACAAAACCATTGCCATCCAGCGAGACGAACAATGAAAACACCACACCGATGACAAGGCTGAGAGAAAGCGCAATCGAAAGGGCGGTTTTGGAGACGATCTGTTGATCGCTGTGCTGATCGTCGCTTTGACTGCCGGGCATGATGCGCGCCTTGCGCAACATGAAAATGATGAACGGTGCACCAAAGAGCGCGGTGGCAGCCCCGGTCGGCAAGGGATCGCCGCCAAATTCGTTAAACTGGCGCACCAGAAAATCAATCAAGACAAGGGCAAAGCCGCCGGTGAAAACCGAATAGATCATCAAGTCGCGCGACCGTGACAAACCGGCAATCCGCAGGGCCGCCGGGATGGCAAGCCCGACAAAGCCGATCATGCCGGCTGCCGAAATCACCGATGCCGTGATGAAAACGGCAAGACCAAGGATCAGCAGTCTAAGAACCGTTACCTTCGCGCCCAGAGAACTCGCCGTGTCATCGCCAAGGGCCAGAAGATCAAGCGGGCGCGACAGGACCAGAATGGCAATCATGCCAATCAGCACACGCGGCCAGACAAACTGCGTATCCTCCCAGCCGTTCTGGGCCAGATCACCGGCCCCCCACATGAAGATCGATTGCAGATATTGCTCGTTAAACAGCAGGATAATTTGCGATCCCGACTGCAACAGCAGATTGACGATCATCCCGGCGAGAATGAGCCAAAGTGTTGCGTTACCGCGATTGGCGGCAATCAGATAGACCGCACCGAGCGCAATCAGACCCCCGGCAAGGGCAAAGGCCTCCTGAAACATGGCAAGCGATGCCGGGGCCAGCAGGACAAACAGGGTCAGGGCAAATTCAACGCCCGCCCCGACGCCAAGGGTCGTGGGTGATGCCAACGGATTGCGCAAAACCGTCTGGATTGCAGCCCCGGCCAAGGCCAGACCCGCACCACACAGAAACGCCATCGCAAGGCGGGGCAGGATGCTGTAATGAAAAAGGATCTGGTCAAAATCGGTTTCATCCGGGCTGAACAGGGCCTGTGTTGCCTGTCCACCGGCAAGATACGGCCAGAAATCAATTACCAGCACGGCAAGGGGCAACAGCCCCAGAATGCCTGTCAGGATTGCCGGAATGGACAGCGTCCCGGGAAAGCCGGACCTGCGTGAACCGTGAAGTGCCTCATTGCTCATTGTTGCGGGCCGTTTTCAATGGTCTCGGTCAGGAGTTTGGCAAAACGAAGCCCGGAGGGCACCCCGCCATAGGCCCAGACCACCGGTAATTCATAAACCCGGTTGTTGCGGGTGAAGTCCATCACCTTCCAGATCGGGGAATTCAGAAGTTTATCAAGCACAATGTCGGGCACCGGATTGGTATAGACCAGCGTTTCCCTGGCATAGGGGGCGAGGACCTCCAACCCGCCGCGGCCAAAGCCCCACTTGTTGACCTCCCCGTCATAGGCGACCGGCACGCCCATTGCCGTCATCACCGAACCGGGCAGCGAGATATCGGCAAAGATCCCGACATTGCTTTCATCAAAGAAGAACACAACGTTGATTGTCTGATCGGGCCCGATGGCGGTTTTGATGCGGTCGCCATACTTGATCAGTTCCTGATCAATATCGGCGAGATATGCTTTGGCCTCTTCCTCGCGCCCGGTGGCCTTGGCGATTTTGCCAAACACCTCGCGCGCGGTTTCAAACGCAGGGCGCTTGCCATCAAACAACTGCAGTTCCAGAACCGGCGCAATTTCGGCCAGTTTTTCATAAGACATTCCGAGATCGGGCACGGAAATGATCAGATCCGGATTTGACGCACGAAGGGCTTCCAGATTGGGCGATGAACGCTGGCCAAGGTCAACGAAGCTGTCTGGAAGATCCGGCTTGGCAACCCAGTCGAGGTAATCTTGCGGGTCGGCAATGGCGACCGGATCAAGGCCAAGGGCAATGACGCTTTCGGTAAAGGCCCAGTTGATGGTCGCCACCCGCGTGGCCGGGGTATCAAGGCGCAAAGTGCCACGTTCATGTTCGATCTCGATCGGGTCGGCGATGGCGGTTGACGCATTTGCACCGATCAGGGCAACACACAGCAAAACCGGACAAACAAGCGCGCGAAGGATGTTCATGCCAGATGTCCCTTACGAACCGCTTGCGGCGGTGTCAGTGCCCGTAACCGCATCGGCCAGCAATTCGGCAAAGCGTGCCGCGGACAATACCCCGCCAAAGGTCCAGCTTGCCGGGATGGCATGGACATGGTCGTTGCGCGCAAACGGCATGGCCTTCCAGATCGCAGAGTTAAACAGGGTTTCGCGTGTGGTCGGTGCGATCGGCTCGACATAGGCGAACTGCACATCGCCCATCTTGGCCAGATCCGACACATCGCCATTATGAAATGCCCAGCCGTTCACATCCCCGTCCCATGCGTTGGCAAAACCCATGCGCCCAAGCACAGAGCCAAACAGCGATGTCTTGCCATGAATGCGGAAATGCGACTCATCAAGAATACGGACAACAGCGAATTTCGCATCATCGCCGACGTGATCACGGATGCGCGCGGCGGCGGCTTCGATCCGGGCATTGACCGATGAAATGACATCCTCGGCGGCGGCCGGTTTACCGGCCAGTTTGGCGACATTGCGCAACAGGGTCTCGGCCCGGTCAATGGCGGGTTCAGTGCTGCCGGTATTGTAGATGGAATAGACAAATGTCGGCGCGTAGTCTGATAGTTTGTCATAGGCCATCGAGATTTCGCCGCCGATCAGGATGGCATCCGGTTTGGCTTCGCGAAGTGCCTCGAAATTCGGTTCGCGCCGGTTGCCGAGATCTTTGAAGCTCTCAGGCAATTTGGGTTCCGCCACCCACAGGCGATATCCATCGGCCTCGGGAATGGCGACCGGATCAATGCCAAGTGCCAGAAGGCTTTCGGTCAGAGACCAGTTTGAGGCGGCAAATCGGGTCGGATGGGTTTCAAGAGTGACTTCGCCCAACTCGTGGATAAAGGTTTCCTCAGCCATCGCGGGCAGGGCGCCAACGGACAGAGCTGCAGTTCCGACGACGACTGAAAGGCACGCAATTGTGCGACCAATCCAAGGTTTTGATATCATGATTTCCCTGATCCCTGTTGATGTGGAGACGTGCGCAAGCAGCTAGGCGACATAGCTTATGAAGCGGTCCGGGTTGCTGAGTTTGATGACGTCGATGTCGGTCTGGAAAATATCGCGCAGCGTATCGCCATTCATGAAATCGTGCGGCGTGCCCTGCCAGCAGGTGCGCCCGCCGCGCAGTGCCAGAATGTGATCGGCAAAACGCCCGACCATGTCGATGTCATGCAAGACGGCAATCACGGTCAGATTGTTCTGATCCTTAAGGTTGGCGACCAGTTGCAAAATGTCGCGCTGATGACCGACATCAAGCGCCGAGGTCGGCTCATCAAGCAATAGCACCGGCGCATCCTGTGCCAGTAACATGGCAAGCCAGACCCGCTGGCGTTCCCCACCCGAAAGGCTTGCGACCAGGCGGTCGGAAAACTCCGTCACGTGGGTTAGATCCATTGCCCGATCGATCTTGGCGTGGTCTTCGTCACGATAACGGCCAAACGCGCCGCGCCATGGATAGCGGCCAAAGGCCACCAGTTCGCGCACACTCAAATGCGGTGGCACAACCGGGTTTTGCGGAAGGTAAGCCACCTTGCGGGCGAAATCGCGGGTGCCATGATCGGCAAGGTCCTGTCCGTCGAGTGCAATGGCCCCGGATGCCGGTTTGTTTTTGCGTGCCAAAAGCTTGATCAGCGTGCTTTTGCCCGATCCGTTATGGCCGACAATCGCGCTGAACGCCCCGGTCGGAAAACCGACCGTGATATTCTCAAGCAGCGTCTTTGGCTTTTTGCCATCACTTTTGAAAGCGACGTCTTTCAGGTCGAACATGGACGGAAACTCATGCGCCGGGAAATGGAAACTGCGCCATCGCCGGATCGCGGCAAGCCGGCGCGCTATAAAGTCTGAGAATGCTTATCAATTACTTTCTCTAAATGCAACCGAGTTGCGATTGCAGCCTGCGGAAAATTAAAGCGACCCATCTAATCATCATATAAAATTACTTTTCAGCGGGCATCATTCCGGTTAGCAATGAAAGCTTATAATTTTGATCGCATCGGGCGGTTTGCCGCGATAAGAATGGTCATACAATTACAAGGCGCCAAACAGACGCGCCGCGATCAGGGAGAACCCATGTCTAACGTAAAAACCGTTTTGCCAAATCTGCGATGCACACTGGGGGAAGGCCCGCATTGGGACGCCGAAGATGGCGTTCTGTACTGGGTCGATATTGTCGGCAAGACCGCCTATGCGCTCCGCCCGGATGACGGCGGATCGCGCAGCTGGGTATTTGATCAGCCGGTTGCTGCCATCGTGCCACGGCAAAAGGGCGGGCTTGTGGTAGCCCTTGCCGACGGGTTGGCCTTTCTCGATCCCGACAGTGGCAAAACCACCCCGTTTGTCGCCCCCGATGGCGATCATCCGGGTAACCGATCAAATGAAAGCCGGGTCGATCCGATGGGCCGTTTCTGGATCGGCACCATGCAAAACAATATCGGGCCGAATGGCGAAGACCTGCCGGTCACCATTTCCACCGGGACGCTGAACTGTGTCACGGCCGATGGCGAGACATCGCGTTTTGGCGAGAATATCGGCATTTCCAATACGCTGTTGTGGTCGGCCGATGGCACAAAGATGTTCTTTGGCGATACCATCACCAATACGCTCAAGGTTTATGACTTTGATATGAAAACCGGCGTGCCATCCAATCCCAAGGTGTTCTTTGGGCCGCAGGATCGCGGCAATATGGATGGCTCGGCGATGGATGCCGATGGCTATATCTGGAATGCGCGGTGGGGCGGGGGATGTCTGATCCGCTTTGCGCCGGATGGCAGTGTTGATCGTATCATCGAACTGCCGGTGACCCAGCCGACCAGTTGCGTGTTTGGTGGCCCGGATCTCAAGACGCTTTATATCACTTCGGCCGCGGTCGGGTTGGAAGGCAATGGCAATCCGCTTGAAGGTGCGCTGCTGTCGATCCGAACCGAGGTTGCCGGCCAATTGTGCCATCCGTTTGCCGGCTAGGCTTTTTTCGTCACGATTGCATCGCCTTACGGGCAAATCGCGCCAAACAGCCCCTTGGGTGCCCTAAATCGGGTAATTGGCGCAATTTGCCCATTTTTGGCCTTGGTTTTCAGTATGTTTGGCGTCACCATTATGTGGTGGCAGAATACATCACCAAAAATACGAGCAAGCCGGGGTTAAAATGAAACCTGTTACCGCCGCAACCATGTGGGCAAGGGCGCTTATTGCCTTTGGCGTGGTCGCAATATTGTCGGGCTGTGCCGCCCTGCAATCACCAAGCAACAGCGTCACCGGATCGGTCAGTTACCGTGAACGGATCGCACTTTCGCCGGATAATACCTTCCTTGTCGTGCGGTTGCTTGATGTCTCGCGCGCTGACGCGCCATCGGTGGAAATCGCATCGCTGCGCCAGCCGGTGGCAAACCCGCCGATGGTTTTCATCCTGCCCTATGATCTTGATGATATCGAGCCGCGTCACAGCTATGCGGTCGAAGCCAAAATCGTCAATGCCAATGGCGATCTTCTGTTTCGCAATGATCAAAGCTACCCGGTCCTGACCCGTGGTGCGCCAAGCGACGTTGATATCGTCGTTCGCCAGGTGCCGCGCGTTCAGGGTGACGGTGCGCGTAACGGCGATGGATCGGATGTGCCTGACGACATCGCAGCGATCGAGGCCAAACTGGCCGACATGCGCGTCATTCCCGGCCAGTATTCCGCATCGGACCACACCGTGACCTACAAGGCCTATGTCACGACGGATGGTGAACCGCTTCTGGTTGATGAGCATCGCGATCTTGGTGATTACGGATCAAGTGACGTCAAACTCTATTACCGCAATGGTCAATTGCTGCGCTTTGCCGAGGACGCCAAACGGGTCAATTACGGCGGGGAGCAAAGCGACGCACCGCTGCATTACACCCTGACACTGGATTTCGCCCAGGGGCGCTTTTCAAGTGGTACCAAAACCGTCAACGGCACATCCAGCCAGCCCGATGAACATGAAATCAGCGGAGCATTATCCCAAAGCAAGGTGGCGCTCAGCCGGATCGAGGCGATGTTAAGCCAGCTTAACAGCACCCCGGATCCGATGACCGGCCCGGAATTGTTTATCTGCGATGATCAAAGCCGCTTTGCCGTGACATTCGATCATGACGCGGAGCGCGCCATTGTCGAAATGCGCGGACGCGAACCGATCAGTCTGGCACAGATGCCGACCGGTTCGGGATATGGTTATGGCAATGACATGTACGAATTGCGGGGCAAGGGGGCTGATGCAATCTGGACAACGCCGTCGGGCGATTTCCATTGTGCGGTTTCATCCATGCCGGTCGAGGCCGCAAGCCTTGCCCTTGCACCGGGTGATTTCCCGGTGGTCTCGGTTGCCGAGCTTAAAAGACAGGGCGATGGTATCTGGACGCGCTATTTCGATGACATGATGCCTGCCATCACCGCCTGCCTTGCCAAAAACCCCGGTGATCTGGTGTCGGTGCTGAAAGCCTGGCCGATGGATCATGGCATGGTTGGTGTCCGAACCATCAATGGCAATGGCGGGCGTTATGATTGTCTTGTCACTTCTGACGGCATGGGCACCGCCCATACCGAACAGGTCGAAACCACGACCAACATTTTGCCCGGCGAAGATATTGTGCGCTACACCCCGGCCAATAGCGCCTATCCCGGCGGCGAATGCTTTGCTCATGAACGCCTTGAACAGAACGGCGTGTTTATCGGCTGGTTGTCGGAAAAGACTTGCTGATCTGATCGGTAAAGACCGGATAGCAAAAATCCCGGCCGGGGAAACCCGGGCCGGGATTTTTTTGTCGTATCGCTTTGATGTCTTAGTGGATCATGGCCCCGGTTGCGCTCAGCATGCCGGTTGAACCACTCAAGCTATCGCCGTTGCCAAGATGGACCGCCTGGAACCGGTGACGGTCAAAATGGCCGGGCATCAAAAGCCCGCTTGCGGGGGCCGCATGGAAGCCAAAGCGCGCGTAGTAGTCCGGATCCCCCACCAGAAGAACCGAACGATGACCGGCTGCCTGTGCCGCATTAAGGGCGGCATAAACCAGACCGGCACCCACGCCGGACCCGCTATAGATCTTGTCGACGGCAAGCGGGCCGAGCAGCAATGCATCCCCTGCATCGCCAGCATTGACATTCCACAACCGGACAGTGCCGATCATTTGTTTGCCGTCGTGGGCGACAAACGCAAGACCGTCCGCCGGAAGCCGATTACGGCGCAGGATTTCAGACGATTTCTGAAACCGCGCCTGACCCATTACGCGATCAAGCAGCTTTTCGCGTTCAATGTGCGAATATGCGCCTTCGCGATCAATTGTGATCATTGGCCTATCTTTCCCGAATGGGGTCAGATGATGTAGGCGGCAAGCGGCGAGAAGCCGTTGAACGCCACAGATGCATAAGTGGTGGTATAGGCACCGGTTGCCTCGATCAGAACCTCGTCACCGATGGTCAAAGAGACCGGCAGGTCATACGGGGTCTTTTCATACAGCACGTCAGCCGAATCACAGGTCGGACCAGCCAGAACGCACGGGGCAACTTCGCCGCCATCGTGGATCGTGGTGATCGGATAGCGGATGGCTTCGTCCATGGTTTCGGCAAGGCCACCGAATTTACCGATATCAAGGTAAACCCAGCGCACCGGATCGTCGGCATGCTTGCGCGAAATCAGAACAACTTCGGCTTTGATCACGCCGGCATCACCCACCATGCCACGGCCCGGTTCGATAATGGTTTCGGGCATGTGATTGCCAAAGTGGTTGTGAAGCGCATCAACAATCGCCGCACCGTATGCTTCGGTTGCCGGAATGTCGCGCAGGTAACGGGTCGGGAAGCCCCCACCCATATTGACCATGCGAAGGTGAATGCCTTTTTCCGCCAGGGTACGGAAGATCGAGGATGCTTCGGAAAGGGCAGTGTCCCAGGCGTCAAGGTTGCACTGCTGCGACCCGACATGGAACGACACGCCATAGGCATCCAGACCCATGTGATGGGCATGCTGAAGAACTTCGAGCGCCATGGAAGGCGCGCAACCGAATTTGCGCGACAGCGGCCATTCTGCGCCAACGCCGTCGGTCAGAATGCGGCAGAAAACCTGCGCACCCGGTGCGACACGGGCAATTTTTTCGACTTCTTCGACGCAATCAACCGCATAAAGGCGCACACCGAGTTCAAAAGCGCGCGCAATGTCGCGTTCTTTTTTGATGGTGTTACCAAACGAAATGCGGTCGGGGCTTGCACCAGCGGCCATCGCCATTTCGATTTCCGGGACGGATGCAGTGTCAAAGTTGCTGCCAAGATCGGCAAGCAGGCTCAGAACTTCCGGTGCCGGGTTTGCTTTGACCGCATAGAAAATGCGCGAGCTCGGCAGGGCACGGGTAAAGGTCTCGTAGTTGCGCTGAACAACGTCGAGGTCAACAACAAGGCAAGGGCCTTCCGGGCGGTTCTGTGCGAGAAAATCAATAATACGCTGAGTTGCCATTGGGGCGTTCTCCCATTCCACGATATGGCAGCGTGCATGTACCTGATGCGTGTGCGCGGTGGAGGCGCAATGACGCGGACTACTTGCGTGCTGTTTAGCCCCGGGGCCAACCGGAACTGCGAAGTTAAGTCTGCCTCGCTATGGAATGGGGAGTTCCCGTTCCGCACGTGGGCAATGATGGTGTGCCTCTTTAGTGTCGGTGGATTTGGACGCCACCTGAGACCAAAAAAGCCCTACACCGTCGTTGCTTTAAGTAAGTCCGCCATTGATACAGGAGGGTTCCAGTAAGCAGGACCACCACAGGCACGTGCGACTTTGGGCAAGTCCGCGTTTACGCCCGTTGCTTTTTCGGCGCAAGTGAAATTTTCACCCGTTTTGTCATGAAACAATCGCAGGATCGTCGAAGAACTGATGACGCAACGCACAAAATGGCTCAAATGGCCGCGTTAGGGGTTTGCAAGAAATTCAGTTGGCGCATTTCGGTATGGGGCATTGCAATTTGCGCATAACCGGAACGTGAATATCAAGCCGATTGACCGTTTCCCGGCGGCGCTGTAGCCATTATTCGAAACCCGGCAGTCGCCGTGGTCATGGGGGCATTTTATGAATTGGCTGATCGCCGTTGTTTTTGTTCTGGTCTATATCGGCATGGCGCTGGGGCGGTGGCCTTGGCTTGCGATCAACCGCACCGGCATTGCCGTGTTCGGCGCGGTGATCTTGCTGATCAGTGGGGCGGTTGACCGCGATGGCGCGCTGGCGTCGATTGATTTTGCCACCCTTGCTGTGTTGCTGACATTGATGGTGCTGTCGTCACAATATGCGGCAAGTGGCTTTTTTGACTGGATCGGGCATCGGATCACCGCGCTCAAATGCGGGCCGGGCGGGTTGCTGGCCGGGGTGATTGTCATGTGCGGGCTGTTATCGGCCTTTCTGACCAATGATGTTGTGGTTTGGGCGGTGACGCCGGTTTTGATCACCGGGGTGATGGCCCGCGGACTTGATCCCAAACCATATGTGATTGCGGTGGCGTGTGCGGCCAATGCCGGATCGGCAGCCACCCTGATCGGTAATCCGCAGAACCTGATGATTGCCGAGTTTGGCAATCTTGATTTTATCGGCTTTGTTCTGGCCTGTGCTGTGCCCGCACTTCTTGCACTTGGCGTGGTCTATGTCGTGATTTTGCGAAGCCCCTTGATGCGCGGGCAAACAGGTGCTGCCGGGGTAGGGGAAATTGCAAATGCGCGATCAGTTGATCAACCGGTTCACCCGCTTGATAAAACAATCCTGACCAAGGCGGTTTTGGCGACCATCGCCGTGATCACGATTTTTGTCTTTGTTGAAGACCGTGCGCTTTGGTCGCTTCTGGTGGTGGGGGCCTTGCTGCTCAGTCGTCGCCTGTCGACCGATCAGGTTCTGGGGCGGGTCGACTGGCATTTGCTGGCCCTGTTTTGCGGGTTGTTTATCGTCACCGGCGCGATGGCGCAGAATGACGTGATTGCCAGCCTGTTTCGCGATGTTCTGATCACGTTGCAAATCCATCATCCGGGTGTTCTGGCCGGGGTGTCGCTGGCCGGGTCAAATACGATTGGCAATGTGCCGCTGGTGATGATGTTGCTCTCACTCGGCCCGGAATGGCGCACGGAAATGTTGCATGCGCTGGCGATTTTTTCGACATTGTCCGGCAACTTCCTGATTGTTGGCTCGGTTGCCAATATTATTGCCGTTGAACAGGCCGCAAAGGCCGGAACGGTGATTTCGTTTATCGATTATGCGCGCCTTGGCGTGCCCGTTACATTGATCAGTCTGGCGCTGTCGCTGGGTTGGGTCATCCTGATTTCATAGGAAACATCATGTCCAATATCAAAATTACCGCCGGTCCCTTCACCTTTGATGCGGTGCTCGAAATCGAAAAGGCACCGCATACCTGCAAGGCGTTCCTCGATCGCATGCCGTTTGAAAGCAAGGCGGTCCATGTCCGCTGGAGCGGTGAGGGGGTGTGGATGCCGCTCGGCGATTATCAGTTCGGTGTTGATTATGAAAACCACACCAGCTTCCCGGCACCCGGCCAGATCATCCTCTATCCCGGCGGCATCAGTGAAACCGAAATCCTGCTGGCCTATGGCGGGGTGCATTTCGCATCCAAGGTCGGCCAGCTTGCCGGCAACCATTTCATCACGGTGACCAGCAATCTCGAAGACCTTGAAAAGCTTGGCAAGATGACGCTGTGGGAAGGCGCGCAGTCAATCCGGTTTGAACTGGCGTAATCACCGCAACTGTGATCGGGCACACTTTCAAGTGTGTCCGGATTGGCCTAGAAGGCGAACCACCATCCAATAAGTGCAGGCGGGCGTGCCGTGTTTGAGACGATTAATCTGTGGATTCAGGATCATCAGGATCTGGTCTATATCCTGATCTTCACCTATTGCGTCAGCAAATCCAGCATCCTGCCGGTATTTGCCGGGATGCTGGTAGCGGCCGAAAGCCTGATGATTGTGCCAGCTGTCACATCAATGATCGCGGGTGGGCTTGTTGGCGATGTGTTGCGCTTTGGGTTAGCTCGCAAATACGGCGATGCGATTGTCCGCAAGCTGCCCAAATCCCTGTCCGACTGGATGGGCAAAACCCTGCGATTGTTTGAGCATTATGGTGTCGCCTATATCCTGCTGTGTCGCTATCCGCATGGGGTGCGATCGTTTGGGGTGTTCCCGGTCGGCATGAGTTCGATGTCGTTTATCCGTTTCCTGCCGCTCAGCATCGCCTCAGTCCTGCTTTGGGTCGGGCTTTATTACGGGCTTGGCCATAGCCTGGGGGCGGGGATGTCCGAACTGGTTGAACAAAACCTTGCGATGCTCAGCCCGATCTTGCTGATCGTGTTTCTTGTGCTGGGCTGGTTTGCGCTCCGCCGGATTGATCGGCTGGAGCAACAGGCCGAACGCGCTATTAAGTAATCCAACGAAAAACGGCAGCATCGAAATCGAATGCTGCCGTTTTTGTCTTTGCGATAGGTGGGCTGCTTATTCAGCAGCAATCGTCTTGCCGTCTTTTTCAAGCATCTCGCCCTGTTTGCGCTTGGCAAGAATTTCGCGCGCCTTGGCGTAGCTCTCATCGTGCCAGAAGATCAGGCAGCCATTGCAACCCCGGCCACAGCAGCCCTTGGTGCCAACACGCGGGGTGCGGAAGGAGCGTTCCTTCTGACGATCATCAAGGGCGGTCTGAAGCGCTTCGCGTTTCGCGTCATAGCGTTCTTCGTTGCCTTTGCCCATCTCGATCTTGTGGCCTTCCTGATCAAGTTTCAGGCGTTGCCACTCGTCTTCCGAAAGCGCCTTTTCCTTGCGCACGATGGTCATCGGCAGGATTTCGCGTTTCAGGAATTCCGGGTCTTCCTGTTCAAACAGGCTGAACGGAAGGCGGATGCGCGGATGGGTATTGGCATGCACCGCTTCGCCGACCTTGCCGGTTTTGGCATCGATGAATTCATACATGCGGATGAAGATCGTCTGGCGCGTACGCGGCGGCACGATTTCGATCACATCGCCGGGCAACATGCGGTTTTTGACCGACATGATAAAGGCGTCGTCTTCGACTTCCTCGATCATTCCGGCAAATTCCCAATCCGACACATTGGTGTTGCTGTCATAGCCATGTGCGTAGTTGGTCAGGCGCCCGTCATGGAAGGCCAGCGTGTAACCGCGGTTCGGGATGGTCGCCAGTTCCTTCATGTATTCTTCGGCCGACCAGTTTTCCGGATCCTTGTACCAGTCATCAATCGCCATGCGGTATGCACGGGCAACGAGACCGGCGTAATACGGGCTTTTGCCGCGGCCTTCGACCTTGAGGCTGTCGACACCGATTTTCAGGTAATCCTCAAGCTTCGGCATGATGCACAGATCGCGCGAGTTCAGGATGTACGATCCGCGCTCGTCTTCCTGAATTTCCATCAGCTCGCCCGGACGCATGTCTTCTTCGAGGAAGAAGTCAAACATTTCCAAGTTTTCCTCGGTCAGTTTGAGTTCCTTGACCGTGCCGTCCTTAAGCTTCATGTGGACTTTGTATTTCCAGCGGCAGCTGTTGGCACATGCCCCCTGGTTCGCCCCACGTTCGGCCATGAAGTTCGACAGCAGGCAGCGACCGGAATAGGTCATGCACATCGAGCCATGCACGAATGCCTCGATCTTGATGTCCTGGCATTTTTCGCGGATTTCGGTCAGTTCCTCATAGGAAACTTCACGCCCGAGAACGACCAGCTTGGCTCCGATGCTCTGCCAGAATTTGACACTCTGCCAGGAACATACGTTTGCCTGTGTCGAGACATGCAAATCAAGTTCTGGCGCATGTTCGCGGACAAACATGAACACACCCGGATCGGCAACGATCAGGCCATCCGGGCGGACCTTGCGCACGGTATCGACATATTCCGGAAGCTTGTCGATGTCCTTATTATGCGAAAACAGGTTCAGTGTGAGGTAAACGCGCACACCATGGCTGTGGGCAAAGTCGATGCCCTCGACCACGTCATCGAGTGACATCTGGCTTTTAACGCGCAGCGACAGGTCCGGCGTGCCCATGTAAACGGCGTCTGCTCCATAGAGCACAGCAACTTTCAGCTTTTCGAGCGAGCCTGCGGGCATCAGCAATTCGGAACGGCGCGATTGATTACTCATCACTTGCGGGTCTTTTCTTTTGGTCGTCTGCGGGAAATCTCTCTGGCGCGGCTTCTATCACAGCCTGCTGCCTGTGCCGATTAAAATCGCATATTTCACAAGCCTTGCATAGCTATGGCCGTGATGATCTGCCATGCCGGACTTGCAGGGCGCCAAGCAAAACACCCCCGCCAAGGGGCAGGGGTGTTTGGAATCGTTTCAAAGTTTGGCTTACTTGACCTTCTTGATCTCGCCGCTTTCGATCTTGGCCCAGTATTGTTTGACCTCCCCGCGCACCACCGGCATCAGGAAATAAAGGCCGATGATATTGGGGATCGCCATGGCAAAGATCATGGAATCCGAGAAATCAATCACGGGACCGAGGCTCATGGACGCACCGACGATCACGCACAGGCAGAAGAACAGTTTGAAAATGATCTCCTTGCCCTTGCCTTCACCGACCAGATAGGTCCAGCTTTTAAGCCCGTAATAGGACCAAGACAGCATGGTCGAAAAGGCAAACAGCACAACCGCCAGTGCAAGGATCAGCGGGAACCATGTAAAGGCCGATGCAAACGCGGCCGAGGTCAGCTCAACCCCGGTCAGACCAGAATTCAACTCGCCACTGATGGTGATCACAAGGGCGGTCATGGTGCAGATCACCACCGTATCAATGAACGGTTCAAGAAGGGCGACATAACCCTCTGTCACCGGTTCCTTGGTGCGAACGGCTGCGTGGGCGATGGCGGCTGAGCCAATGCCGGCCTCGTTCGAGAAGGCTGCACGTTTGAAGCCCTGGATCAATGCACCGATCACACCGCCGGCAACACCGGCACCGGTAAAGGCACCGACAAAAATCTGGGCAAAGGCATCACCGACCATGGTGATGTTCGACAGGATAATGATCATGCCGGCGGTGACGTAAATCACGGCCATAAGTGGCACGATCTTTTCGGTCACCTTGGCGATGGATTTGATGCCGCCAATGATCACGACGCCAACAATGATTGCCATGACTAGGCCAAAGAGCCAGCCCGATCCGGCCAAAAAGCTGTTTTCCCCGCCTGTGACATTGACTACCTGCTGGAAGGCCTGATTGGCCTGAAACATATTGCCGCCGCCAACAGCGCCACCAATACAACAGATCGAAAAAACCACGGCCAAGACCTTGCCCAATCCCGGTTTGCCTTTTTCAGCCATGCCCTTGGACAGGTAATACATCGGGCCCCCCGAAACGCGCCCGTCGTCATATTCGTTACGGTATTTAACGCCCAGCGTACATTCTGTGAATTTCGATGCCATGCCCAAAAGTCCGGCCAGGATCATCCAGAATGTTGCCCCCGGTCCGCCAATGGAAACGGCGACTGCGACACCGGCAATATTGCCAAGCCCGACCGTGCCCGAAAGGGCGGTGGCAAGGGCCTGAAAGTGCGAAACTTCACCGGCATCTTCGGGGTGGGAATAGTCGCCCTTGACCAGCGCAATGGCATGGCCAAATCGACGGAACTGAACAAAGCCGAAATAAAGCGTGAAAATGGTGGCGGCAACAACAAGCCAGCCGACAATAAGGGGAAATTCTGTGCCGGCAATCGGCACGGAATAGAACATGGTGCCGGCAATCACGTTAGAAATCGGTGCGATCGCCTGATTGATTCTTTCATCAAGGCCGACTTCCTGCGCAAGTGCGATTTGCGGCAGGGTGGCCGATATCATTGCAACGGCGCTGGCCGCTGCTGTCTTTTTCCAGAACATGATGGTTCTCCGGTTTAACTTCGTGATTGCCTTACGGAACGACAGTGACCGGAACAGGCGATGCCTGAACCAGGGTAAGCGGCAAACTGCCCAGCAGCCGCGCGCTCAATGTCGATCCACCCTTCCTGCCGACGATGATCTGACAGGCGCCTTTGTCTTCGGCGATCTTGCAGATCAATTCGCCGGAATGGCCGTAGCGGACTTCCGAAGTTACCGGTATTTTAAGTTTGTTAAGCGCGTCCAACGCGGGCTTGAGGGTTTCCTCCGCCCGCGACAGTTCTTCTGTTCGCCTTTGATGGCGTTCTTCAAGTTCCTGTGTCGACAGGAAGCTGTAGGGGGACCATTCAAGAACGTAAACCAGATGAATGGCGCAGCCTTCGGCTGTTGCGCGTTTGCCCGCGAATTCCACGGCACGCTGTGCTGCATCTGTTCCGTCATAGCCCACAAGAATTGGCTGATCGGTCATGTGCTTCTCCTGATCAGAGACTGAAATGTCGGATAAGACTCTCCCACTTCCTCTCGCAATACAGGTGTCGGCCTGTACCATGTCGCTTTAGGGGCAGGACCTATTAATTTGTTTCGAATGGTCGACCAAATTTGAGCGGATACGCGAAGCGAAAACGCAGGAAGATATATATCTTTCAAGTTTTTGCGACAAAGTAGCCCGTGCAAATTCGGTCGATCCGAAGGACAGTGCTTATATTTGCGAACTCCCGCGTCAAATCCCTTGAGCGGGATACCAACCCGCCCAGCGGGCTTTTCCTTGGATTTCACAAATATAAGCACTGCCATTCAAACCAAATTAATAGATCCTGCCCCTAATCCCTGACACCAGCACACGACGGTTCCCCCGAATTTCATTTCCAGCGCCAAGTGAAACGACATCGGGGAATGATACATAAAACTGAAACGAATTCGCCAAAAAGTTGATATATAAAAATAAGATGTTCTGTTTTGGCGTGTTATTTGCCGCCCAAACAAAATAAAACGCGCCGAATTTTTCGGCGCGCGCGGGAATGTTTTGTATGAACGCTTAAAAAAAGTGGGTCGACCGGATTGATCAGGCCGTTTCTGTGCCAGAAATTCCTTTGATAGGGCCGACCATTTGCAGGAAGTCGATCAAAACGCGGGCGGCAACATTGATATCCTCGGGCGTGACGGCTTCGTCGGGATGGTGGCTTAGCCCGTCGCGACACCGCACAAACAACATGCCAATGTCGCACAGGTCATGCATGGCAAGTCCGTCATGGCCAGCCCCGCTAAACAGCCGAAAGGGTTTTATGCCCTGTTCACCAATTGCCTGACCCAGCCCATCCATGATCCAGTTGGCGCACGGCACGCCTTCGGCCTCATAGGTCAGGTCGGCCGATATTTCCACACGGCGATTGGTCGCGATATTGGGCAGTGCCGACAGGATTTGTCCGCGACCATTGACCCGAACGATCCGTTCAGGTGCGCGCAGTTCGATGGTCAGATCGACATGATCGGGAATGACATTGACGGCATTCGGGCTGACTTCGATCTTGCCGACGACACCGACCATGCCATCGGTCATCGAACAGATGCCTTCTACCTGATGGATGACATCGGCGGCTGCCACCAAGGCATCGTGTCGGTCATTCATCGGGGTTGTTCCCGCATGGCTGGCCTTGCCCTGAATACGGATGCGGTGGCGTTCAATGCCGGTCAGTGCGGTAACAACGCCAACGGGCAGATCACGTTTTTCAAGAACCGGGCCCTGTTCGATATGGGTTTCGATAAAGCCCAGTACATTGGCCTTGTCACGTTTGAGGCCTGCGATATCTTCGGGCCTACAGCCAAATGCGCGCAAGGCATCGGCAACAGAGATGCCTTTATCATCGGTGGCCTCCAGCGATTTCGGGTCATGTTTGCCCGCCAGCGCCCGAGAACCGACGAGTGTTGATTGAAAGCGCGTACCTTCTTCATCGCCAAAGGCGACAATTTCGATGCCGAAGGGCAAGTCGATCCCTGATTTATTGAGTTGTTCGATCACCGCAATTGGCAGGGCAACGCCCAGCATTCCGTCATATTTTCCGCCTGAAACAACAGTGTCCTGATGGGATCCCATAATCAGGGTAGGCGCGCCATCCAGCGCCTTTTGATCACGCCCGACAATATTGCCTGCGGCGTCAATTTCACTGACAAGGCCCGCCCTGGTCATCCAATCGCGGATCAGCGGCGTGACGGCGCGGTGTTCGTCACTCAAGAACAGACGGGTAACACCCGGACCGGGTTGGCTGTGGATGGCGGCCTCTTCAAGGCGGTCAAAGATCAGTTGGCCAAGCATGGCGATTTTTGCCCTGGTTCTAGTATTGGTGAGGTTTGTCAGGCGTCGGCAGACGATCAAAGAAGTAACGGTATTCCGGGTCCTGTGTTTTGCCATACAGGCGCATCAGTTCGTGCACGGGATCAGAATGATCATCAACACGCAGATCAAGGGGCAGGCGGTTTGGCGTCATGACCTTGATCACTGCCGATGTTGTGCCACGCACATCACCCCCGGCCTTGAAACCTGCGACGAGCGCTTCGAGAATGCATTTTTCAAATGGCTCTTGTGCCTTGCGCATCATGGTGAACTTTTCACGCATGGCATCGGGTACATTGCTGTGGGCCAGCATATTTCCGGCAATCGCCAAATCACGCTCGGTGATATCGGCGGTTTCTGATCGGTTTTTATCCCCCGTCCAGACAGCCGTTTCACCAGTCTGGTCAAGGACGATCAATTGTCGCCAATTGCGACCATCGTCATCGCCGGTCAGTTTTTCTCGGACCGACTCCGCAGATTTTCCTTGTTCAAGCAGTGCCAGACCATTGATGCCGTACCAAAAATTGGTCGAGAAACCCTGTGTGGCGATGGCACCAATACCCGGCGCAATATGCGGGACAAACCCGCCAACGGCCAGATTTCCCGTTGCGCTGGCGATGCCAAGTGCATTGGTTTTCGGGTCTCTGGCGACGATTGTGAAGGTCATGTTTCCCGCCTGTCAGACAGCTTGTTGAATGTGCTGTCCTAAATTTATCATGATAAATAATTGCCGAATTCGAATTTATCATTATAAATAGGTTTTGCAACCGTGACATCCGAAAGCATCGACAACGGGTTCGGAATTCAGGAAACGTCCAATCAAAAAGAACACCTCACATACGGTGCGTTGTCGGTCGGTTCGGTATGAGCCGGGGGTAACAGGAAGGTTTCAACATGGGAGGCTTGAATGAAAAGCCTGTTTAAAGGGGTGCTTGCAGCAGCAACCCTTGCGGTTTCCGCAATCGGTTTCGGCCCGGCCGAAGCCCAGACGCCACCGGGTGTCCTGGTGGTCGGTCAGATTGCAGAGCCCAAATCACTTGATCCGGCGGCAGTGACCGCCGTGAATGATTTCCGCATTCTGATGAATGTTTATGATGGTCTGGTCCGCTACAAGGACGGCACGCTCGAAGCCGAGCCCGCCCTTGCAGAAAGCTGGACGATCTCAGATGACGGCACGGTTTACACTTTCAATCTGCGGGATGATGTGACCTTCCATGACGGCACACCATTCAATGCCGAGGCGGTCAAATACAATTTTGACCGCATGCTTGATGAAAATCATCCTGAACATGACACCGGTCCTTTCCCGCTTGCCTTCTTCTTTAGCGCGGTGGAAGAGGTCGAAGTCGTCGATGACCTGACCGTCAAGTTCCAGCTGAACGCACCTTATGCGCCGTTCCTGTCCAACCTTGCCTATCCGACCGGCCTGATTGTTTCGCCGACGGCTGTTGCGGAAAACGGGGCAGACTTTGGCCGCAGCCCGGTGGGCACCGGTCCGTTCAAATTTGCCGAATGGGAAAGCAACGCCAAGGTGGTTGTCGTACGCAACGACGATTACTGGGAAGATCCTGCCAAGCTTGAAGCAGTTGTGTTCCGTCCGATTACGGATGCTAACACCCGTGTGGCTGAATTGATGGCTGGCGGTATTGACCTGATGGTCGAAGTCCCGCCAGACAGCCTGACCCAGCTTGCGGGCGACAATAACTTCAGCGTCTATGAACAGGCAGGCCCGCACTTGTGGTTCCTGATCCTCAATCTGAAAGAAGGCCCGTTCCAGGACAAGAAAGTCCGTCAGGCGATCAACTATGCCATTGATAAAAAGGCATTGGTGGAAAACGTCCTGCAGGGGACGGCTGAAATCGCATCGGGTCCCACCCCGCCTGCCTTTGCATGGGCCTATAACGAGCAGCTCCAGCCTTATCCGCATGACGTTGAAAAGGCCAAACAGCTGATCAAGGAAGCCGGTGCCGAAGGGGCAGAAGTTACCTTCTATGTCACCGAAGGCGGCTCGGGCATGCTTGATCCGGTTCCGATGGGGGCAGCTATTCAGGCGGATCTGGCACAGGTTGGCTTGACGGTTGCAATCGAGACCTACGAATGGAACACCTTCCTTGGCAAGGTGAACCCGGGTCTTGAAGGCAAGGCGGACATGGCAGAAATGGCATGGATGACCAACGATCCCGACACCCTGCCATATCTGGCACTGCGCACCGATGCATGGCCGGACAAGGGTGGCTTCAATTCGGGGTACTATTCCAACCCGGAAGTGGACAAGCTTCTTGAAGCAGCCCGCTCTTCGACCGATCAGGCCGAACGTGCCAAGCTGTATCGCGAGATGCAGGAAATCGTCTATGACGATGCACCTTGGGCCTTTATCGCAAACTGGAAACAGAATGCGGTTTCAAGCACGATGGTGGATGGTTTCAAATTGCAGCCGTCCTTCTTCCTGCTGCTTGATGATGTCGTAAAGAACTGATCTGATACATCAATGCCGGGGCATGGCCTGCCAGCCCCGGCATTTTTGCTTTAAATCCCATTTCCCGCACATAGCCAGACGAGCCTTGCCATGCACGTCTATATTTTACGTCGATTGATCCTGATGGTGCCGGTTTTACTGGGCCTGACCGTGATCGTATTTTTGATTATGTCGATGATCCCCGGCGATCCGGCATTGGCGATCCTTGGATCCTATGCCACGCCGGATAATGTCGAGAAGTTGCGTGCCGATCTTGGTTTGGACAAAACCATGGTCGAACAATACTGGATCTGGCTGACAAATATGCTTCAGGGCGATTTCGGGCGATCCTATAGCCTGAACCGACCAGTTCTGGATGAAATCCTTGAACGGTTTGGCGCGACCCTGATCCTTGCGGGTACGTCGCTTGTTCTCTGTACCATTTTTGGCCTTTTGACCGGGGTAATTTCCGCCGTGCGTCAATATGGCTGGGCGGACAAGGCGCTGACCTTTGCGGTCCTGATTGGCATTTCCGTGCCCAGTTTCTGGCTGGGTCTTTTATTGATGATGTTCTTTGCCGTTGAATTGCGGTGGCTTCCGGTCAGCGGCATGTATGCGATTTATGGTGGTGGGGATTTGCCCGATCTGATCCGCCATTTGATTTTACCGTCGGTCACGCTTGCCGTGGTGGCAACCGGGATTATTGCCCGGTTGACCCGATCGAACATGCTTGAAGTCCTGCGTCAGGATTTCATTCGCACCGCGCGCGCCAAGGGGCTTGATGAAAACCGTGTGATTTATCGCCATGCCTTCAAGGCAGCACTGGTGAATGTCATTCCGGTGATCGGGGTGCAGGCGGGCTTTGTTCTGGGCGGGGCGGTTTATATTGAAACCGTGTTCCAGTGGCCCGGAATTGGTCGCATGCTGGTCAATGCGATTTCGACCCGTGATATCCTGCTTGTACAGGGAGGCGTGGTTCTGGTCGCGGGCAGCTATGTTCTTTTCAATCTGTTTGCCGATGTGTTGCAGCATCTGCTTGATCCGAGGGTGAAGGCATGACCAGCAACACAGCAACAGCACCGGATATCAAAGCCAAAAAGCGTTCTGCGCGGCCCTCGGCGTTTAAGCTTTTGGCGCGTAATCAGCTGGCCCTGATGGGGGCTGCGATCCTTGCCCTTGTCATCGCGCTTGTCTTGATCACGCCGATCCTTCCGCTGCCCGATCCGGATGTGACCGACCCGGCGCAACGTTTGTTGCCGCCTTTCTCGGAGGGGCATTTTCTGGGCACGGATCATTTGGGACGTGATCTCTTGTCGCGTTTGCTTTGGGGCACACGGGTCAGTCTTGCGGTCGGGATCTCGGCATCCCTGGTGGCGGCCCTGTTCGGATCGACCATCGGGATAGTGTCGGGCTATTTCGGCGGGCGGACAGACAACATCATGATGCGCGGCATCGATATGTTGATGGCCTTTCCCTATATCCTTCTGGCACTGGCGATTGTCGCAGCCCTTGGACCGGGTCTGATGAATGCGCTTTATGCGATTGCGGTCGTCAATATTCCGTTCTTTGCGCGGAACATTCGCGGTGTGACGGTGGGTATTGCGCATCGTGAATTCGTTGATGCCGCCAAGCTGTCTGGCAAGGGGCATATCCGTATCTTGGTGACGGAAATCCTGCCAAATGTCATGCCGGTGATCGTGATTACGATTTCGACCACGGTCGGCTGGATGATCCTTGAGACGGCAGGTTTGAGCTTTTTGGGGCTTGGTGCGCAGCCGCCACAGGCCGACCTTGGCTCCATGCTGGGCGAGGGGCGCAAACTGATCACGACCGCCCAGCACCTTTCGGCCATTCCCGGTGCGATGATCTTTATTCTGGTGATGAGCATCAACTTGCTGGGTGATGGCATCCGTGATGTGCTTGATCCGCGTTTGAAATCGGGCGCGCTCGCACGTCCGGCGCCCATGACCAAGATTGATCGCAGCGACGAGGGCACAGGTCATCCGGTTGACGATGACACCGTTCTGGCCGTTGACGAACTTCGCACCGAATTCGTTCTGGGAGATGACACCTACAAGGCCGTGGGTGGTGTCAGTTTCTCGGTCGGCAAGAATGAATGCGTTGGTCTGGTGGGCGAGTCCGGGTCCGGCAAATCGGTAACCGCACTTTCGCTTTTGGGGCTTGTGGCATCGCCACCCGGCACGATTGCCGGGGGCCGGGTGATGTTTGATGGCAAGGACGTGTTTGACATGTCCGAACGCGAGGTCCGCGACATTCGCGGTGGCAAGGCGGCCTATGTATTCCAGGATCCGCTTTCAACGCTGCATCCGCTGTTTTCCATTGGCGATCAGCTGGTCGAGGCGATCCGCGCCCATAACGCCATGAGCTACAAGGATGCCTGGGCCAAGGCGGTTAAGCTTTTGGGCATGGTGCGTATTCCCAACCCGGAACGCCGGGCGGAAAACTATCCCCATCAACTTTCGGGCGGTATGCGCCAGCGTGTCGGCATTGCCATGGCCCTTGCCAATGAGCCGCAACTTATCATCGCCGATGAACCGACGACGGCCCTTGATGTCACCGTGCAGGCGCAGATTTTGAAATTGATGAACAATTTGCGCACCGATCACGGGACTTCGGTCCTGTTCATCACCCATGATTTTGGTGTGGTGTCGGAAATTTGTGACCGGGTGGCGGTGATGTATGCCGGACGCATTGTTGAAATGGGCACGACCGAACAGGTTCTTGGCCATCCGGCGCATCCCTATACCAAGCGTCTGATTGACTGCGTGCCGCGTCTGGGTGAGCCGGACCGTCGCACTGCGGCTATTCCGGGATTGCCACCGGCCGTTAACAACCTGCCAGCCGGGTGTGCCTTTGCTGATCGCTGCGAACGGGCAGAGGATAAATGCCGGGTTGGTGAGATCAGCTTTGATGATTTGGGCGACGGCCATGGTGTGCGCTGTATCAAACCGATGGAGGCGGCAAATGTCTGAGACGTCTGACGTCGTTTTGCAAACCAGCGACCTTGTGCGCACCTTTGGCGGCGGCCGCACGATTTTGGGCGGGCCGAAACCCATGGTCTATGCCGTGCGCGGCATTGATGTGGCGGTGCGCAAGGGTGAAACATTGGGCATTGTCGGGGAATCAGGTTGTGGCAAGTCAACACTGGCCCGCATGCTGGTCGGGCTGGATCGCCCGACAGAGGGCAATATTACCCTGACCGGATCGGATATGAATGATCTGATCGCCCAGGATCGCCACGCCTTGTCCAAGCGCATCCAGTATGTCTTTCAGGATCCGATCAGCTCGCTTAATCCGCGCAGGCTGGTCCGTGAAACGCTGGCGGCCCCCTTGCGTCATTTGCGTGGTCTTTCGGGCGATGCGCTCGATAAGCGGATGAAGGAATTGATGGATGCGGTCAATCTGCG
>NZ_DGMR01000023.1:84147-85626 GCF_002388495.1 Thalassospira sp. UBA4513
CTTGATGTGTCTGTGCAGGCGCAGGTTTTGAACCTTCTGGCGGAACTCAAGGCGCAATTTGGCCTGACCTATGTGTTTATCAGTCATGACCTTTCCGTGGTCCAAGCAGTCAGTGACCGGGTGGCCGTGATGTATTTCGGCCGGGTCGTTGAACAGGCGCCGGGACGGGCATTGTTTGAAAAGCCGCAGCATCCCTATACCCGGTTGTTGCTTGATAGTGCGCCAGTACCGGGTAAACGCGGCCTTACGGTCGAAGATGCCAGTGCCGAATTGCCCGATCCGCTGGCCCCGCCGCCGGGCTGTGCCTTTGCGCCACGCTGCCCGCGGGCCCAGGATGATTGTGTTGCCACCGTCCCGGATGCACAATACGGCTTGGATAACCACGATGCGGCATGTCTGCATCCGCTCAATCCGGTGACAAGGTCCTGAAAAAGGATAGAATAGGGGCCGGAATGCGTTTGGGCGCGACAGGGAAAAACAAATGACAAAAAACCCGATCAAGGGGCCGAAACAGGACTTGGAACTGACCACACGCCCGCGCAAGCGAGAGCGTAAACGTTCCGATATCATTGCCGACGCGCTGAAAGACTATATCGCGCAAACGGGGCTGCGTCCGGGCGAGCGTCTGCCACAGGAAGCGGAACTGATTACACTGTTGGGCGCATCCAAGGGGACCGTGCGCGAAGCTCTGAAATCAATGGAAACGCAGGGGATTATCGCAACCCGGACCGGACCGGGCGGCGGGGCGTTTATCGATACCGTGTCCGAGGGACGCGCGGTCGAACTTCTGGCCAATTACTTCTTTTTCAAGGATCTGACGATCCGCGACATTTACGAGCTTCGGATCTTGCTGGAACCGGAAATGGCCGCGGCCTGTATCGGTCATCTGGAAGAGGACGATTTTGAAAGGCTTGAAGAGGTCATGACATGGTATGCAAGCCATCCGACCTCGATCGAGGAAGCGCGACGCCAACGCATCAAGGAACTGGAATTCCATCTGGTTCTGGTGGAGCTTTGCCCCAATCCGCTGTTGTCATTTATCTGCCGGTTCATGATCGATTTGCTGATGAATTTGACGGTCTGCAAAAAGATTTATGATCAACCCAACACCGAACTGCGCGAAACGGGGCGCAACTATCAGTTCCGCCTGATCGAAGCGCTTCGCAAGGGCGATGGTGAAACGGCGCGTGCGGTTACCTATCAACACATGTGTGCCGCCCAACGTTTGATGGAAGAACAGGAAGCGGTGGTCGAAAACCGCTTTTTCCGGTCGGGCAATATCGATCTGCCGCGTGACTTGTCACCCAGTGCCGAATTGCGCGCGCTTTCGGGTATCGCAACCAAACACTGATCTTTGAGCCGACATTATCTAGGAATTTAAGGACGGGTATCATGTCTGAAACCCATATTGATCGACAATATCTCAGTGCGGTTCTGGCAAGGCTTCTGACGATTGACAGCCCGACGGGCATGACCGAG
>NZ_DGMR01000023.1:85670-87592 GCF_002388495.1 Thalassospira sp. UBA4513
ATGGTCAAACAGATCAAGGATAATGGCCGACTGGAAGTCGCCATGATCGGGCATTGGTCTTCGCGCTTTGCCGAAGGGGCGCGCGTGACGGTCTATTCCGATAACGGCAAAACAACACGCGGCACGATCCTGACGATCAAGGCATCAGGCCATACCTATAACACCGAAATCGAAAGCCAGCCGGTTACATGGGAACAGCTTGAGCTGCGTCTGGATGCGCGGGTGTCAAACGGAGATGACGTGCGCGCCGTTGGCATCAATGTCGGGGATATGGTTGCGATTGATACCAATGCCGAATTTACCGACAGCGGCTTTGTCGTGTCGCGCCATCTTGATGACAAGGCGGGTGTGGCGGCTGTTCTGGCGGCTGTCCGTGCGCTTGTGACGGGAAAGGTATCCTTGCCGGTCGATTGCAAAATCCTGTTTACCATTGCCGAAGAAGTCGGTCATGGCGCGCCACATATTCTTGATGATGATATTGCCGAACTGGTGGCAGTTGATAACGGCACCTTCGCACCGGGGCAGAACACCAGCGAGTATGGCGTGACCATTGCGATGAAGGACATGTCCGGCCCGTTTGATCGCAAGCTTAATCGCCATATGCTTGATCTGTGCGAAGCAAACGGCATTGAGCATTCCCGCGATGTGTTCAAGTTTTACCGAAGCGACGTGGCCGCCGGGATTGAAGCTGGCTATGACGCGCGCGGATCATTGATCTGTTTCGGGCTGGATGCATCGCACGGGCATGAACGTGCTCATATCGACAGCTTCGTCGCGGTCGGTGAATTGCTTGTGGCGTATCTGCAAAGTCCGTTGCTTGGCTCGGATGTTTGACCCGGAGACTTGATCACGCCTCTGACAAGGCGTCTTCCGGATCGGGGTCAAGCGGGCGGGGGCGACCAGCCTCATCGAGCGCGACAAAGGTAAAGATACCTTCGGTCACCTTATCGGATGTTTCTTCAAAGCGGGTCTGGCGCCAGGCCTGGACATGGATGCGAAGGGATGTGCGCCCGACATGGATGATTTCGGTGAAGAACGACACTTCATCGCCGACATGGACCGGACGCAGGAACGACATGCTGTCGACAAAGACGGTTGCGGTTCTGCCCTTGGCCCGGCGTGCGGCCGCGGTTCCGGCGGCAAGGTCCATTTGCGACATCAACCAGCCGCCAAAGATATCCCCGGTCGGGTTGGTATCAGACGGCATGGCAACGGCACGCACCGACGGTTGACGGTCAGGCAGGGTGTCGGTGGCATCGTTTACAAGGGTCATCGAAGGCTTTCCGAAGTGGGTTTGTCCGATGACGTTACTTTAGTTTGTCTAAATAAAGCCAGCACAAAATGTTGCCAAATCAGGGACATACCGGATGTCCAATGGGCTGCTATCCGATGTGGATATGATGGTGCCGGGCCCCGGTTTTTCGGCGTGGATGCAGGTGTTTTGCGACCCAACCAAGAATTCGGATTTTTAATCTTGACCAAATGATCAGGATTGGACATGCTGTATCCGTCAGAGAGAGGCATCTGCACGTGTATCAACCGGGGATAACCCCGAAACTATAACCACACGGCAGATCAAATACTGGGAAACAGTTCAGCATTGCCTGAACGGATACGCCAAGAATGTCAGTACGAGAGACCCTGAGTTGGTCGGGCCCGCCCGTCCACGTAACGCCATAATTGCATTCTGATCGCGCGATAGCTGCGATCATTTTTGGCCCGCGGTCGATTGTAATGTCATTCTTGTTTTGTCTCTCGATGACGTCAGGAGAGGACGCCTTTTTGGCAGGGAGACAAACAAATGACCACCTTGCAGGCCAAGCAAGCTTCAAAATCCGGTGCCGTTCATGGCGGTGCTGGTCACAATGACGCAGATGACGGTTTTTCCGATCTGCATCCGGCCTATTCCGAACTTCAGGCCT
>NZ_DGMR01000023.1:87640-88425 GCF_002388495.1 Thalassospira sp. UBA4513
CTGCATCCGGCCTATTCCACGCTTCAGGCGATGGCGGAAAGCAACCGCTGCCTGTATTGCTATGACGCGCCATGCGTGACCGCATGCCCGACATCAATCGATATTCCATCCTTCATTCGGAAAATCAGCACCGGCAACCCGGACGGGGCGGCAAAGACCATTTTGTCGGCCAACATCATGGGCGGCACCTGTGCGCGGGCTTGCCCGACCGAAGTGCTGTGCGAAGAGGCCTGCGTTCGTAACGTCGCCGAAGATACCGCCGTTGAGATCGGCAGCCTGCAACGATACGCGGTTGATCATCTGATGGCGCGCGATTTGCCCCATCCGTTCAAACGTGCGCCAAAAACCGGCAAGACCATTGCCGTTGTCGGTGCCGGCCCGGCGGGCCTTTCATGCGCGCACCGTGCGGCGATGCTGGGCCACGACGTTGTCGTGTTCGAAGCCAAGCCGAAACCGGGCGGGCTTAATGAATATGGTCTGGCTGCTTATAAGATGACCAACGATTTCGCCCAGCGCGAAGTTGAATTCCTTCTGGGCATTGGCGGGATTGAAATCGAATATAACAAGGTGCTTGGCAAGGACATCAACGTTGCCGACCTCAAGGCAAAATACGACGCCGTCTTCGTTGGTGTCGGCCTTGGTTCGACCAATGATCTTGGCCTTAAGGGCGAAGATTTCCCGGGCGTTGATGATGCAATCAATTTCATCGAAAAACTGCGTCAGACCGAACCGAAATCCGACATGCCGGTTGGCAACAACGTGATCGTCATCGGCGGTGGCAACAC